>JBATTG010000081.1:0-1967 GCA_049670425.1 Proteocatella sp.
ATCACAAACTTTACTGAGTATTTCATTTCCTTTGTGAACCTACATTGTCATTTTTGTTAGAAAACTAGTATGGATAGTTTGCTATAAATGGTTATATCTATCAAAGGTTAACCATCTAACATATCAGCGCCTTCAAACTCTATTATATTTTCATAAATTTTAGTTATTTTCACATCACTGATACCGATGCTATTAGGTCTATCTGGCGACCTAGTGAAAAATATACCGGTTGGTACTGTATCGCGAAACGGTATTGATTTAAGTTTAAATTTGTTCGATTGTTTTTTATAAGTTGTCATGATAAGATGTTTCTATATCATTGCATTATTTTAATTTAAAGCAAAATCAAACGTATCAGTACACTATGAAACCTTCCTAAATGACCAAATTTTATATAATGGAGGCCGCTATGAAGATAGACAGATTGATTGGTATTATAACTTTATTGCTTCAAAATGAAAAAATGACAGCTCCCGATCTTGCTGTAAGATTTGAAGTGTCCAGGAGAACTATAAACAGGGATATCGAAGACATTTGCAAAGCGGGAATCCCAATTGTTACCATACAAGGTATAAACGGCGGTGTTTCTATATTAGAAAATTGTAAAATTGACAAAACACTGTTCACAGCCGGAGATTTGCAGGCAATTTTCACAGGACTATCTTCTCTGGATAGCGTATCCCTTAACAGAAAATATCAAAATATCATTGAAAAATTCTCCGCACATAAAGATAATATTTATGCTTCAAACCATATACTAATCGACTTGTCCTCTCACTACAAAAACACGCTTGCTCCTAAAATTGAAATGCTGCAACATAGTATTGAGACCGCCACTATAATTTCATTTGTATATTTCAATAATAATGGCGAGCGACAGGTTGTCCTCGACCCACATCTTGTGATTTTTCAATGGTCAAATTGGTATGTTTTGGGATTTGATCACGACAAAAAAGGATTTAGACTGTATAAGCTCAACCGAATCTGTGACATGAAGCAAACTGACCAACACTTTGAATTTCAAGAAATTCCCAAGGAAAAACTTAGCTTTAGCAACTATTTTACAGATGAAATACAAGCTGTAATACTTTTTGAAAAGAGCGAGAAATATCGCTTAATTGAGGAATATGGGGCGAACAATTTTCATGAAGTTGAGAACGAAAAACTTTGTTTTTCTTTTCCGTTTACCAATCAAAATTATTTATTGGATTGGATACTCAGTTTTGGAGAAAAAGCTGAATTGATAGAACCCAAAGAACTTCGAGGCTTGCTGCGACTTCGTTTAAAAAATGCTCTCAAACAATATTCCGAATGATGACATACAGATGTCGTGTTTTGAGTGCTATACTATGATAAAAACAGGAGGAATATATAATATGATTGAATCAAGATGCGGCATCTTATGTGGTGAATGCGAGTACAAAGAGCAGGTGAACTGCAAAGGTTGTCTTAATATTCAAAAACCTTTTTAGGGTGACAATTGCCCTGTAAAATCATGTTGCGAAAATAAAAGAAAGGAACATTGTGGTCAATGTGAAGATTTTCCTTGTGACCTTCTGCATCAATTTGCTTATGATGAAAAGCAAGGCGATAAAGGAAAACGAATTGAGCAATGGAAAAAATGGTGCATAAAATAATGGATGCATCCGTAGAATACATAGAGTTTGTTTGTGACCAAATCCAAGGCATGGGCAAAATTCTATACAAAAAAAGTTTGGTGAGTATCTTGTTTATGTCAATGACAAGCCGCTTCTCTTAGTTTGTGACAGTACGGTTTTTGTAAAAAAGCTTGATTGTCTCGAATCTAAAATGAGCAGTGCAGACACAGGTGTTCCATACAAGAATGCAAAAGAACATTATATTTTGGATGTATTTTGCAACAGTTTTCTGTAACAAAATGCAATGCAAAAGTGTAACACCCCAAATTCCATTATTTAATTGTTGTTTTGATTCATCAGTGAATGTTT
>JBATTG010000082.1:0-25870 GCA_049670425.1 Proteocatella sp.
TAATAAAAGTTAATAAAAATCCTACAACTTGAAACGAAAAAATCTGGTAATTCATACTTTTTATTAAATACTGCAAATTGTAAGTATTTAAAAATTTTAACCTCTTGTCTTATAGTTTTATCAAAAAAACGCCATTAAGTCAAGTGTTTTAAGTTATTTTGTTGTTTTTTCTTCTTTTTTTACTCTTTCCCATATAACATCGACGTCTTCTTTGGTTAAAGCTTCTTCATTTCCAAACACATGAGGATGTCTTCGAATTATTTTTTCACTTATAACATCAATCACATCGTGTATATCGAATAGTTCATCTTCGCTCCCAATCTGGGATTGAAGTACTATGTGAAGAAGCAAATCTCCTAATTCTTCAATCATATTTTCAATATCATCATTTTTTATTGCTTCATCAAATTCTCTCAGTTCATCGAAAAAATGTGGCACAAGAGATTCCCTTGTCTGTTCCTTGTCCCAGGGACAACCATTTTCGCCTCTTAGGGTTGCAATCATATTCACGAAATCATTCAGACTTTCATTTTTAGGTTCATAGGGAAGCGGTATAAATACACTTGTCAAATAATCAAATTCAAATTTAGTTCTATCTAAATCATATAATTTAACAGTTATTTTTTCTTCAAGCCCCTTTATCCCTGCAGCCTTAAATATCACAACATCGGTTTCATCACTTATAACATTTAATAATTTTAATTTTAAGTCTGATGCAACCACGTTATTATAGACTTGAGTGAACACAAGATTCGTGTTTAGACCGATGCGTCTTTCATCAAAATCTAAAGCGTCTATAAGAGAAAATCCTTCCGACGGATCAAATTTCAAATATACAAACATATCGTCTAAAAAACTGGTAGAAGAAACAATTTCCAAGTCTATTTTACCAGTTTTATCTTCATCCATCAATTTTTTCACTGTTTTTTCGGCTACACATGGATGCCCTGGAACAGCATATACAATATCGTTAATTTGAGATTTCGCTAAAATCAGACTTGCTATTTCTTCATAGCAGCTCTCAAAATCCTTTGAGCTGTCATAAATATAATCAAAACTTTTATATTCCATTCCTTTTTCTGTCAAAACTTCAACCACAGGATGTTTTTCTGTTCTAAGGTACACATTTTCTGACTTCGTAAGCAACTCATAGGCTTTGAGACTAATGCTGGAAATATCTCCCGATCCGAGTCCTACTACTGTAATCTTCATGTTATCCTCTTACTGCAATGGCTTCAATTTCTACCAATGCATCCTTAGGAAGTCTTGCAACTTGAACACATGATCTTGCTGGCGCATTTTTTCCAAAAAAAGTCGAATAAACCTCATTCATTTCTCCAAAGTTTTCCATATCGCTTATAAACACAGTTGTTTTTACAACATCGTCCATAGTAAGCCCTGCTTCTTCTAAAATTGCTTTCACATTGTCAAGCGACGCTTTTGTTGCCGCCTTAATCTCAGCTTCCATAAAACCAGTTTCCATATTTATTGGCAACTGTCCCGATGTGAATACCATGCTGCCAATGTCCTTGCCTTGAGAATACGGTCCAATTGCTGCCGGAGCCTTGCTTGTAGTTATACTTTTCATAAGTAACCTCCTGTTTTTTATATTATTATCATTCTATCATGAAACCATTTATATTTCAACGTTTTATTCGATTTTCATTATTGATTCCTTGCTATATTAATCTTCAGTTTTTTACCCTTGACTTTTTTTTCTTTCATACCATTTACAACAATTTTACCTTTTCCATTTAGAACATCAATCAGCGTATGATCCAGACCAAGTTTTATGACCCCTATATCCTCGGCATCTACGCCATCAATACTGCAAAGCGTACCCACAAAATCAGTTGCTCTAAGTTTTTTGTTTTTACCACCACCAAAATACAACTTTGTAACCGATGGATCCATTTTTTGTTTTTCAATAAAATTACTGTTTGTTAAATTAAATTTCGAAAAACACAATCTAAATTCAGACTTATTTGGGATTCCATAAATTTCATACTCTGAAATTTCTTTTCTTTCAACATTTTGTTCCAAAAATTTATTTAGCTGGCTTATTCCCACAATAGTAACAGCTTTCCCGCTTTTCCCCGCTCTTGCTGTTCTGCCTATCCTATGTGTGTATTTCTCGGATTCAAATGGCATTTCAAAATTTAAAATCAAATCCACATCATCGACATGGATACCCCTGGCAGTGACATTCGTCGAGACAAGAATTGTATTTCCATAATTTGCAAATCCCTTTAAAGCCTTTATACGGTCTCGTTGCGTCATATCTCCATGAATTTTAAACAGGCTTTCACAATCTCTGATAAGCTCGCTGTATATATTTTCAACAAGCAACTGTGTATTGCAAAAAACTATTATTTTCAATGCCTTCTCTTGAAATATGACAGCCTGAAGTATAGCCATTCGTTTTTCAAAATCGCTTTTCTTCTTGGTTTCATTTGAAAAATCAAAGGTAGTGTCTACACAGATATAACTCTCTTCTATATTGCTACCTTCTTGTTCAGTTCCTAAATTGCCTCTGTAGTCATATACAAAAGGCGAATCCAAATAGTTCCTGGTTATCTTATCTATATTTTCTGGTATAGTTGCCGAAGCGAAAACATTTTGTCTCTCCTTTGGAAGAGACGCAATAATTTCATTTACTTTTTCAATAAAACCTGTTTTCGTGAGCTCGTCAAATTCATCAAGTACGAAATATTTAATCCGGCTCAGGTCAATGGTACCTCTTTCAATATGATCAAATAATCGTCCAACAGTTGCTACCACTACATGACATTTTTGTTTCAAAAGAGTCTTTTCTTCATCAAAGTCCTGTTTTCCATATATAGGTTGCGCATTTAAACGCTTATATTTACCAATATTACTCATTTCATTTGCAATTTGAATAGCAAGTTCTCTAGTTGGTGCAACCACAAGAGCTTGAGGTGAATTAATTTCCCAATCGAGTTTTTCGCATATGGGTATTGCGAATGAAGCCGTTTTACCTTCACCAGTTTTTTCAAAAATAAGAACCTCTTTACATATTAACATCTCCGGTATAACTTGATCCTGAACCTTTGTCGGTTTTTTATAACCCACTATTTCTATTGCCTTTAATATATCTTCGCTTAAATCAAATTCTTTAAAATCCATCTTTTCCTCTTTCTATAAAATCCAGCTGGAATATCCCACGTCTGAATTGTGTTCTCTTTGATATTATACCATAATCATATGCAATAATTGTTAATTATATAAACCTTTTTATCTTAAATTGAAATAAAGAATTGTATAAAACTCAAAAAATAGATATAATAGAGTGTTAATAACTTCTGATTAGCAAAGGAATTTTATGCAAAATTTACCAGATATATTTTTAAAAGAAATGAAATCACTTTTGGGCAGTGAGTACGATGAATTTATAAAAACCTATGACGAGCCAAAATATTCTGGCTTGAGAATAAACAATTTGAAAATTTCAAACGAGGAATTTGAGGGCGTATATAAAAGCAAACTTTCAGAAATGATGCTTTTTTCCATCCCCTGGTGTCCTTCAGGATACTACTATAATGATGCCACAAGGCCCGCAAAAAGCCCTTATTACAATGCAGGTCTATATTATATTCAAGAACCTTCAGCAATGTCTCCAGTGGAATATTTAGATATTCATGAAAATATGAAAGTCCTGGATTTATGCAGCGCACCTGGAGGTAAAACTACTCAGATCGCCTCTAAATTAAATAACACCGGCATATTAGTAAGCAACGACATTTCTAATCAAAGAATAAAAGCAGTACTTAGAAATGTTGAGATGCAAGGGATTTCAAATGCTCTTATTTCAAGCACTTCCCCGCAAAAATTGGCGTCCAGGTTTGAAGAATATTTCGACAGAATACTTCTTGATGTACCGTGTTCAGGAGAAGGTATGTTCCGAAAAGATCCAGATTTAATAAAAACCTACGACAATTCAAGGAAAGAAAATCCAGATATGCAAAAAACAATACTTCCATATGCAGCTGATATGCTTAAGATTGGCGGACTTATGATGTATTCTACCTGCACCTTCAATCTCGAAGAAAACGAAAAACAGCTACTGGAATTTCTGGAAAATAATCAAAATTTCAAAGCAATTAAAATACCTGCTTCACATGGATTTGTAGAAGGATATGGGCTTACCGAATCAGCAAGATTGTTTCCTCATAAAATCAATGGAGAAGGCCATTTCCTTTGTCTGCTCCAAAAAAAATCAGAGAAACTTAAATCAATAAAAGACCCTGACAACGCTCAGACTGATGCCCCTGAAAAACTAAGTTCAAAAAATATAAAAGACAAAATTAGTTTAAAATCAAAGTATTTAGATAGAAAATCTCTTCCACAAGAATATCTCGATTTCGAAAAAAACGAAATGAATATTGAAATTGAAGGAGAATTCATCGTAGAAAATGGTAAAATATATAAAGAGCTTGATTTGAAAATAGAATTAAAAGGTATTAAAATAGTGCGAAACGGCCTTTATATAGGCGAAATTAAAGGTAAGTCTTTTTCCCCAAGTTCCGCATTTATTATGGCCATGAAAAAAAGCGACTTTAAGAATACAATGGATTTAGAATCAGATGATGATAATCTGATAAAGTATCTTAAATGTGAAACCATATTCGTAGATAACAAAGACGGTTTTACAATCATCTGTGTCGATGGCCATCCCCTCGGATACGGAAAAGTTAAAGATGGAACCTTGAAAAATTATTACAATAAAAATTGGAGAATATTATAACCCGCATATTAAAGAATTGGAGAAATTATAATGAAAAAAATGAGAGTAGATAAACTTCTTGCAAACATGGGCTACGGCTCGAGAAAAGACATTAAACTCGATGCTAAAAATGGAAAAATATCAGTAAATGGAACTATCATTAAAGATGTTTCCCAGCAAGTTGATTTAGAAAAAGATGAAGTTAAGCATCTGGATGATGTGGTAAAATACAGGGAAAAAATATATATTATGATGAATAAGCCACAAAACGTAGTATCTGCAACTCGAGATAATTATGACGAAACTGTCATAGACCTTTTATCAGTTGAAGAGCAGATATTCGATCCATTTCCAGTAGGAAGACTGGATAAAGATACCGAAGGACTGCTTATACTTACCAACGACGGCAAACTTTCACACAATCTTCTGACTCCTAAAAAGCATGTAGACAAACTCTATTATGCCCATATAGAAGGTGGCAAACTTACAGATAAAGATGTACAGGCATTTGCAAAAGGAATTTTATTTAAAGACGAAACCTATAGATGCCTTCCTGCAAAACTGGAGATATTAGAAACTGGAAACGAATCAAAATGCAGAATTACAATCAGAGAAGGCAAGTTCCATCAGATTAAAAGGATGTTTGAAGCAATAGATAAAAACGTAACCTATCTAAAAAGAATGACCATGGGACCAATAGTTTTAGACGAAAAACTTGAACCTGGGCAATACAGAGAACTTACCGAAGCAGAAATGGAGCTTTTGGCGCCTTACATGAAATAAGTACCCAAAATATTACAACTCGAAAGGAGTTTGGCATTAAATCCACGCCAATACTAAAATATGAAAAAACGCGAACTTATAGAAATTACCGTTGACGAATTAAAATTTGGAGGCGAAGGAATAACTTATTACGAAGACAGCAAGATTGTTTATAAAAACGGAATTCCGGGCCAAAAAGTAAAAGTGCTTATAAAAAAAATCAGAAAAAACAAAATCGACGCAAAAATACTCGAAACCGTAGAAAACTCGCCCCTAGAAACCGAAGATGTTTGCAATCACTACAGAGTCTGCGGCGGTTGTTCCCTGCTTTCAGTTCCATACGAAAAGCAGATAGAGCTTAAGAAGAATCAAATAAAAGATATGTTTATATCCGCTGGACACCTTGAATTCGAGGGACTTGAAATGGTTCCGAGTCCGATAAGTCAGGGCTACAAAAATAAAATGGAGTTTACCTTCGGAAATGAAGAAAAGGATGCCCCGCTTTCACTTGGAATGCATATGACAACTAGAAGCAACAGCATAGTACTTGTGGATACCTGTAAAATTGTGGATTCAGACTATAGAAAAATTCTTTCTACTACATGCTCATACTTCAGGACTCAAGAACTGCCTTTTTACAAAGTAATGAGTCACCTTGGATACCTTAGGCATCTGGTTGTCCGAAAAGGCCAAAACACTGGCGAAATACTCGTAAATATCGTAACTACATCTCAAATAGACTTCGACATGAGCGAATATGTAAGCCTGCTTCAAAACCTCGTGTTAGACGGGAAAATAGCGGGCATACTGCATACTATTAATGATTCATACTCAGATGCGGTAATTTGCGACAGCCAACAGATACTTTTCGGAAAAGATTATTTTTACGATGAATTGTTGGGTCTTAAATTTAAAATATCCCCCTTTTCATTCTTCCAGACAAATACGAAGTGTGCAGAGGTTCTTTACAGCGTAACCAAAGAAATGCTTGGCGACAAAAAAGATAAAATAGTATATGACCTTTACAGCGGAACGGGTACAATCGGTATTATCATTTCTGAAAACGCAAAAGAAGTTTACGGAATAGAGCTGATTGAAGAAGCTGTTGAAATGGCAAAAGAGAACTGCATTGCAAACAACATCACAAATGCCCACTATATAGCAGGTGATGTTGCTACCGAAGTTTCAAAACTTCAGGTTAAACCAGACGTCATAATAATCGACCCTCCAAGAAGCGGAGTACACCCTAAAGCCATGAGAGATATTATTTCTTTCGGTGCAAAAGAACTTATTTATGTTTCCTGCAACCCAAAAGCTTTAGTAGCTGATTTGGATATGCTTAAGGAATCTGGATATAGCCTCATAAAAACGGTAGGCGTCGATCAGTTTCCGAATACTCCTCATGCAGAATGCATCGTCCTGCTGACGAAATAAAAAAATATAACTGCTGTTTTATTAAAAAGCTACTCCGGAGCAAATCCCGGAGTAGCTTTTTAATACCTATATTCAATTATTTAAATTCAATTGTAGAAATCATTGCCTTATATGAAGCTTCTTCTTCAACGGTATATGGTATTGATTTGAAATTAAGGAAAGATATTATTTTGTCTCCTTTTTGGATTCTATGGTACATCATATACATACCAGTAGTAGTGTCATTTACAAGCACTCCATAAAATTTCCCTTTTTCCCCCAAATCCACGTTGTCCTTTCTAAGAACCTCCATCTCAGTAGATAGCCCAATTTCTTCATCAATCATGGTTTCATCAAGAACTGTCCCCGGCATTAAAAATTCGCTTATATTAAGCACTTCTCCATCCCTTTCATATGCGTAAACATATCCTTTAGGGTCTTGTGATTCTGTCACATCTTTTTTTACATACCCCTCTTGCAATTGAATTTCAAAATCCTTATCGTTACTCACAAACTTAATTTGCTCTTCAGTACTGCTGCACCCTGCAAGCATGATTACAAATAACGTAACTGCTATAAAAGCACTTCTTCTTATTAATTTCTTTTTCATTTAATTCTCCTCATTTTTACATATTATTATAAATATGGCGCAACTTGATTTACATTGCCTGTTTTTAGCTGTCTAAATCGAGTAATTTCAGCGTTAAAACCAGCTTATTATTAACAAGTACAACCATTAGATGTAGTGAAAAGTTTAAGACTCCATCCAAATTGCATTATTAGATATTATAGCAGAAATTGAAAATATCTGCCAATTTAAATTTGTAATAAAAACCATTTTTTGTCAGTTTTTCTTTTTACTGAAAAATGCATTTTTGCAACTTGCACACTGCACATATTCATTTATTGTCATTTTTGCGCTTTCACAGCACAACAGAGTTTATTAGCCATTTCCATTGCATTGCAACCATTTAATAGAATTCAATTATGTATATATGTATTTTTAAATGACTTTTAGAAAATAAATATTGCAAAAAACTATTGACGTATCGCAAAAAAAGGATTATTATAATCTCATAATATTAAAACAGGAGGAATAATTCTATGGCATTTAAATTAGTAGATACTACATTAAGAGATGGCGAACAAACTGCAGGTGTTGTTTTTGCAAATCAAGAAAAATTAAATATTGCAAGAATGCTTGATGAGGTAGGCGTAGAGCAAATAGAAGCAGGCATACCAATTATGGGCGGCGATGAAAAAGATATCATAAAAAAAATGGTCAAAAGCAATCTTCGTGCAAGCATAATGGGTTGGAACAGAGCGGTAATAAAAGATATCCAAGCCTCAATAGACTGTGGCGTAGACGCTGTCGCAATTTCCATCTCCACTTCTGACATTCATATAAAAGACAAGTTGAAATCCACAAGAGAGCAAGTCCTTAGCCAAATGGTTACTGCAGTGGAATATGCAAAAAAAGAAGGCATGTATATCTCAGTAAATGCAGAGGACGCCTCAAGAACAGAAGACGATTTTCTTTTCACCTTTATCAAAGAAGCAATGGCAGCAGGTGCCGACAGAATAAGATATTGTGATACAATTGGAATATTAAATCCTATGAGAACCTATGATACTATAAAATCAATAAGAGATACTTTTGGAATCGATGTGGAAATGCATACTCACAACGACCTAGGCATGGCAACTGCAAATGCAATTGCAGGCGTTATGGCTGGTGCAACTCATGTAGGCGTTACTGTTAACGGCCTTGGCGAAAGAGCTGGAAATGCTGCTCTCGAAGAGATAATAATGGCTGCAAAATGTTCTTTAGGCTATCCAAATGAATATAACCTTTTGAGCTTAAAGCCACTTTGCGAATATGTATCAATAGCATCTGGCAGAAAACTTTCTCCATGGAAAGCTGTAGTTGGAGATAACATATTTTCTCACGAATCAGGAATCCATGCAGATGGAGCAATCAAAAACCCAAGAACATACGAACTGTATTCTCCTGAAGATGTTGGTCTTCAAAGAAAACTTGTAGTCGGCAAACACTCTGGAACAGCAGGCATAAAAAACAAATTGCTTCAACTGGGAATTAATATGGAAGACGATTTCGGAGCAGATATTCTTGAAAGAGTAAGAGCTCATTCTATAGAACTAAAGCGTTCATTAAACGACATGGAGCTTTTACGTATCTATGCAGACCTTAAATCAGAATGCAACCTGCTTTACGCAGCACTTTAAGCAAATAACATACACTTACAATAAACCTTGGAGGAAAAAATGGGAAAATCTCTTACACTTAAGATTCTTGAAAATAAAATCCTATCCGGCGATTTATCTCCCAACAATGAAATTTCAATAAAGATAAATCAGACTCTGACTCAGGATTCAACTGGAACAATGGCTTATCTGCAATTGCTGCAGATAGATCCAGCTGAAATCAAAGTAGATAGCGCAGTAGCATATGTAGACCACAATATGTTGCAAACCGGATTCGAAAATATGGACGACCATGAATTTATCAGATCAATTTGCAAAAAATATGGAATAAGCTATTCTAAACCAGGAAACGGAGTCTGCCATCAATTGCACCTTGAAAACTTTTCCAAACCAGGAGAAACACTTCTAGGTTCTGATAGCCATACCCCGACTTGCGGAGCCATGGGTATGATTGCCATAGGAGCAGGTGGCCTTGACATTGCAACGGCTTTAGCAACAGGGAAGTATTATTTTAAAAACCCACTTATATTGAACATACAGTTATCTGGAAAATTGAATTCCCCTTCATCTGCAAAAGATGTGATTCTTTACATTTTAATGAAACTCGGAGTAAAAGGTGGTCTTGGCAAAATAGTCGAATATACAGGACCTGGAGCCAGTTCCCTTTCCTTGACAGAAAGAGCTACCATTTGCAACATGGGTGCTGAGCTAGGCGCTACAACTTCCATTTTTGAAACCGATGAAAAAACCTTGGCGTTTCTGAATTCACAGGGACGAGCAGATGATTTCATAGAATTAAAAGCAGATGCGGATGCACTGTATGATGAAATTTTAGAAATTAATTTGGATGATATAAAACCAATGATAGCAAAACCTCACAATCCAGACAATGTAGATGCAATTTCAAATCTGGAGCCAATTAAGATAAATCAGGTAGCCATCGGAAGCTGCACCAATTCATCATATGAAGACCTTGCAAAAACTGCCGCCATACTGAAAAACAAGAAGATTGCCGAGCATGTAAGCCTTGTAATCGCACCCGGTTCGAGCAGCATTTTATCAATGCTTGCCTCAAACGGAGCACTATCCGACTTGATAGACTCTGGCGCAAGAATACTCGAGTGCGGATGCGGTCCTTGTATCGGAATGGGCCAGGCACCAAGCACAAATGGTGTTTCTTTAAGAACCTTTAATCGTAATTTCAAGGGCAGAAGTGGAACAGATTCCGCAGATATATACCTGGTAAGCCCTGAAATTGCAGCAGCCAGCGCCTTGGAAGGTTACCTTACAGACGATGTCCCGGTTTTTGATATCAGTATTTACCAAAAACCAGAAAAAGCCTTTAAAAACTCAGGCTTCTTCATCAAAAATAATCCTAACAAGAATCATGCAATTGTAAAAGGGCCAAATATCAAGGAACTCCCACTGCAGACACCGCTTGTAGATGAGATGTCATTTACGGTAGTTTTTAAAGGAAATGACAATATTTCCACCGATGACATAACACCTTCGGACTCAAAGATGCTTCCATTCAGATCAAATATAGATTATCTTTCAAATTTTTGCCTTACAAGGCTGGATAAAGACTTTCCAACAAGAGCGGCCGAAAACAAGAGCGGCATAATAATAGCCGGCGAAAACTACGGACAGGGTTCAAGCAGAGAACATGCTGCACTTTCACCTGCACACTTGGGAATAAAAGCCGTATTGGTAAAATCTTTTGCAAGAATTCATAAATCTAATCTTATCAACAATGGAATAATCCCGCTGACATTTGACAACCCAAAAGACTATGAAAAATTCAATATAGTAGATAAAGTAGAATTTGACAATGTTTTAAAAAATATAGGCTTAAAGAATATATTTGAGATTAAAATAGACGGCTCCCTGTTTAAAGTTCGCCTGGAAGTCTCCAAAAGAGAACGTGAAATACTTTTATGCGGAGGATTTTTAAGTTACATTTCTACGAAGGGAGAAAATTACTAATGCAAAAAATAACGCTTATAAACGGTGACGGCATCGGACCAGAAGTTATAGATTCAGCAGTAAGAATAATAAATTCCTTTAATCTTCCTATAGAGTGGGACCTGTTTAATGCTGGAAAAGAATATTTCGAAAAAACAGGCATGCTTCTCCAAGATGGCCTGCTCGAAAATATTGCACAAAACAAAATAGTTCTGAAAGGTCCGACTGAAACTCCAGTCGGATCCGGATTCAGAAGTATCAACGTTTTGCTTAGAAAAGAATTCGAAACATATGCCAACGTAAGGCCCATAAAATCTATCGACGGCGTTGAAACCAGGTACAAAGACCTGGATTTGGTGATAGTAAGGGAAAACACCGAGGATCTCTATTCAGGAATAGAATATATGGCGTCGAAGGATGTGGCTCAAAGCATCAAGATAATTTCAAGAGATGCCAGCGAAAGAATATGCAAATATGCTTTCGAATTGGCAAAAAATGACGGAAGAAAAAAAGTTACAGTTGTTCACAAGGCGAATATAATGAAATTGACCGACGGATTATTTTTAGATTCATTCAGAAAAATTTCAAAATCATATCCGGATATAGTTGCAGATGAGAAAATAGTCGACAACATGTGCATGCAGCTCGTTATCAATCCGAATCAATTCGATGTAATCGTAGCTCCAAATCTTTACGGTGACATAATTTCAGATTTATGTTCCGGATTAGTTGGTGGCTTAGGTCTTGCCTCTAGCGCCAATATAGGTGACAATGTGCAGATCTATGAAGCCGTACATGGAAGCGCTCCCGACATTGCAGGTCAGGACATAAGCAATCCCACCGCTGTAATCCTAAGCGCGGCAATGATGCTGTCCGACATAGGTTATAAAAAAGAAGCAGCACGAATTAAAGCTGCCGTACTAAAGACACTTGCGGATTCTAATTTCCATACAAAAGACCTTGGAGGTTCATCTGACAGAATAAGATATACCAATGCCGTAATTTCAAACCTATAATAAAAACCGCACTCATTTTTGAATATCAAAAGTGAGTGCGGTTTTGCTGTTTAATCTATTTAATTTTTAAAAATGTACCTTGAGTTCGCTGATCATATCACTCTTTAATTTCCATAATTCATGAGAAAGATCGACCTTGAAAGGCTCGGGATTGCTTATTCTCTTGTATTGTGGCCAGAAATTATTTTTCCTCCTTATGGAATCTTCTCTGTACTGCATTACTGTTTTCTTTTCTCTCACCAGCTCCCCATCTATAAATAATGGCTTCAGGAGTTTTTCTATATAATAGTTTTCAAAGGTATGTGTTTTCCATGTATATGTAGGATGGAAAATTGTAAGCGGCTTGCTTTCATCAATTTCTTCATGATCCAAAATTATCAAATCTGCCAGCGCCGAGTTGTTTTTCTTATTAAAAATTCTAACAACCTGCTTATATCCCGGATTATTTATTTTTTCAGGAGACTCCGAAAGTTTTATTTTAGGTACTATTTTGCCATCCCTCTCGATTGCTGAAAGTTTATACACCCCTCCAAGAGATGGATAGTTGCTGGAAGTTATAAGCTTTGTCCCAACTCCCCAAACATCAATCATAGCTTTTTGTTGCTTAAGATCCATTATCGAGTATTCATCAAGATCATTGGATGCCGTAATCTTCACATCTTCAAATCCATTTTCATCTAATTCTTCTCTAACTTTTTTAGAAAGGTATTCAAGGTCTCCAGAGTCAAGTCTTACCCCTTGGGCTTCATACCCCTTTTCTCTGAGTTCATTAAATACTCTTATGGCATTTGGAAGTCCACTTTTCAAGGTATTATATGTGTCTAACAAGAGCATGGTTTTTTCCGGATAGTTCTTTGCATAAGTCCTAAAAGCTTCAATCTCCGAATCAAATCTTTGTACCCAGCTGTGAGAATGTGTCCCCATTACAGGTATATCAAACATTTTACCCGCTAATACATTTGAAGTCCCAACACAACCGCCTATAACTGCCGCTCTGGCACCGTAAAGCCCTGCATCCGGCCCTTGAGCTCTTCGAAGTCCAAATTCCATAACAGGATCGCCACCAGTAACCTGGCATATTCTTGAAGCTTTTGTTGCAATCAGTGATTGAAAATTCATTATATTAAGTATCGCAGTCTCAACGATTTGAGCCTCGACAGAATTAGCTCTTACCCTCATAATCGGTTCATTAGGAAACATTACAGTGCCTTCTTCTACTGCGTATATTTCTCCTGTAAATCTGAAATCCTTAAGATAATTTAAAAAGCCCTCATCAAATGTATCCAAACTTTTTAAATAAGCTATGTCGCTATCAGAGAATTCCAGATTTTGAATGTATTCAACAACTTCATCTATCCCACATACTACTGTATAGCCTCCATCACTCGGATTCCTTCTAAAAAACACATCAAATATGAGTTTTTCTTGATTTAAGTTTTCAATATAGTATGCATTCGACATAGTCAATTGATAAAAATCTGTTAATAGAGTTAAATTTTTCATTTTATTCCTTTCACATTTTAGATATCCCCAAAATATAAAGACAGCCTTATCAGCAATTTCTCTTAAAGCCGAATTAAAGAAGCAATCTGTTATAAATCAAATTTTATTCAGTATATTTTATATTAAGTATTATAAGAAAAATGCGCACCCATGTTAGAATACGCATTAGCACTAAAATTAGTTATATAACAAATATGAATAAATTATACTTCTAAATTAGTGTGTATTTCTTGAACATCCTCATCATCTTCGAACATGTCGATCAGCTTCTCCATACTCTTTGAAAGCTTTTCATCAATGCTTGTATATGTTTGCGGAACCATAGTTATTTCTGCAGAAATAAGTTCATATCCTGCAGCTTCAAGTGCAGCTTTAACATCTACAAAAGTATCGACTTCTGTGATTATCTCAAAACCTTCTTCATCGGCAATAAAATCTTCAGCTCCAGATTCTAAGGCAAGTTCCATAATTGTATCTTCATCTATCGCATCTGTTTTTTCTATAAGTATAACACCTTTTTTGTCAAACATGAAACTTACGCATCCTGCAGTACCCATATTTCCGCCATTTTTATCAAAATAGAATCTAACGTTTGCTGCAGTTCTGTTCTTATTGTCCGTAAGGGCATTAACTATTACTGCCACTCCTCCCGGACCGTAGCCTTCATAAGTTATGTGCTCGTAATTTTCAGAATCGCCGCCACCGACACCTTTTTTTATCGCCCTGTCTATATTGTCATTAGGCATATTCATTGCCTTTGCCTTTTCTATAGAAACCTTCAAAGACGCATTATATTCCGGATCTCCGCCACCTTCTTTTGCAGCAACTGTAATTGAACGTGCAAATTTTGTAAATATCTGAGCTCTTTTTGAATCTTGCTTGTTTTTTCTATTTTCTATGTTTCCTATTCTACCCATTAGGGGTACCTCCTAAAATTTGTGAAATTGATATTAAACACTAAAATATTATACAGCAAATTGCTATAATTTTCAATACTTCAACTATACACTCATTCCAAATTCTCTGTTTACATCAAGAGCATCCACTAAATGAAGTTCTTCATATTTCTCTGCAAACCTATCCAAGGTATATTTATTTGCAAAAAGTATAAGTGGTCTGTCGAAGTGGTCGAATACGAGCATACTCCTCGAATTGTGATATTTGCTAAGTTCCTCAGGATTATCAGTTTTTACCCATCTTGCTACACTATAGTCCAGATGATCGATTATAATATCCGAATTATATTCATTCTTCAGTCTATATTCAAAAACTTCAAATTGAAGAGCACCAACTGCGCCAAGTATAACCTCATTGTATTGATTTTTGTATACCTGAATTGCCCCCTCTTGAGCCAGTTGATCTACGCCCTTGTGGAAATGCTTAGCTTTCATCGAATTGACCGGCATTACCCTTATAAACAGCTCTGGCGGGAAAGTAGGCAGTGGTTCAAAGAATATTTTTTCTTTGCCAGCTGTAAGCGTGTCACCTATCTGATAGTTTCCAGAATCATATATCCCTATAACATCGCCTGCATAGGCCTTATCTATAGTCTCTCTGTCATTTGCCATTAACTGAGTAGACTGTGACAGCTTGATTTTCTTGCCAGTTCTAACTAAAGTTACATCCATACCTCTTTCAAAAGTCCCAGAACAGATTCTCAAAAAAGCAATTCTGTCCCTGTGAGCCTGGTTCATATTTGCCTGAATTTTAAATATAAATCCAGTGAAAGTACTATCATAAGGCGATACTTCACCATTTGTAGTTTTTCTAACGCTAGGTCCTGGCGCCATATCCAAAAAGTGGTTAAGAAATGCTGTTACTCCAAAATCTGCAAGAGCTGTCCCAAAAAATACGGGAGTCAAATGCCCCTCTCTTATGGCCTTTAGATCAAACTCATTTCCAGCACCTTCTAAAAGTTCTATGCTTTCTCTAAGTTCACGAAGATTGTCAGGATGAAGAATACCTTCAAGTTCCTCTCCGAAAACTCCCTTTTCGCCGAGTTCCAGCACTTCTTTTCTTCTGTAAAGTTGGACTTTATTATCTAAAATATCATATATTCCCTCAAATTGAAGTCCACTTCCTATGGGCCATGTTACTGGAGTTGAATTCATTCCCAAAACAGATTCCAGTTCTTCGATAAGCTCAAAAGAATCCTTCGCCTGTCTATCCATCTTGTTTATAAATGTAAATATAGGGATTCCCCTAAGCTTACAAACTTGGAAAAGTTTCTTAGTCTGAGCCTCTATACCCTTTGCCGCATCGATTACCATCACTGCACTATCGACAGACGTCAATACCCTGTATGTGTCTTCTCCAAAGTCGTTATGCCCTGGAGTATCCATAATTGATATCATTTTCTTGTCATACTCGAACTGCATAACTGAAGAAGTTACCGATATTCCTCTTTTTTTCTCTATTTCCATCCAGTCGGATTTTGCAAATTTCGTATTTTTTTGAGCACTCACTGTGCCAGCTTCTCTTATCGCTCCCCCGTGTAATAACAATTTTTCTGTAAGCGTTGTTTTTCCTGCATCGGGATGAGAAATAATTCCAAAAATTCTCCGTCTATCTATTTCTTTTGATAGTTCTATATTATCCATTAATAGTTTTCCTTTCGAATAAAATCATACCTTCTTATTTTACTATATTTCCACTTCTCTTGATACAGTTATTTCACATTTTTTTAAAATAAATATTTTTTTAAAATTTTTTTTGTAGTATAATAGTAATTGAAAACTAGCTTTATAATTATTCAATTATTTATATATCATATACCGTATTCTTGAAAATAAATATATTAGTTTCAAAAAAATATATGATATCTTACAAAAATTTTAGAAAGAGTGAAGAAAATGTCTCAAAAATTAAAACCAAAACTTTTAACCACACTTAACGATTAGTCCAAGGAGCAGTTCTTTAAAGATGTTACGGCTGGAATTATAGTTGCTATAATAGCACTGCCGCTATCTATCGCTCTGGCAATTTCATCTGGAGTATCTCCAGAAAAAGGCTTACACACGGCTATAATAGCCGGATTTCTGATATCACTTTTAGGAGGAAGTCGTGTACAAATAGGTGGCCCAACTGGAGCTTTTATGGTCATCGTATACGGGATAGTTACTGAGTTCGGAATAAATGGGCTTATCATTGCCACCATAATGGCTGGCGTTATAATGATTGTCATGGGATTACTTAAACTTGGAAATGTCATCAAATTCATCCCACACCCTATAACTACTGGATTTACAAGCGGTATTGCCGTGGTAATATTTTCATCTCAGATTAAAGATTTCTTTGGATTGAATATTGCTGAAGTCCCCGTAGAATTCATAGAAAAATGGAGCTCCTACGCCCATTCATTTACTACCCTGAATTTCGAAACTACAATAATGGGATTATTGGCGTTGCTTATTATTGTCCTGTGGCCAAAAATCAATAAAAAAATTCCAGGTGCTTTGATTGCCTTAATAATCACTTCGCTAATTGTAAAAACATTTAATTTAGATGTTGCTACCATAGGTACAAAATTTGGAGAACTTTCTTCTCAATTGCCAAAACTCAGCATCCCTGAAGTTAGCATGGATCAAATCAAGTTGCTCCTGGCTCCAGCTTTTACAATAGCAATCCTGGGATCGATTGAATCTCTGCTTTCAGCAGTTGTTTCCGATGGAATGATTGGAGGAAAGCACAGATCAAATATGGAGCTTATAGCACAAGGTGTTGCCAATATTGCCTCCGGTTTATTTGGCGGAATACCTGCAACCGGTGCAATTGCCAGAACTGTTGCAAATATAAAAAATGGCGGTAGAACTCCAGTTGCAGGTATGGTTCACGCCATTACCTTATTGCTCATTATGGTTTTATTTATGCCCCTTGCAAAAATGATTCCATTGGCATCTTTGGCAGCTATTTTGATAGTTGTGGCATATAATATGAGTGAATGGCGTGAATTCTTAGGGATTTTTAAAGCTCCCAAAAGCGATGTTATAGTACTTCTTGTTACTTTTTTCATTACTGTTTTAATAGATTTAGTAAAAGCCATTGAAATTGGCATGATATTATCATCGTTCCTATTCATGAAGAGAATGGCTGATGTTTCAAATATTAAAATATCCGATTTGGATGCTTCAGAAGAAAATGAAGATGAAGATGATGAAAAAACCTATAATAACAAAAACAACGAAATCAATGAATTGAAAGGTATACAGGTCTACGAGATTAACGGACCATTCTTTTTCGGAGCTACCGATAAATTTCTGGCAGCCATAAATGAATTGGGCTATAAAACCAAAATCTTAATTATAGATATGAAAAGAGTTCCAGCGATGGATGCAACTGCATTACACGTATTCAAGAGATTAATGCAGACTTGTCTAAAAAGAAAAATCCATGTTGTTATTTCTGGAATAAACGAGCAGCCCCTCACCTTGCTTAAAAAAGCCGAGGTGTATGATATTTTAGGTGGTAGCGAAAACTTCTTTGACAGCGCTGATGATGCTATTGAGTTTGCAACTAAAACTCTGAACTAATAAAAACAGGATACACCTGCTGAAGTTATCAGACGGTGTATCCTGTTTTTTTACTAAATTACACTTACAAGGACTGCGCCCTCTGCTGTATAAGTTCCTATTATAGGCCCAATTTCTGCAACTATGACTTCTTCAAACTCATGTTTATCTAACATCATAGTCTTTACTAACTCTGCTTTTTCTCTATCATTCGAATGTGCAATTCCAAGAATACTGACTTTTTTGTCATACTTTACAATGTCATTTTCTACAAGTTCCAGCATCTTTTTTAAGCTACTTTTAGTCCCTCTTCCCTTATCGACCACAAATACAGTCCTGTCGATTTGAACTATCGGCTTTAAATTTAGAACATTGGCAACAAATCCCTTAGTCTTGCTTATTCGCCCACCTTTAACCGCATTTTCTATGGTTTCCAGGGTTCCATAATGTATCATATGCTTAATCATTTCTTTTGAATTTTCAACTATCTCATCTATGCCACTTCCAGCTTCAATCATATTTGCGATTTTAACCACAAGCAACGCCGAGCCAATCGACCCATTAGTAGAATCTATTACAGTTACACTCTTTGATGCATTCTCCGACATATACATGTCCCTTGCCAAAACGGCTGAGCCGTATGTAGCTGAAAGTTCTTCAGACAGCGTTATCACAATTATATCATCATCCCCGTTTTTATATTCTTCTAAAAATGCATCGGGAGATGGACATGAGGTTTTAGGAAGCACTGGAGAATTCCTCATTTTTTCATAAAATTCCCTGTTGGTGTAATTACCTGCAACCTCGTCTCCGAAGGTAACATTCAAATTTACAACCTTAATCCCATATTTATTTATAATGTCATCAGGCATATCTAAAGCCTGGTCTACTACTATTCTTATTTTTTTCAAAGTTTCCACTCCTTCTTTAAGTCATTTTTCTAATTTATTTGACAAAAATATTAGTATTATTTTCAACAGAATACAGTATAAACACAATATTGTCAACACTTCAACTCCCCTGCTCTTCTTTATGTCCATAAAAACATTCTATACATAGCGTATTGTAAACATTAAAATATTATTTGCTTACAACATGCAAATTTGATATAATAGCCGTAAATGGTCTAAAAAATCCAAATATTTCAACAGAAGCAGCATAAATCAATTCAAAACATATTATAAGGAGGATTATAAACATATGATGCACGAATTTTACGATTCAATGTTAAGTTTAAATGAAAATTTTCCATTTTTCATAAAAAGTTCTCCAATTTTCGAGAATTCAACCGAAGCTCATTTTCTATTTTTAGATACCAATCGTTCAAAAATAATCTATCAATATGACCACAAAATAAAACGCGATTTTTCAGATCCTAAATACAAAGAAATTCACGATACTTCCCCTTTAATACTTGAAAAAAACAGGATTAATTACAGGATTTGGAATAATGCTTTGGGATACGTCTCCGACTTGCCTGAAGACAGCAATTCCTGGCTGGCTATTTCAGTTTATCACCCATTATCCGATTCTCAAGGTGATTACATTGCAGTCGTTCTACTATCTTTAAAAGATATTTCCTTATTAGATTTCATCACTTCTTATTTAAACGAAGACTATCTATTCCAAACTTGTATGCATGTCAATATGGTGCTTAATAACTACGAGAAATTATTTCCGCTAATAGATACATTTGTTGAAATTCTAACCAAAAGAGATGTATTCATGCCACACCATATGACAAACGTAGCTGGTCTTTGTCTCAAAATAGCTTTGAAATTGAATCTCACCAGATACGAAACTGTCACTTTACATATAGCTGCCCTTCTTCATGACATCGGCAAAATCTATATTTCAGATCAAATACTTAACAAGCATGACCCCTTAGATGATTCTGAATACATAAAAATGAAAAGCCATTGCATTAAAGGTTCCGAAATTTTAAATACCGCTTTTTATGATATGGCTTTGCTGAAAGATATTCCAAAAATCATCCGCCACCACCACGAAAATTTCGATGGAAGCGGATATCCTGATCAATTGTCAGGTTATGATATCCCTTATTTAAGCCGTATTGTTCATGTTGCCAATTTCGTTGATGTTTTATTATCAAAAAACAACCATAAAGAAAATATAGAAGCCAATATGGTAATTAAAGAACTGAAACGCAACAGTGGCAGTCAATTCGATCCGCTGGTTGTAAATACAATGATTGAAGTTCTAAAAGAGAACAACTTATTAGATGCAACCGCTTTAATAAATGAATATCACTTCATACCCAAAGCGGTGCTAAGTTTCTTTTATAAAGATTACAAAGGCCTGATATCACTTTGCGGAAATCTAATCATTGAAAATAATGAGGCGAAATTTTTAATACACCCTGATGATAACCTTTTGGACAATTTTAATCCCGAATACATCTATAAGTGTACCTTCAGCTTCTTCAACCAAAGAATCATTTATGAATACAATGCTACGGTTATGAGTTTTAAAGATAACTGTTTCCTGCTTAAAAACATTATATTTATGCCTTCTGACAAGTTTTTTTCAATTGGCTGGGATAGCCAGATGTTTATAAAGCCCCCGCTTTCAGAACCATTCGCCGTCAACACGGTTACCTTAGGTGTAGACATCGTAATATTCAAAACAACTTTGAATCAGTCAGCTCACTTGATAGAACATTTCAACGAACCAATAAAAGCCCATCTCGAAGAAACGCTTGAAGACATCAATGTCAGTCTTAACACA
This sequence comes from Proteocatella sp., assembly GCA_049670425.1. GTDB lineage: Bacteria > Bacillota > Clostridia > Peptostreptococcales > Filifactoraceae > Proteocatella. The sequence goes on from JBATTG010000082.1 coordinate 20,886, forward strand.
GATTTGAAAATAGTAAAATATTACAAGAGTGACGTTAACACAGTTTTTGTGTGTCAATACGAGGGTCTCACAGCATTACAAAGAGACATGATTTTAAAACTGCTTTTCAGAAAGCAAGTATTGCTACGAAAATCCAAGGTTGCACCTTCAAATGATCTTTAGATTTTCCAAATAAATATAACCATTATTTTAACTAGGTATTATTAAAGGAGACAATATGAAATATACACTTTATCCAGGAACCGATAAAAAAGTTTCCATTGTAGGATTTGGCGGTCTGAGATTTGACCTTTCCAAAAGCGATGAAGAAAATGCTAAAATGCTTATATATGCTTACAATAAAGGTATCAACTACTTTGATACGGCTCCCGGCTACTGTGATGATCGCAGTGAAAATATCTTTGGAATTGCTTTTCGTCAGCTTATCGAGCAGGGAAAAACAAATTTCTACGTTTCTACCAAGAGCAAGCCAAAGGCATGCCCTACCAAAGAAAAAGTAATTGATGCCGTTAAACATTCGCTCGAAGTTCTCGGCGTTTCAAAAATCGATTTTTATCATGTTTGGTGCCTGAGAAAAATGGATCATTATAATCTTAGCATGGAAGAAGGCGGACAATATGAAGGTCTTCTATGGTGCAAGGAGCAGGGTCTTATTGACCATATATGTTTTTCATCCCATCAGCCAGGAGAAGAAGTTATACATGTCCTAAACAGCAAAAATTTTGCTGGTGTTACCATGGGTATAAATTTGCTCAATTTCCCTTATCGCTGGGCCGGCGTTGAACACGCTTACAAGAATGGTTATGGTGTAGTTGCAATGAATCCTTTGAGCGGCGGCACAATTCCTTCTCACGAAAAAGAACTTGCTTTTTTAGCTGCCCTTGGAGAAAGTGCAACACAGGCAGCGCTTCGTTTTAATATCGCCAGCCCTGAAATTACTATCTCTTTGATTGGTTTTAACAGCAATGCTGAAATTGATGAGGCCTGCCTTATCGCAGATAATGCAACTGCTTTTACAAAAAAAGATTTGGAACAGATTAAGACAAAATTTAACGGGAGCACAAATGCTATATGTACTGGCTGCGGTTACTGCCGGATCTGTCCAAAAGGTATTAATATTCCAGGATATATGCTGATGTATAACGAAAAATATATGTTTAACAAAACAGATGATGAAATGGTTGAAATGGTCTACGGACTCGAATATTACAATTACACAGCAAATACCATCGGCCGTGCTGGCGATTGCATCAAATGCGGCAAGTGCGAAATAGAGTGCACTCAACATCTTCCTATAATAAACCGTTTGTTCGAATGCAATACATGGGAATCCATGACGAGCGATACTGTAACTGTCTAATATTCCAGCATCAAAAAATCAAAGCCTCAAAGCTATTTTTAAAATAGCTTTGAGGCTTTGATTTTTTGATGCTTAATTCTTATGAGTTTATTTTTTAAACCGTTTTTTTGGGTCTAAGTCCCAATATTATTCCAAGAGCTATGGAAAGATATGCAGCCATAATAATCTGGTACTCTGGTGGGAGCATGAAGGTAATCGTATGCGCCGGTATCCAGAAAAAAGGTATAGTCTTAAGTACTGTAAACGTTATAAATCCGTTCCAGTCCACCTCTTTTGCGAGTTTTTCAATCGATCGGTTCTTTATTCCTTTTGATTTCATTTCAATATTCTTATCCGTCATTTTATGAAATCCCATCATTACTATTCCAAAACTGCAGTTCATAGCAACGCTTGTAAAGAAAGCTTTAAGGAATATAGAACCATCCCCTGGAAGTATACCTTTCTTCATAGAAAAATCTATTCCACTGCTATAAATCTTAAGCATTAAAGAAAGAACCATCCCTATAACCCCCCATATGAAGGCTCGTTCAAGTACTCGTCCTGGTAAAATCCATTCTTTTTTTGTAAGTCTTATTGCCACCATTTCTCCAACTGTAGCAAGAAGAGCGAATTTTATAAACCCCATTATGTACATATGATTTGTCGCAAGCATTTTGAAAAGCTCTTTGCTTTTTGGAAAAATAAGTATCATTGAAAATCCAGCTACTATAAATGTGCATATAAATGGGATGATTTTATTATGTCCTTTAGTGTTCATCTTTTTCTCCTCTTTTAAATTTAAAATTAAAAAACCAAAAATATATTGCTATATTATAATAACATTTATATATGGGTTATGTAAATACTAAACGTATTTACTTAAGCACGATTAAATACAAAGCTATGATATACAGTGCTATTAATATAACTTTGAACACGTTAAAATACCTGGCGTGAAACATATAAACTTCGTTATTGCCAGAAATACCTTTTTCCTTTAGTTTTCGGCCTATAGCATTGATTGTCATAATTATGATTATCATAATTATATTCGAAACAGCAAAAATTCCCCTCCTGCTTTTTTCAGAATCAAAATCACCATAACTACAAGTTTCATATTTCCCTTCAACTAAAGAAGCTTCATACTCATTAGCAGCCTTATTATTACTTTGGGCATTTAAAGCAGTTATTTCCCCATACACATTAAAGCTTGCAATATAAAATGTGGATGTAAATATTATTAATAACGCTAAAACAGTTATTATAAACCAATTTCTCCGCTCTATTTTTTTCATAAAATTCACCTTTATTTGCAATGTTGGATTTTTTCATTTCCTATGATTTATATTGAATTTCCAAAAAAATAACAGATTAGCCGCTTTAGCCCTATTGGCAGTGGTAGTTAATCTGTTATTTGAGCCAACTAAACTTAAGAAATCAAAATAAAAATCATCAGTAACCTAACGTAGATATTTTGATACAAACGGTGAATATCCTCCAGTCCTTAAGAAGTGCCCTGATGGTTTTCCAGTAAGAATTTCCTCAAACCAGGACTCATGTTCAATTTCCTCGTTGAGTATTGAAGCTGCCAGTTCATACGTTCTAGGATCTTTTCCACCACCTGTAATTCGACATATGTGTGAATAACCTCTGACTGCACATCTTTCAGCCTCCAAAAGAACTTTTAATATATTTTCTGTCGTTGGATCTTCTGGCAATGGAGCCGGAGGGCATGCTGACAAATTATGAAAAACTACCATGCTTTGAGGCAAGGCTCCACCAAGTTCATAAATTCTTGGCACTAAAGCTTCAAAGTGATTTCTATCTTCAACCCTTGCCGCTTCAACAATACCCTTCATGCCTTCAGCATCAATACCAGCCATATTGGTTCTCAAAATCGTATAATAATAGTATGTTGTAAGTTCCGCTGCTGCATTTTTAATAAGCAATTCAAGCAGCTCATCAACATTGATTCCAGATTGTTCGACCATTTCTCTGCTAACTTTCGACATCGTATATCCTCCTTGTTTTTATAATTTCATATGCAAAAGCATATATAATTTTTCATACCCAAATTCAAGATGATAAAACAATGATGAAATAAACACAATGACATTTGAAAATCCATAAACACCAACAATTTTACTCTTTTAAATAAAAATCACCTCCAGCCAAGATGATCTCAGACTAGAGGTGATGGTTATGCATCAGCGTATTCTATTTATTGAATTTTCTTAGACCAAAGAAGCCAATACAGAGGCTTTGGTTATAATCCCTCTTAGCACGCCCAAGTCATTGACAATAGCTATTGGAAATGGCGATTCTGCTGCAAGCGAGAGTACGTCATTAATAAGCGTATCTTCTTTTACAGTTATCGTATCGCTAATGAGAAAATCAAACAATGGTAAGTTTTCTTTATTAGCTTTAATCGCTGAGTCAATAGTGATAATTCCTTTGAATTTCATCTTGCTGTCTACTGCGTATGCACTGGATATCGAGTTTTGTCTCATCTCTCGTATAGCATTGATGGCTGAACTTTTTTCTTGAACAAGACACGATGGCGTAATCATAATATGCTTTACACTCATAACCTTAGTTTTATCTGCACTGTCAATAAAGAGTTTTACATAATCATCAGCAGGATTTGCAGACATATTTTCAGGGGTATCTATTTGAACCACTTTACCATCTCTCATTATTGCCACGGTATCTCCAAGTTTGAAAGCCTCATCAATATCATGTGTAATAAATATTACCGTTTTCCCAAGCTTTCGTTGTATAGATAGGAGTTCAAATTGCATATCCTTTCTAACAAGCGGGTCAAGTGCTGAAAAAGGTTCATCCATCAATAAAACTTCAGGATCATTGGCCAAAGCCCTTGCAAGTCCAACTCGTTGCTTCATACCACCCGATAGACTGGCAATTGGCTTATTTTCCCAGCCCTCCAGCCCAACTAACTTTGTCGCTTCTATTGATTTTTGATCTCGTTCTTCTTTAGTTACACCTTTAACTTCTAAGCCATATGCTATATTCTCCATAACATTACGATGTGACATTAGTCCGAAATTTTGGAATACCATGGAAATCTTGTTTCTTCGAAACTCTAATAATTCTTTTTTGTCTAATTTTTCCAGTTCTTTATTTTCAAATGCTATTTTACCTGATGTAGGCTTTATTAAGCAATTAAAACAACGAACTAATGTAGATTTACCTGAACCTGAAAGTCCAATAATTACATATATTTCTCCACGTTTAACTTTGAATGAAACATCCCAAAGTGCCACGGTAACACCAGTTTTTTTTAGTACCTCATCTTTACTGAAACCTTCATTCATCATTTTTGATGCTTCTTTTTTATTTATTCCATATAATTTCGTAATATTGCTGACTTCAATTATATTATCATTATCCATTATTCAATCACCTCACTCTTTTTAATTAAACCTTGTGTAAGACGATCGAGAATTACAGCAACGATTACTATTGATATGCCTGGAAGTAAAGCCTTACCCATCTCTACACGATTTGTAGCCAGAAGTATCTCCAGACCCAGTCCATCAGCACCGATTAAAGCGCAAGTAACAACCATGGACATTGCCATCATAATCGTTTGGTTAACTCCAGTCATAATGGTGGGAATAGCCTG
>JBATTG010000083.1:0-6445 GCA_049670425.1 Proteocatella sp.
TTCCCAGGTACAAACTGTGAATGGGATACTGCGCAGGCTTTCGAAAGAGAAGGGGCCGAAGCTGAAATTCTTGTATTTAACAACCTGAGCATAGAAAATATTGAAAAATCTATTGTGAAATTGGAAGCGGCTATAAGAAATGCTCAGATTCTAGTATTCCCAGGCGGTTTCAGCCTTGGCGATGAACCTGATGGTTCTGGCAAGTTCATAGCAAATGTTATCAGAAATCCTAAAATATCGTCAGCCATAGAATATATGCTGAGTGAAAATGACGGATTGATACTGGGAATTTGCAACGGCTTTCAGGCACTTATTAAAACAGGACTGCTTCCTTATGGACAGATAAGCAAACTTGATGAAAATAGCCCTACCCTGACATACAATAACAATGGACGACATATCGCAAGGATAGTTGAAACAAAGGGGATAACATTAAATTCACCGTGGCTGAATGGCCTTGATTTGGAAGATGTTTACAAAGTGCCGGTTTCTCATGGAGAAGGCAGATTTGTATGCAATGAGGAAAACTATAAAAAACTTGTTGAGAATGATCAAGTGGCATTTGTATATGGAGATAATCCGAATGGTTCAGCATATAATATCGAAGGAATAATAAGCCCTTGCGGAAAGATACTCGGCAAAATGGCTCATACAGAAAGAATAGATTCAAGACTATATAAGAATATTCCAGACATTATTGAACAACCGATAATAAAATCAGGAGTGGATTATTTTAGAAAATAAGTAGAATAGAAAACAAATTTTGTGGTAAAATATACATTCAAGGTGCAGGTTATTTCAAATAGCCTGCACTGTCTAAGTTAAAATTACAAATAGGAGAATTAACAATGTCAAACTATTATTCAAAATACCAAAGTCCTCTTAATGAGAGATATGCAAGCAAAGAAATGAGTTATATTTTTTCGGATCAAAATAAATTTGAAACTTTCAGAACACTCTGGATAGCTCTTGCGGAAGCAGAGAAAGAGCTTGGTATAGATATTACAGATGAGCAAATTGAAGAACTAAAAAAATACAGAACATCTATAGATTTTGATGTTGCAAAAAAAATCGAAAAAGAGACAAGACATGACGTAATGGCTCATGTTAAGGCCTACGGCTTGATGGCACAAAGTGCAAAAGGAATAATCCATCTTGGAGCAACAAGTGCTTTTGTAGGCGATAATACGGATATTATTGTTATGAAAAGTGCCCTGGAAATAATTGAAAAGAAAATGGCAGTTTTGATAAATAATCTGAAAGAATTTTCACTGGAATACAAAGATATGCCTGCTTTGGGCTTCACGCACTTTCAGGCAGCACAGCTGGTAACCGTTGGTAAAAGAGCAACTTTATGGATGCAGGATCTGCTTCTGGATTTAGACGATGTAATCTATAGAAAAGAAGGTCTAAGACTAAGAGGAGCCAAAGGTACAACCGGGACTCAGGCCTCATTTATGTCATTATTTGACAATGACCATGAAAAAGTAAAAATGGTAGATAAACTGGTATGTGAAAAAATGGGTTTTGAAAAAAGCTATGCCGTAACAGGACAGACGTATTCACGCAAAGTGGATTTTCAAGTGCTTTCATCACTATCACAGATTGCACAGTCGCTTCATAAGATGACAAATGACATAAGACTCCTTCAGAGTCTTAAAGAAATAGAGGAACCATTTGAAAAAAACCAGATAGGTTCATCAGCAATGGCATACAAGAGAAACCCGATGAGATCAGAGAGAATATCTTCTCTTGCAAAATATGTTATTAATATTGCTCAAAATCCTGCATTTGTACATGCAACGCAGTGGCTTGAGCGTACGCTTGATGATTCTGCAAACAAAAGACTCTCTACCGCAGAGGCTTTTATGGCTACGGATGCTATTATTGATATTGCAATAAATGTAACCAACAATCTGGTAGTATATGAAAATATGATAAAAAGAAGAATAAATGAAGAACTTCCATTTATGGCTACGGAGAATATATTGATGGAAGCCGTAAAAAAAGGTGGAGACAGACAGGAACTTCATGAAAAAATAAGAGTATATTCAATGGAAGCTGGCAGAAATGTGAAAGAGCTTGGAAAAGAAAACAACCTGCTGGAGCTTCTTGCAAACGATGAAGAATTCAAACTTACCGATGAAGAAATCAAGGCGCTTATGAATCCATCTCTTTATATAGGAAGAGCACCTCAGCAAGTTGTTGAATTTATCGAAGACGAAGTAAATCCTAGACTGGAAAACTATAAAGAACTGAAAATGAATGTTGAACTGAGTGTGTAAATAAGGCTGAGTTTATAAAATAAGAAAACAGGCAGAAAGCCATGTTAAATCAAAAATGATTTAACATGGCTTTCTGCTATATAATTAATTATTGACATTAAAATGTTGGAATCGTTAAAGTTTTTCATGAAAAATTGCAAGTAAGGTTTTTTTTGCAAAAATGAATTCCATCGAGCTTACATTTCAAGTATTGAAGAGATTTTTTCTTTCAGCGCACATGAAGCCTTTTGTGGGTCATGGGCCTTCATTATAGCCGATACCACGGCAATGCCATTTACCGCAGTCCCTGAAAGCACATGGCAATTATCGATGTTAAGCCCACCGATAGCTACGACAGGAATAGCTACACTGTTGCATATGTCGTTAAGCGTACGGACATCAGTGATAAGGGTTACGACTTTGGTAGTAGTGGGGAAAATGGCTCCTACTCCAAGATAATCAGCGCCGGCTTCTGCAGCGGCAAGAGCTTGAGTTATAGTTTTTGCAGTTGCACCTATTATTTTGTTATTGCCTAAAATTTTTCGAGCCACGGCAACAGGCAGGTCATTTTTACCAAGATGCACGCCATCAGCATTGCATGCAAGCGCAATATCAATCCGGTCATCAATTAGAAGTGGTACACTATATCTATCAGCTATAGATTTTACTTTTAAAGCCATATCTAAAAAATCCAGGCTGGAAGCATCTTTTTCACGTAGTTGCAGCAATGTGATTCCACCTTTGCAGGCAAGCTCGATTTTCGAAAGAAAAACAGATTCATCCATATCAGAACGGTCTGTAACAAGGTAAAGGGTCAAATCTATATTCATAATAACCTCTCTTTAATATTCTATTTTGATAAATTTAATTTTATCTAAAAAAACTTCATCTGATATATTGGATAAATTATCCAAAAGTTCGGTTCGAAAACTTCCACAACCTATTGCATTTGAAGAAAGTTCTCCGCAAATCCCCATCAGTGCGACAGCAGAAATAGCGGATAGCATATAGTCTCTTGAAGTCGCATAGCTTGCAATAAGACAATTAAGCATGCAGCCAGTGCCTGTTACACTGGAAAGTTTTTCGCAACCATTTTTAAGAATATACACTGAATTGCCATCTGAAATTATATCAATTACGCCTGTGGCGACTACAATAGCGCCCATATTTTGCGCAAATTCAGTCAGCATATCCAAAATCTCTTCAGGCGGTATTGCAGTAATCGAATCCTTACTGCCCGAATCAATGCCTTTAGAATCATTTTCTTTACCGCATATCGCTTTTATTTCGGATATATTGCCTTTTATTATATTTGGTTTGCATTTTCGAATGAACTTATTTGCATAATTCAGACGAAGTTGACTGCAACCTACACCCACAAGGTCTATGACACAGGGAATGTTATTTTCATGTGCAGCTTTTCCTGAAATAAGCATAGCTTCCATACGGCTGTCATTTATATTGCCAAGGTTAACCGCCAGAGATTTAGACAAAGACGTAATTTCATTTACCTCAAGCGGATGTTCTGCCATTATAGGTCTGGCACCAACAGCGAGAACCGCATTTGCGCAATCGTTTATTGAAATATGATTTGTTATGCAATGAATCAAAGGAGACGATGCCCTAACAAGATCTTTCACCCTCAACATATCCACTGTCTCGTACTTGTGATTTTTCATAAGTTGCAGCTCCTAATTTTTTTTGAAATTTACTTAGATTACCTGTTTTACTCAGTTGAAGAAGCAATAAAAAGGCGATGCTGCTGCCGATAGTTGTCCCTCCTAAGAAAGACGGAACGTAGAACATCCATGTAAGACCAGTTCGTCCCCATAAAACAGCCATGACAGGGTAAGATATTATAGAACCAATAAAGCCAGTTCCGATAACCTCACCAATCACAGCCCAAATTAATTTGCCTTTTGATAAGCGGTAAAGCATACCCGACAAGGCAGCGCCAAAAACAGCTCCAGTAAGAGCAAGTGGAGGAATGCCCATGAACATCATTCTTATGACCCCGATGAGCGTTGCGCAAAAAAGAGCATACCAAGGTCCTAATAGTACAGCCGCTACAACATTAATCAAATGGGCCATGGGGCACATCCCTTCAATCCTCAATATGGGGGATATGACAACTCCTATAGCAACCAGCATTGATAAAACTACCATTTTCAAAGTCGAACTTTTTCTTTCCATAGTTAAACTACCTCCAAAATTATAATTAGTTTTTCGACGAATAAACGCCTACAAAATACATTTAATTATGCTTAGGAAATAGAACTGTTTATGTTTAAATAAGAAAAAATTCATAATACGAATTGTGCTTATGTATAAAATTTCATTACAACAAAACAGCTACTTCCATATAGCAAAATATATGGTCGGTTAAAGCTCAAAAGCTTCCTCTCAGCCGGAAACACCAGCACCCTCGCTATTAAGTTGTTTGAATTAAGAACATAGGGAGCTCCCCCTCTATTCTTTTTTAAATAATGTTGCTAAAAAAATCAAAACACAAAAAAGAGATATGCCTGAACAGGGATATCTCATATATACAGAATTCTTGTATAAACAAATATTTCCCTACGTCGGCATTATCCGAATCAGGTTACGGGTCGAAGTGTTAACTTCCTCTCAGCCTGTAAAACAAACTCCCCACAAAAACAAATCTAACACAAAAAAAACAAAAAATCAAGTATAGTTTGATATTGGATTGAAAAATATTCCTATTTGTTCATTATTTCTATAGTTTTTTCACATTAAAATCTTTAATAACCAACAGCTTTGTGTTATTATATAAGCGTATGCAAAAATGATAAATATATAGAAATGAAATCATAGATATTATAAATTTGATATTTCAAAAATAGAGGAGTATGCGATGAGAATTGATAAGTTTTTAAAAGTATCAAGAATAATTAAAAGAAGAACTGTTGCTAAGGATGCTTCAGATGCAGGAATAATATTAATAAACGGCAAAGAAGCAAAACCTTCGACTAAGGTAAAAGAGGGCGATATCCTCGAAATAACATTTGGCGAGCGAAAATTAAAAGTCAAAGTTATGTCACTTAAAGACAGTACAAAGAAAGACGATGCTATGCAAATGTATGAAATAATGGACTAGCATGCAAAGACTTGAGAGGACGAAGTTATGTCAAAAAATAATGTAATCGATTTTAAAGATATAAAGAGTGCAAATTCTAAAATTGACACGGACATAAAAATAAACAGCCTGCCAAAAAATAAGCAAAGTAAGTTGAATTTCAAGAATGTATGTTTATTAGTCGTTATAATAATAGCCATATTATATCCCGCAGCCTACATTGGAAATCAATTTGTTACTCTAGCTAAATTTGAAAGTGAAATTAAAAATTTAAAATCAGAACTGGAAGAAACTAAGGCCAGGAGTAAAAGCATTCAAGAAGAAATTGATGGCGCTAAAAGCAATGAATTTATAGAAAAAATGGCAAGAGAAAAATTAAAGATGGTTAAAAAAGATGAGATTGTATATGTGAAAATCGAATAAACCTATAGAATAGAGGTAAATATGAAAATTGCCAGTATTGATATTGGAACAAATTCCATGAGACTTTTAATTGCTGATTATGACAAGCACATAGCTAATAGAAAAAAATATGTAAACACCACTCGAATGGGACAGGGTGTAAATAAAAACGGCTTTATAAGTAATGATGCGATGAAGCGTAATGTAGACTCGTTCATAGACTTTGTGGAAACCGCAAAAGGCGAACATGCCGAAAGAATATACGCAATTGGAACATCGGCACTAAGAGACTCGAAGAATAAAGAAGAATTCATTGATATTATAAAATCACATACAGGAATCGAAATTGAAGTTATCAACGGCAGCGTAGAAGCGGAGCTTGGTTTTTATGGAGTGACCTTGGGTATTGAAGACAGGCGCAGGATACTCATACTTGATATTGGCGGGGGATCCACGGAATTTGTAGTAGGTTCAAAAGATGAAGGCGTAATATACAGGGAGAGCATCGATATTGGCGCAGTCAGATTAACCGAAAAATTTCAAATAACCGATGAAAACACAGACGAAAACCTTAATGAAATGACAAAATATATAAATAAAAAGATAGAACATTGTTCAAGCATTATGCAGGAGTATAAAATAGAAACTGTAATTGGAATAGGCGGGACCATAACCACCGCAT
>JBATTG010000084.1:0-2835 GCA_049670425.1 Proteocatella sp.
AATTAGTATATTCTTGTTGAATATATACATATATTGTAATAGCAATAGTTCAAACTGTCAATGAAAAGCACGAAAATACAAGAATTTACCTGTATTTCCGTGCTTTTATTGCTATTATTATGCCAAAACAGCTTCTTCTTCTTTTTCTTTTTCCGGTACAAACTCTAATTCAACTGTATCATCATAAAAGTTTCTTACCTTTACTTCAATTTCATCCATCAAATCCTTATTTTCCAATAAATACGCTTTTGCATTTTCTCTTCCCTGACCAAGCTTGCTGTCGTTGTAAGAATACCATGAACCTGACTTCTTTATTATATCAACTTTAGTTGCTAAATCTACAATCTCTCCAACCTTTGAAATCCCTTGTCCATAAGTTATGTCAAATTCACATTGTTTAAATGGAGGTGCCACCTTATTTTTAACAATTTTTGCCCTTGTGCGGTTACCTACGAGCACATCACCCTGCTTTATTGAATCTATTCTTCTTACATCTATTCTTAATGAAGCGTAGAATTTCAGAGCTCGACCACCGGTTGTTGTTTCCGGATTTCCAAACATAACTCCGATTTTTTCTCTCAGCTGATTTATAAATATTGTTATTGTTTTTGATTTGTTTATTGAGCTTGTAAGCTTTCTAAGTGCCTGTGACATAAGCCTTGCCTGAAGACCCATATGGGAGTCTCCCATTTCACCTTCTATTTCCGCTTTAGGAACAAGCGCAGCTACAGAGTCAATTACTATGATGTCTACAATACCACTGCTCACTAGGGTATCTGTTATTTCAAGAGCCTGCTCTCCAGTATCTGGCTGTGAAATTATGAGATTATCTATGTCTACACCAAGTGCTTTTGCGTAAGCCGGGTCAAGTGCATGCTCGGCATCAATGAACGCCGCTACACCACCAGCTTTTTGAGCTTCCGCCACCGCATGAAGTGCAACTGTAGTTTTTCCCGAAGATTCCGGCCCATAAATTTCTATTATTCTTCCTTTTGGAAGTCCACCTATACCAATAGCTAAATCCAATCCTAACGAACCAGTTGAGATTACCTCAATATTCATTTTGGCATTTTCTCCAAGCATCATAATAGATCCTTTTCCAAATTCTTTTTCGATTTTTGCCATAGTGCTCTCGACAGCTTTTCTTTTTTCCTCTAACATGTGTCCTCCTATTTAATTAAATTACAATTTATACAACTTAAAATAGTCGATTTTTTACTAGATTATACTTTGTCCCAATATTTCTACTATTGCAGGTTCATATTTCTTAGTTTTTTTAAGCTTGGCATCCTTATTTTTTACTATCATATATGAAAGCGCCGTACAAGCGAGTCCGACAATTATGCTTATAGTTTCTCCATCTATTCCCATAAGTTTAGTCACATATGTTGATATACCAACCCCTGCAAGAAGTGCCACTAATGGTATTAAATAAACGATTATAACTGCCTTGAGTAAATCTGGTGTTTCAATGAGAAGGTTTACCTTATCATTTACCTTTGCTCCCAAATCGTTTTTTGCTGTTATATTGATTTCCTTTTGCTCACTCGTCCCTAGATCACACGCTTTACACTGACCACATGCTGATTGTCGCTTTACATTTACTACAGCCTTGTCGCCAATCAATTCCAGGACTACTCCATATTCCTTCATAACGTCTCCTTTATTTCATTGAATCTTCAAGTTTTCTTATTTCTTTTACTGTAGAATCAATTATTTCATCATCAGGGTCAATTTCCATAACTTTCTTGATATACAGTTTTGCATTTTCTATGTCTCTCATGTTTAAATAAATTATCGATATATTGCTCATTATCTCTATGCTCTTAGGTTCTATGTCAAGAGCTGACATGTAAAACTCCAGTGCCTGCTGAAATTCACCAATATATGCATAACATATTCCAAGTTCACAAAGCAGCAAAGTATTGGTATTATCGATTAGCAATGCTTTTTCATAAGCTTCTATAGCTTCGTCAAACTCAGAAAATGCTTTGAGACAAAATCCTTTTGCGTAATTAATTCTAAAACTCAGTTCTTTCTCTTCTTGCACATCTGGCAACGTCTCCAAAAGTTCAAGTGCCTCCTCGAGTTGTAATTCCTCCATCAACGCTTCGACCTTTTCTAAAGTCTCTTCTACATTAAGTTTCATTATTATATTCCTAGCCTCCTCGACAATTTCATTATCATCTGCATTCTCAACTACTGATTTCAAATGTTCTATAGCTTCCTCTATTTCTCCTTGGTTTATTTTAAAATAAGCCAATTGATAATTCGCCAAATAGTTAGTATTATCAATATCCAAAACAGCCTCAAAATACTCCTGTGATTCTTTAAGCAGCAGTTTTTTAAGCTCAAGGTCTTCAATATCCATAAGATATTCTTTACATATGTGCGCATAGTTGTATATTATACCAATATTATTATCATCTAACAACATGCCTGCTCTTAAATATATCAGGGCATCTTTATAGTTTTTATTGTCGTATTTTGCCTTTGCCAGGGTAGCACATAGAGCTTCAGGTTTTTCCAAATTATTCTTCAGAAAATGCAGATATTGCGCATTATATTTGAATTGCCCGTCAACACCAATCAAATACAATATGGCCTCTATTATCTCCATAGTAGTTATTCCATTTTCATCCGATGTTGCCATTTTCACTATATCTTTTGAAAAAACAGGAACCATAAATTCTTTATCTACATCCCCAAATTTTTCCAAAATAAGCTCATTTTCCAGCTCTATAAAGACAAGTTTGTCTGTTAAAGCTGCAAAAAAACCATCCAAATTAGATCTCATATATTCTCCTTACCATCTTATAATCTCCATTATGATTA
>JBATTG010000085.1:0-2651 GCA_049670425.1 Proteocatella sp.
CGTTTGGCATGCTACTGGCAAATTTGCCGCTTGCAAACATAATGGGACTACCAGATACAATCCTGAGCATTCACCAACCAGAAACGATGAGTGAAGCTGTAAAACAGATGCAACTTGCAGAACAGGGAAAGATGGTTGCAAGTATGAAAATGGAAAGCCCTGGAGGTCTAGTTCACTACCTTTCATTGGGTGTTAAACTAGGGATATTCCCACCACTTATTTTCCTTGGAATAGGAGCTATGACAGACTTCTCACCACTAATTGCCAATCCCAAAAGCTTACTTTTAGGAGCAGCAGCACAATTCGGAATATTCTTTACGTTTTTTGGCGCCATACTTCTTGGTTTTGGAGCGCAAGAAGCAGCGTCAATAGGGATAATCGGAGGTGCTGATGGGCCAACTGCCATATTACTTACCTCAAAATTAGCACCACATCTTTTAGGGCCAATAGCCGTAGCCGCATATTCATATATGGCACTTGTACCAGTAATTCAACCGCCAATAATGAGACTGCTTACTACAGATGAAGAACGAAAAATATGTATGAAACAGCTCAGAGTCGTGAGCAAAAAAGAAAAAATTATATTTCCAATAGTTGTTACAATAATAGTTTCGCTAATATTACCAGCAGCAGCAACACTAGTAGGGATGCTCATGCTGGGCAACCTTTTCAAAGAAAGCGGAGTTGCAGACAGACTTACCAAAACTGCTTCAAATGAGCTTATAAACATAGTTACAATACTTCTTGGAGTGTCAGTAGGAGCAACGGCAAACGCTGAGCAGTTCCTTAAGGCAGAAACCTTGAAGATTGTAGTTTTAGGAGTAATGGCATTCGCAGTAGGGACGGCAGCTGGTGTAATCATTGCAAAACTGATGAATAAATTTTCAAAAGGAGACCCAATAAATCCGCTTATAGGATCGGCAGGAGTTTCTGCAGTTCCAATGGCGGCAAGGGTATCAAATAAAATTGGCCAGCAGTACAATCCGACAAACTTCCTGCTTATGCATGCAATGGGACCAAATGTTGCAGGGGTCATAGGTTCGGCTGTAGCAGCAGGAGTGATGTTAACCCTTTTTGGATAATAGGATTCAATAATATCTTATAATACAAAACATATCATTAAAAATAAATCCATATAAAAATGATTTTTACGTAATTCTGCGCATCTGATTTAAATATTAAATCGGATTGAACAAAGAAGAGCACATAAGATCAAATTTATGTGGTTTTTTTTATTTAAAATCATCTTATTGTGGCAAATTCATTAGTATGATATATTAAAAGTAAGTAAATAAAACAGTGGAATTAATATTAGAAATTGAAGGAGTAGCATGCAGCTAACAGATGGAGGGAATTATGAAATCATCACTGCCACAAAATCCAAATTTAGGAATCGAATTTAAAGAAGAAAATTTAAGTGAAATATATCTTGCAGGAGGATGCTTTTGGGGTCTACAGGCATACTATTCCAGGATACAGGGAGTTAAGGAATCAATTTCAGGATATGCAAATGGAAGCAAAGAAAATCCGACCTATGAGGAAGTTTGCACTGGAACCACAGGTCATGCTGAGACCGTTAAAATAGTATACGACAGGACTCTAGTGAGCCTCAGCGAACTAGTAGAGCGATTTTTCATGGTAGTAGATCCTACACAGAGAAACAGGCAGGGTAACGATATGGGAACCCAATATAGAAGCGGAATATACTATAAGGATTCATCCGAAAAAGAAATCATAACAGATATAGTAGAAAGTAAGAAAAAAAACTATCAAAAACCAATAGTTACAGAAATAGAAGAATTAAAATGTTTTTACCAGGCTGAAGAATACCATCAGGCATACTTAGACAAAAATCCAGGCGGATATTGTCATATTAATTTTGATACATTATAGAGACGGGAGAGAAACATGAGTTTTAATTTTTCGGAAATATTTAAAGAACAACCTAAATCAGTTATTTATGACGAACTTTACAAAATGGCAGGAGGTCTTTTTCAAGACGAAAGAGACATGCTTGCTAATATGGGCAATATATCATCGCTCTTATATTTCAACCTTGAGAATATAAATTGGGCAGGCTTTTACCTTTACAAAAATGCAGAACTTGTATTAGGACCATTTAATGGAAAAGTAGCATGCACAAGAATTGCAATGGGAAGAGGCGTATGCGGAAGCTCGGCTAAAGAAAATAAAATTCAGATAGTAGAAGATGTTCATGAATTTCCAGGTCACATTGCCTGTGACAGCGCAAGCAATTCAGAAATAGTGATTCCACTATATAAGGACGGTAAGCTTTTGGGAGTGCTTGATATAGACAGTACTGAAAAAGCTAATTTTGATGAAGAAGATGCAAAAGGATTGGAAAAAATAGTGCAGCTTTTAATACAAAAAACAGATATAAATATATTATAACTTGATGATAATCCCCAAATATGTTACATTACATTTAATTCATAGCTGGAAAAAATTTAACCATTAGAATAAGAATAAGGAGCAATCATTTGCTCCTTATTCTTATTATGAAATGATAACTTATAATTTTTCTTTCGACATGGCCTCGAAGTCCATCAAAATAATGTCGCTCTCAAGATACTGGGCAAAAGCATAAAGCGTGTCGGAAAGTCTGTTTACAAACTTGATAAGGATGGGCC
>JBATTG010000086.1:0-13766 GCA_049670425.1 Proteocatella sp.
GATATCAAGTGGATACAATTTTTTGTATCAATTTGGGTGGTACCACGGAGAATATACCTTCGTCCCTTTTGTCGGACGGAGGTTTTTTTATGCATAATAATATTTTTTAAATATAAGGAGGAAATGAAAGTGGCTGAAAAGAAAGATGGATTTGTAAAAGAAATTACCAGTATGGATGTTGATTTTGCACAATGGTATACTGATATAGTATTGAAAGCAGAACTAGCAGATTATGCACCAGTAAAGGGTGCAATGATTATAAGACCTTATGGATATGCAATATGGGAAACTATAGTTGCATGGCAGGACAAGAAATTCAAAGAAACAGGTCATAAACCAGCATATTTTCCACTGCTTATACCAGAGCATCTGCTTCAGGTAGAGGTAGATCACTTTGAAGGATTTGCACCAGAGGTACTATGGGTTACTCAAAATGGAGACAATGAACTTCCTGAAAGACTATTTGTAAGACCTACATCAGAGACGATAATTTGTCCGATGTTCTCAAAATGGATAAAATCATACAGAGACCTTCCATACCTTATATATCAATGGAGCAATGTTGTAAGATGGGAAAAAACCACAAGACCTTTCCTGAGAACTTCAGAGTTTCTATGGCATGAAGGGCATACTGTGCATGCTGATGAAGCAGATACAGACAGAGAATGCCTTATGATACTTGAACAGTACAGAGAATTTGTTGAAGAACATATGGCAATACCTCTAAAATTAGGGGTTAAAACTGAAAAAGAGAAGTTTGCAGGTGCTCTTAGAACATATACAATAGAGGCAATGATGAGAGACGGAAAATCGCTTCAGGCGGGAACCTCACACAACCTTGGACAGCATTTCACTAAAATGTTTGATATCAAATTCCTTGACAGAGACGGAAAGCATAAGTTTGCATGGACTTCGTCATGGGCTACAACGACTAGACTTATAGGTGCAATGGTGATGGTTCACAGTGACAACAGAGGTCTTGTTGTGCCACCTAAAATAGCTCCAGTACAAATTGTAATAGTTCCAGTTGCATCAAACAAACCAGGTGTTATTGAAAAGGCTCAGGAGCTTAATGACAGACTGAAAACTGTATTTAAAGTTGAGCTTGATGCAGATAAGTCAAAATCACCAGGATATAAGTTCAATGAATGGGAAATGAAAGGTGTTCCTGTTAGAATCGAAATTGGACCTAAAGATATCGAGCAGAATCAAGTAACGATATTCAGAAGAGATACTTGTGAAAAATCTACGATGTTAATGGATAACCTTGAAACGCAGTTGCAAGAACTTATGGATAATATACAGACAAATCTGTTTGAAAGAGCTTCTCAATTCAGAACAGAAAAAACTTGGACTGTAAAAAATTACGATGAACTTAAAGAAACATTTGAAGAAAAAACTGGTTACGCATATGCAATGCTTTGTGATGACCCGGCTTGTGAAGAAAAGATAAAAGATGAAGCCGGAATAAGCACGAGATGTATGCCTTTTGACAAGGTGGATCTTGGTTATGACGAGTGTATAGTATGTGGCACTAAAACTGACAGAATGCTGATAATGGGTAAATCATATTAATAAATAACAAAAAGCAGAGACCTAAAATCTCTGCTTTTACTTTGTAACTTAATATTTATGAAATATTGCAATCAACTTAGTAACAATAAAACTGCACTTATAAGAGGAGACTTGGATTTTAGGATAGTAACACATCCGGTAGATAGACAGGGCACTTTGCATGCATTTTCTGTCCAGATACGGATAATTCGGAAGGTGATTACAATAAATAAAAAAAACTGCCATATAGGCAGTCTTTTTTATTTATTGAAGGTTGATATTAATACCATCCTCTGAATTTCATAGCAACTTGAATTCTTTTTATACTTGTCATGTAAGCTGCAGTTCTCATATCAACTTTGAACTCGCCCATTAATGACCAGATGTCATCAAATGCTTTGTACATTAAGCCTTCTTGTTTTTGTTGAACATCTTCAAATGTCCAGCTGAATCTTTGTAGGTTTTGTACCCACTCGAAGTAAGAAACTGTAACACCACCACTGTTAGCAAGGATGTCTGGAACTAGAAGTATTCCATTTGCAGCGAATATTGCATCAGCTTCTGGAGTAGTAGGGCCGTTAGCTCCCTCACAGATAACTTTAGCTTTTACGTCACCAGCATTTGCTGAAGTAAGTTGGTTTTCAAGAGCACATGGAATAAGTGCATCAAGCTCAAGAGCAAAGAACTCTTCTTTAGTAATTTCTTTTCCGTAGTTATCATTTTTTATTGGTTTAACTGGATCTGCAAACATTCTTGGGATATCTATACCATCTGCATTGTAAACTGTGCAGAATATATCAGATATAGCAACAACCTTAGCTCCTAATTGATGAGCGTAAAGAGCAGCGTAGCTTCCTACGTTTCCAAAACCTTGAATAGCAACTCTAGCGCCTTTGAAGTTAATGTTTAACTTCTCACAAGCAGCTTTAGCCATTAGAGCAACACCGTATCCAGTAGCTTCAGTTCTAGCAAGAGAACCACCAAACTCAACTGGTTTACCAGTGAATACGCCTGGAGCATATTCGCCTGTTACTGCTGCATACTCATCAACCATCCAAGACATGATTTGTCCATTAGTGTTAACGTCTGGTGCAGGTACATCAACTTTTTCTCCTATTAGTGGAGATATAGCTCTAGCATATGCTCTTGAAATTTTCTCTAGTTCTGTAGCAGAGAATTCTTTAGGATCGATAGCGATTCCACCTTTTCCTCCACCGTAAGGGATTCCTGTTACAGAACATTTGAATGTCATCCAAGTAGATAAAGCTTTAACTTCGTCTAGTGTAACATCTTGATGGAATCTTATTCCGCCCTTGAAAGGACCACAAGCGTTATTATGCTGAGATCTGTAACCAGTAAATGTTCTTATTGTTCCATCATCCATTTTAACTGGGAAAGATACTTCAAGAACTCTCATTGGAGTTTTTAAAATTTCATATACTGCTGGATCTGCACCAAGTTTGTCACAAGCATTTTTTACTTGTCTTTGTGCAATTTCGAAAGGATTAAGTGATTCTTTAACGTTTTTTACTTCCATTTTTAACACACTCCTCTTAATCATTTAATATTATTTTATAGTTATGTATCTTTGTGAATACATTTTCCTTCTACATTATAGAATATATGTAAAGAGAATTCAACCCTTAAAATAAAATATTATTTAATAAATCTAGACAGTTTTAAAGCGAATTTTTATAAAATTCAATAAATAAAGTGCATAAAAATAATAATATTTAACTTCAACTTAAAACGAGAGTGTATTTTATTCAATATTAATGAATTTTAAGTTTTTTTTAAAAAAAGTGATTTAATAATGAAAAAAAATTTAAAAAAAAAATAATAAAATATCAATATAATTTACCCGAATTAAACAATAAGGATATTTTATTATTTTTTATGAATAATCCGAATTGTTATTTTATTATCATGAAGCACTATATTTATCAGATTTTTATGGATTATAGTCATCGCCATGATGAAATTCCGGTGTTCCAATTAAAGTTCTATAATAAATAAATAAATTTTAAATTATAATATTTACAGAAATTACATTATTTGTTATAATCTAATGGTAATATACACAATTAAATAAGGAGGTAAATGATATGGCATATGTTATAGGAGAATCTTGTATAAGCTGTGGAGCGTGTGAACCAGAATGTCCAGTAGGATGTATTTCTGCAGGAGACGGAATCTACGTGATCGACGCTAATTCTTGTATAGATTGTGGAGCATGTTCTGGAGTTTGTCCAGTTGACGCACCGCAACCAGAGTAATTAATAAGTAAGAGGAGATTTTGAAAATTCAAAATCTCTTTTTTTTATGGAAATTTTCAATCAAGGTAATTCATTCATACATCTAATTATATTGACAAATGAGGTACTTTAAAGTAAAATTAACTAAATGTATGTAACAATTAAATAGCTCTTTTAACTTAGTACAGAGAGACTAACAAGGAGGAAATAGATGAGACACTTAACCGAAATAAGTGATTTTTCAGTTAAAGAAATAGCAGATTTAATAAGCGTATCCAGAGACATAATGACCAATCAGCATTCATATATAGATGCAATGAGGGGAAAAGTAATGGCTACGCTTTTTTACGAACCGTCAACAAGGACAAACTTCAGGTTTGAGGCGGCAATGCAACGGCTCGGTGGGAGCGTCATAGGTTTTGTGGGAGCGCAGAATTCATCAGTATCAAAAGGGGAAACGCTGAAAGACACTATAAGGATGGTTTCTGCATATTCGGATTTAATCGTAATGAGGCATTATCAAGCAGGGGTGCCAATGGAGGCTGCAACTGTTGCAACAGTTCCGGTTGTAAATGCAGGAGATGGTGGAAATCAGCACCCGACTCAGACGCTTACGGATCTGGTTACCATAAATGAAGAAATGGGAAGACTTGACAACTTGAATATAGTTTTAGTGGGAGATTTGAAATATGGAAGGACAGTTCATTCTTTAGTGAAAGCTATGATGAGATATCCAAATAACAAATTTTATTTTGTTTCACCAAAAGAATTACAGATGCCTGACTATATAAAGGAAATTTTGGATGATGGCCAGTATTTAGAAATGGAAAATCTGGAAGACGCTATTGGATATGCAGACGTACTGTATATGACAAGAATCCAAAGAGAACGCTTTGAAGACAAAGATGAATATGAAAAACTAAAAGACGTATACATCCTGGATAAAACCAAAATGAAAAAAGCAAAGAAGAACATGATAGTCATGCATCCGCTACCAAGAGTGAATGAAATAACACAAGAAGTCGATGAAGACCCAAGAGCTAAATATTTTGATCAGGCTAAATACGGAATGTATGCAAGGATGGCCCTGATTCTTACACTCGAAGACATGAAGAAAAGAGGTAAGAATGATATTAATTAAGGATGCTATAATAATTGATGAAAATGCAGAGCGAAAAGAAGACCTGTTAATAGAAGACGGCAAGATAAAATATATAGGAAAAGATAAGATATCAGACTATATCCAAGGCAGTAAAAAAGAAATTAAAGTAATAGATTCCCAGGGAATGTACCTTTTACCTTCTTTTGTGGATATGCACTTTCATCTTAGGAATCCAGGATTGGATTACAAACAGACCTATAAGGAAGCAAATGATGCATCCATAAAAGGCGGATATACAACAGTTGTAGCCATGGCAAATACTATACCGGTTGCAGACTGCAAGGAAGTAATAGCCACAGTAGCTGAAAATACAAAAAACATGCCTCTTGATGTAGTGCAGATAGCATCTGTAACTAAAAAACTTGAGGGAACGGAACTTGTAGACTTTCAGGAACTTATAAAATATACAAGAATATTTTCGGATGACGGCAAAAATGTGGATAACCCGGAAATTTTAAAAGAGGCCTTAAAAAAATCGAAAGAGCTTGGATTTGTGATACTTGATCATGATGAGCCTGAGACGCAGATGGTTATAAGAAATCTTGAGCTTGTAAGGCAAACTGGGGGGAATCTCCACTTTTGTCACATCAGCAAAAAAGAGTCAATGGAAGCGATTATAAAAGCCAAGGAGGAAGGTCTTAACATAACCGTAGAAGTTGCACCACATCATCTGTTCAGTTGTGATTTGGAATACAGAGTAAACCCGCCGATAGCATCAAAAGAAGATGTTGAATTTCTTATACAGAGTATAAAGAAAGGCTATGTCGATGTCATAGGAACTGATCATGCACCTCATAGCGAAGAAGATAAGGCAAACGGAGCGCCAGGCATAATAAACATAGAAACGTCATATGCCATGGTCAGGAAAGTATTTAAGGAAAATGACATATCAATGAAGGTTCTTGCAAGGCTTATGTCAAATATGCCATCAAGAATGCTTGGTAGAAACAGCAATATATTAGAAGGAAATGAAGCTAATCTGGTAATCATAAGCGATGAAAACTGGAATATAGATAAAAATAGATTTGTGACAAGAAGCAAGAATACCCCATATGATGGCTGGAACGTAGTTGGAAAAGTCAAGTACACGATAGCAAAAGGAGAAATTATTTATGATAATGCAAGAGCTTAGAACCAGAGCAATAGAAATAAGTCCACTTTGTGTAGGAATAGACTTAAGACCAAGCCAAATACCAGCAGAAATTAAGGCATCTTGTCCTACACTGGAGTCGCAATATATAACATATGCAAAAGAGATAGTAGAAGCATCAAAAAACTATGCAGCCTGCTACAAGGTTCAGATAGCATGTTATGAATCAGAAGGAATGTCAGGGCTTAGAGCCTATAGCGAAATCTTAAAAAATATAAGAGCAAACAAGCAGATTGTTATTGCAGATATAAAGCGCGGCGATATAGGTTCAACTGCAGAGCTGTATGCAAAAGGTCACTTCGAAGGAGACTTTGAAGCAGATATACTGACGTTGAATGCTTATATGGGAGAAGATGCAATAAAGCCATATGAAAAATATATAAAAGAAAACAACAAGGGAGCTTTCATACTGGCAAAAACTTCAAATCCAGGCTCGAAAGACTTTCAAGACCTTAAAATTTCAGGAGAAGCACTTTATTCAAGAGTTCTGGATAAAATATACCAGTGGGGAAAAGAAGCTGAGCCAGAAGCAGAATTTGCATCATTCGGAGCAGTAGTAGGCGTAAATAACCTGAATGAACTAGACATAATAAGGGAAAAAACTAAAAATACATTCCTGCTTATACCAGGTTATGGAGCCCAGGGTGCAAAAATAGAAGATATAGCATATATAGTAAGAGAACGTAAAAATGGAGTTATAAATGTATCTAGAGGCTATACTGCTGGAATATCAGACGATATGGACTTTCGAAAAGAATTGGTAAAAAGAGCACAGGAATTGGCAAAGGAGCTCAGCAAATGCTTCAAGTAAAAAGAGAAGAAATATTATTTAATGAAAAAATAGCCGGAGACATATATCTCATGAAAGTGGCTGGGCAATATGAAGTAAAAGAAGGACAATTCTTCATGCTTAAGGCGGCAGACAGAGACATGACCCTGTTTAGACCGATAAGCATATTTGACTGTGATAAATATGGTGTTAGTTTTCTTTATTCAGTAAGAGGAAAAGGAACAAATATATTTTCAAAACTTGCTGAAAATGATGTGATGATATTACACGGACCCTATGGCAACGGATTTCCAAAGTTGAAAGGCAAAACCGCGCTTGTAGCCGGAGGAATAGGGATGGCTCCGCTTTATCTTACAGCAAAAAGAAATAAGAAGACAGATATATATATCGGTATACGAGAAGGGCTCTATAATGAAGACGAACTTTTTGCACTGCAGAGCCTTTTTGATGGGTGCAATGCTAAATTCAAAATAGGCGGATTGGTAACCGAAATAATTGACTTTAAAAAATATGAAAACATATTCACTTGTGGACCAGAAGTCATGATGTCAGCGATAACCAAACTGCATCCAAATGTATATGTATCACTTGAAAAACACATGGGTTGCGGGTTAGGAGCATGCCTTTCCTGTTCATGTAAAGTGGCAGATAAAATGGTGAAAGTCTGTCAGGACGGACCTGTATTCAAGGGAATCGAGGTGGAGTTCTAATGAAGCAGATCGTATTTGGAAAAGAGTTTAAAAATCCAGTAATTGGGGCATCTGGAACCTTTGGATTTGGAAAAGAATATAATCAGTTTTATGATATATCCATACTGGGGGGAATATCCTCAAAAGGGCTGACCCTTAATCCAAAAGATGGAAATTCTGGGATACGGATAACTGAGACACCGTCGGGAATAATGAATTCAATAGGGCTTGAAAATCCGGGAGTAAAAGTATTCCTTGAAAGAGAACTGGAATTTATGAAGAGCAAAAATACGGTGGTTTTAGCAAATGTAGGAGGCTCGGACCTTGACAGCTATAAGGAAGCCGTAAGACTTATTGATGAACATTCTAAATCACAAAATGGCGTTGACATAATAGAACTTAACATATCTTGCCCAAACGTAAAACAAGGCGGGATGGCATTTGGAATGAACGCCTGCGATGCCGAGTTTATAACATCTGAAATAAGACGAATGACAGACCTTCCTCTTGTAGTAAAGCTCTCGCCAAATGCAAATAATCTGGTAGAAGTTGCAAGGGCAGTAGAATCAGCCGGAGCCGATGGACTTTCGCTGGTAAACACCTTCAATGCACTGGATATAAATATTAATTCAAAAAAAGCTACATTTGACAACATATATGCAGGACTTTCAGGACCGGCAATAATGCCGATAGCGCTTAGAATGACAAGGGATGTATGCAAAAATGTAGGCATTCCGGTAATTGGAATGGGCGGGATAACTACAGCGGAAGATGCCATAAAATTCATAATGGCAGGGGCGACGCTGATTCAATTTGGAACAGCATCCTTCATAAACCCAATGGCAGGGTACGATATTGTAAAAGGTATGGAAAAATATTTTAAAGAACAAAATACAAAAATTGAAGAAATTAGAGGTATAATATAAATGATAGATATATTAAAAGATAGCCAGGCATTACTTGAAGGACACTTTTTACTTACGTCAGGAAAACATTCAAACAGATATGTACAGTGTGCCAAGGTATTAAGATATCCAGACAAGGCAGAGCAGATACTTAAACCAGTAGCTGAGAGATTGAAGAAAATGGACATAGACCTGTTGGTAGGACCTGCAATGGGAGGAATAATAGTAGCATACGAGCTTGGAAGGCAATTAGGAAAAGAAGCTATCTTTACAGAGCGAGTAGAAGGAAAAATGGAATTAAGAAGAGGTTTCGAGATAAAACCAGGCCAGAAAATAGTTATATGCGAAGATGTTGTTACGACAGCAAAATCATCCCTTGAAGTAAAAGCTCTTCTTGAATCAATGGGTGGCGAAGTAATTGCTTTAGCATCTATAATTGATAGAACGACAGGGAATGTAGACATAGAAGTTATAAGTTCAATAAAACTTGAAATTGAAACATTTGACCCAGAAGAATGTCCTATGTGTAAAAAGGGAATGGAATATATAAAACCAGGCAGCCGAAAAATAAAATAAAGACTACCGACTGTCAAAAAGTATAATTAAAAAGGAAGCGATATCAATGCAAATATTTAATCTGAAATACCTAAATAGTTCGCAAGAAGTTCCTAAAATCGTTTACAAGCCGATAAATGTAGCTGAAGAAAATATTTATTTTGAAAAAGTTATAATGGGAATGGAAGACTCTTGGAGTGAAGGGATTTGGGAATACAACAAATATGATCATGTAATAAAGAGACTAGATCAGGGACACCATGCTGAAAATATACAGCTGTATGATTTTGATACCCCAGTAAATTTCCTGAGCAAAGATATTCAAGGAAGTATGGAGAAAATGTACTTTACGACCATAACTGAAATTGAAGATGAAGATTATATTGAATTTTTCGAAATAAACTTGGAAACAAGGATACAAAAAAGCATATTAGGATTCACATTTGACAAAGATGCCTTCCTTTATAAAAAAATGGAAATTTTAGCTCCTGGATATATTCTATTCAAGTTGAGCTATGACATGGAACTGGTTGACAGTGATTTTTTTGACAATATGTACTTGCTGGATGTAGAAGAAAAAAAATATTACGAAATAATGGATGAGGCCTTCAATATCAATCTTGGAAACAGGATCTTAATAGGTGAGACATTCGAAGAACAGTATGTTCTTGTAGAAGAATGCTATTTAGATGAAGACGAACAATTTGATATACGAACATTGGAAGATGTCGAGCTTGCATTTGATTTGCCAGGAGAGATAGAACCGGAACAACTTCACATAAATTCGATAAAAATAATCAAATTGTCGGATTTCATAGAGCAGGTAAAAGGTGAAGTCAGCCATATAGATTTTCGTATAATAGATAAGGTAGACCAAGACGGTGTCATACGCATAATAGGGGAGACCGATGATTTTGTATACTATAAAAAAGAGCATTATGACTTTATCTTAAAACTTAAAACTGACTTTATGTCAAGGCGAAAAGTTGGACGAACTGAAATTCACAAAATAAGCAAAGAAAATTTTGAAACAATACACATAAAAGATGTGAGCAAAGAGGCTGATGTAAAAGTTAACAATCTTTGCGCATATGAGATTACTGAGTTTGAAGATAGAATAGAAATTGCAGATTTGGAAACTGGAGAACTTTTATTTACCTATGTAATAGTACATCCAGGCAAAATAGTTCAAGAGATTATAGCTTTTAAGAACAACGAGTATTTGATAGTCCGAGTATCCAAACCTGAAAATGAAATTTTTTGTACTTATGAAGTGATAGATTGTTATACTAAAGAATTAATTATACATGGCAATGACATCTTAACACTTGATGATTATGTTTTTGTAGTATAAGCAGATGAATTAATAAATAAATTATTAACTATTTAATTTTCAAAAGGAGAAAAAAATGATAAACGTCAAAATATGTACTGGTTCAAGATGCATGATGGCAGGCGCATCAACAATAAGTGATGTCCTTGAGGACTTGATGGAAGACATAGCAGAACAACATCCAGAAGTAGAGATACAAATCGAAAACACAAAGTGCAAAAAATACTGTAAAGAAGATGAAACCTTGGTTCCGGTAGTACAAATAAACGAAGAAGTGATATTTAAGGCATCGACACAGGTAGTTATGGAAAAAGTCATGAATTTAGTAAAACTAGAACTAGAAGCTAACATAAAAATATAAAATGTAAAATAAGGGGGACTAATGAAAGGTATATACAGTGACATTATAAATTATAGAAGAAAAGTTTTTGCAGAGGTTGCAGATTTTGCATATGGGGATAAAGATTTAAGAGAACTTCCAAAATCTGTATTCAACATAATACCAGGGGAAGAAGCTATATTCAGGACAGATGTATTCAAGGAAAGGGCAATAGTAGGAGAACGAATAAGGCTCGCAATGGGTCTAGACATAAGGGATGCAGCAACGTTTGGACTTATAAGTGATGGGATAGAGAATGTTGATGTTGATAAAAGGATATATAAAGCTCCGCTTGTAAATGTAATAACATTTGCCTGTGAAGCGTGTCCAACAAATACTTACGAAGTAACCAGCAATTGCAGAAGATGTATAGGTCATCCGTGTCAGAATGTATGTCCAGTCAATGCAATAACAATAAATAAAAAGCAGGCAGTAATAGATAAAGAAAAATGTATAAAATGTGGAAAATGCAAAGATATTTGCCCATACGGAGTAATAATAAACTATGGCAGACCATGCGCACAGGCTTGCGGAGTAAATGCCATAGAAAGCGACAGCATGGGAAGAGCAAAAATAAATTATGACAAATGTGTCTCCTGCGGTCAATGTATGCAGGCGTGTCCTTTTGCAGCGATAAGTGATAAATCACAGATATATCAGCTTATAAAAGCCATAAAAAACCAGGAGAATATGTACGCAGTAGTGGCGCCAGCATTTGTAGGTCAGTTTGGGCCGATGGCAACGCCAACACAGGTATTTGAAGCTATAAAGATGCTTGGTTTCAAAGAAGTCATGGAAGTTGGGCTAGGTGCCGATATAGGGACAATGCATGAAGCTGAAGAATTCTTAGACGAAGTTCCAAATAAAGTTCCATACATGGGAACCAGCTGTTGTCCAGCGTGGCTGAGCATGGTGCAAAAAATGTTCCCAGATCAGGCGCGATATATTTCAGATACATCTACGCCTATGATAGCAACCGCACAATTCATAAAGAAAAACAATAAAGATGCAAAAGTGGTATTCATAGGCCCTTGCATAGCAAAGAAGCTGGAGGCACTCGGTGAAAAAGTTCAGAAGTATGTGGACTTTGTTATTACATTTGAAGAATTGATGGGGCTTTTTGTATCAAGAAATATAGAGGTATCAGAGATAGATGTAGAGTATAAAATACAGGATTCTTCATCCCTTGGAAGAGGATTCGCTTCAGCTGGGGGAGTAGCCAAGGCTGTAAGAAAAGTTGCCGAGCAAATGGACCCGAGCAGAGCAATTCATGTTGAAAATGCCAATGGACTTCACGAATGTGTGAAATTGATGAAATTGGCCAAGGCAGGCAAGAAAAATGGGATGCTTCTTGAAGGAATGGCGTGTCCAGGCGGATGCATAGGTGGACCAGGTACAATAATCTCAATTCAAAAAGCACAAAAAGCATTGAATGAATTCTGCAACCAATCAGAGATTAAATTGCCAACTGAAAATGAAAAAATAAAGTAAATGATATTATTAAAAGATTTAGTAAATTCACGTAAAAAATGATATAATAATTATAATAGAAGAAAAAAATCAAATTAGCTAAAAGAGAATAATGAAAATTATTCTCTTTTGCGATTAAAGAAAAGAGAAGTAAATGAATTTATATCAAATTGACAAACTTTACAAGACATACGGAGATAAAAAACTATTTGAAGATGTTTCGTTGAGCATAGAACATGACGATAAAATAGGCGTAATAGGGATAAATGGAGCAGGTAAGACGACACTACTTAACATAATAGCAGAAAAAGATTCAGCCGATAATATTGAAACCATAAAATCGGGTAAAATAGCCATAGAATATCTTTCACAAAACCCAGACATACAAGAAGACTTAACTGTATTAGAACAAATATTTAAGAGTGAGTCTCCAGTAGTAATGCTTGTAGGCAGATATGAAGAAATTCTTACAAAATTGGAAAAGAATCCAGACGATGAAAAGCTGCAACAAGAAATGCTGGTTATAACTCAGCATATGGACAGCCAGAACGCATGGGCATTAGAAAGTGAAGCGAAAAAGATTCTTACGAAACTGAAAATAGTGGAGTTTGATAAAAAAATGAAAGAACTTTCTGGTGGACAACGAAAGAGAGTAGCTCTAGCTGGAGCACTTATAAGACCATCGGACATTCTGATACTGGATGAGCCGACAAATCATATAGACAACGACACCATAGACTTTCTCGAAGATCATTTAAAGTCAATAAGAACCGGACTTATAATGGTAACCCATGACAGATATTTCCTGGACAGGGTAACAAATACAATAGTGGAGTTAGAAAATGGGAAATTGCATAAATATAAGGGTAACTATTCGAAATATTTAGAGTTGAAACAACAAAGGGAGCAAGATCAAGTTAAAATAGAATACAAAAAACAGAGGCTTTATAAACAGGAACTTGAATGGATAAGAAAAGGCGTGGAAGCTAGAAGAACAAAGCAAAAAGCCAGAAAAGACCGTTTTGAAGAACTTGAAAAGGAAATTGACAGAAGTGAAAAAGACAACCTTGATATTGATGTAGCATCAACAAGGCTTGGAAGTAAAATAATAGAAGCTTATAATCTGTCCATGTCCTATGGAGATAAGAGCCTGTTCGAAGACTTCACATATACTATAAACAGAACAGACAGGATAGGCATAATAGGAAATAACGGTAGAGGCAAATCAACACTGTTAAACATATTAGCCAGAAGAATAAAACCAACTTCTGGAACCCTGGAATTTGGGGACACTATTAATATCGGGTATTATACTCAGGAAAATCTCGATATGGATGGAAATTTAAGAGCAATAGAGTATATCAGAGAAACGGCAGAGTACGTAACTAAGAAAGATGGCAGCAAGATTACAGCATCCCAAATGCTGGAAAACTTCTTGTTTACACCAACGGCACAATACACCTATATAAGAAACCTTTCAGGGGGTGAAAAAAGAAGACTTTATCTTTTGAAAATACTCATGGG
>JBATTG010000087.1:0-13616 GCA_049670425.1 Proteocatella sp.
ATGGTTTTTATTATTTTTCCAATCTCGCTGGAACTGTTGTTTATGTCAGCCATAGCTTCAATCATTTTTTGCATCTCTGTGTTGCAGTTTTCAACATCGTGTCCCACGATATCGACTTTTTTGCTGGCATCTAAGGCATTTTCAGCACTTCTTTGTACCCTGGCAGATACTTCAGTTATTGTTGCTACAAGCTGTTCCACAGAGCTTGATTGTTCGGTAGTGCCCTGAGCCAGAGCCTGTGCTCCTGAAGAAACCTGCTCTGAGCCGTTTGAAACCTGGTCCGCACTCATGTTAATCTGCCCGAAAGCATCATTAAGCGATTCTATGATGGTGTTTACGGAATTTTTAAGGGGCATGAAGTCGCCCTTGAATTCACTTTCGATTCTGGTAGTAAGATTTCCGCTGGCTACCGCGGCTAAATTGGAATCTACCTCTGATATGGCTCCGTTCAGCCTTTCTATGGTGATTTCTAAATCTTTCAGAAGCTGCCCAGTTTCATCTTCCGCATCTGTTGAAGGAACCGGTGATTTAAGGTCTCCTTCGGAGAGCAGGTTCAATCGGTGGGCACAGTCAGTTACAGGTTTTGAAATGGAATTTGCAAATTTTGAAGCTAGGATGATTCCAAATATTATAAAGGCGATTACTATAAGGGTGACATAAATAAGAGCCTGCACAACGCCTCCGAGAAATTCGTTTCGGGCGGCAGTAACACCTATGCTCCAGCCATCTGTTTCTGAGATGGGAGCATATCCGCTTATCTCGGTACGGCCATCATATTTATATGTTCCAAATCCATTTTCACCATTAATCATTTTCTGTTCAATCTGGGCAAGCTGCTTCAAAGAAGAATCGGTTTTTGACATTTCGATAGTATTTTCAACTCCGACACTTTCTGCAAAGGTACTTGCAATTGTCAGGCCATCCTTGTTGAGGAGATAAGATGAGCCCGTTTTTCCTATTTTAATCTCTCCCATTTCAACGTTCAAAAAATCTTCATCAGGGACAAAATATATGATTCCAACCGTGCTTGAACCTGGGATTCCATCTTTCCAAAGCGGTGCGGATACTACTACGGTCAATTTTCCAGTATCCTTGCTGACAACTGGGTCGGAAGTGAAGGTATCACCTTTGATGGAGGCTTGAAAGTAAAGTCTCTCAGAATAATTGTTGCCATCAAATATACTAGCGGCATCTGCATTAAGGATATTGCCGCGGACGAATCCATAGGCAGCGTAACGGCTTTCCATAATAGCTTTCTTTTTCGCTATGGACACGTTTGGGTCAGAAAGCTCGGGTATGCACCCTATTTCATAGGCGATATTTCTATATGCTTCAAGTTCATTTGAAATTTGCTGAGCCGCTACGGCTGCTGTTTCGGTCATGGCCATTTCAAGGGAATGTATTGATGACGAGTAGCTAAACAGGCATGCTACGCTACCAAGAGTAAAACTTAAAACTATTATAATTGCCAGGATAACATTTGTAATTCGATTTTTAATTTTTTTTGGTTTTTTCAACTTGATACTCTTGCTTTTGAAATTTTTTTCTTGTCCCATTTTTAATCTCCCTCTCTTTGTATACTTTAATCAGTATGTAATATTCTATTGCCATAGTATAGATATCGACAGGAATGCTATATAGTTAATATTTTTAACAAACTTTATCAAAATAAATTAAACAACGCAAAAGGAAAAAGTGTAGCACAAAACTGAATATTTGCGAAATTCAAGAATTTTGTAAAGAGAACAAATTCTATGGCAGAGCCTTAATGGTAAATGTTAAATTAATTTTTTCGTTAATGATATTGAGAATAATTATAATTTATGTTACATTAAAGAATAGGGTGAAAAGCGAAGCAAAGCAATTTTTTACCAAATAATACAATACCTTGAAAAGGATTATAAAACTTATGAAAAATATAGCAATTTTAGGGTCTACGGGTTCGATAGGAACTCAGACTCTGGACGTAGTAAGAAGCAACAAGGACATTAACGTAGTAGCGCTTACGGCTGGTTCAAACATAGACCTGCTTGAGTCGCAGATAAAGGAGTTTGAGCCACAGCTGGTATGTGTGAGTGATGCTTCAAAGGCGGATGAATTGAGGCTAAGACTCAAGGGCTCTGAAGTGAGAGTGGTATCGGGCATAGAGGGCCTGATTGAAGCGGCCGAGTATCCGGCTTCTGAAATAGTGGTTACGGCCGTTGTCGGAATGATAGGAATTCGGCCTACAATAGCGGCAATCAATGCAGGCAAGGATATTGCCCTCGCAAACAAGGAGACTCTTGTAACGGCGGGCCACATAATAATGCCGCTTGCAAAGGAAAAGAACGTCAGGATACTTCCGGTTGACAGCGAGCACAGCGCAATATTGCAGTGCCTCAAGGGCGAGAAGCGCGAACAGCTCAGCAAGATACTGATTACGGCTTCTGGAGGCCCATTCAGAGGAAGAAGCATTCAGCAGATGAAAGACATTAAGCTTGAAGATGCCCTCAAACACCCAAACTGGTCCATGGGAAAGAAGATAACCATAGATTCATCGACGCTTGTAAATAAGGGACTGGAAGTAATTGAGGCTAAATGGCTGTTTGATGTAGAGCCAGAGGACATACAGGTGGTCGTGCAGCCACAGAGCATAATCCATTCGATGGTGGAATTTGTCGATGGCAGCATAGTGGCCCAGCTTGGAACTCCTGACATGAGGCTGGCGATACAGTATGCACTTTACTATCCCGATCACAAGCCTCTTGATGGAAAGCGACTCGATTTTGGAATGCTCAAGCAGATTACTTTCGAGGACCCGGATATGGAAAATTTCCAGGGACTGGCGCTTGCGTATGAGGCGTTAAAAACTGGTGGCTCCATGACTACGGTCTACAATGCTGCAAATGAGCTTGCAGTGAGCAAATTCTTGAATAGGGAAATTGGGTTTTTGGATATCACGGACATCATCAGGGAAAGCATGAAGCAGCACAAGGTGACAGAAAATCCAACGGTAGATCAGATTCTTCAAACGGAAAAGGATACTCATGATTTTATAAATACAAAATGGTAAAAGGCATCAAAATCTTATATAGACAATGTAAAAGGGCATGGATTAAGTTCGGTGCCTTTTACTTAAAGAGTTTCAGATATGATATATCTGTGAAGGAAGTAGTTATTATGGATATATTTTGGGGTTGTCATTTTGGATTTAAGGGTATGAAATTGTAAAAGCATCAGGAAATTTACTATAAATGTGTATTGGTTTAAAGATAACTTAGGAGGAAAAATTATGGATATTTTATTTATTGGAATATTGGGGATTGCAGCACTTGTGCTGGTAATGGGAATTTCTTATTATAACGGGTTTGTAAGGCTCAGAAATCAATCTGACGAGGCTTTCGCGACCATGGATGTGTATCTCAAGAAGAGATATGACCTTATTCCAAACCTTGTCGAAGTGGTGAAGCAGTATGCCCTTCATGAGAGGGAAACTCTGGAAAAGGTTATAAACGCTAGAAACATGGCTATGGGAGCTCAGACAATTGATGAAAGAGCCCAAAATGAGAATATGCTTTCGGGAACTTTGAAGAGCCTTTTTGCGCTTTCCGAAAATTATCCGAATCTTAAGGCGGATACAAGCTTCTTGAATCTTCAGAATCAGCTTTCATCACTTGAAAACGAAATATCACAGTCAAGAAAGTATTACAATGGCGCGGTAAGAGCCTTGAATACGAAGATTGAGATGTTCCCTTCAAATATTGTAGCTCAAATTACGGGATTTAAAAAATATCCGTTCTTCATGGCGGAGGAGTCAGAAAGAGAAAACGTAAAGGTTAAGTTTTAAGATATCGGCAGATGGTTTTGCTGAATTTGGACTGGAGGTGATGGTTTGAAGAAGATTTGTATATTGTTTTTATCGGTGTTTTTAGTTCTGTTTGTACCCAATTCTGCGAGCGCCCTGGAGGCATTCAATATAGACTCATACGATATTGGAATGAAGGTAAGTCTGGACAACAGCTTTGAGATTACAGAAAATCTCGATGTGACATTCAGCGAGCAGAGACACGGAATAATAAGAAGCATCCCTCTGAGGACTAATGGTGGGCGGACGGCTAAAATAAGCGATATCAGCGTTCCGGGCTATAATTACGATGTTTACTCGGAAAATGGATATCTGAACATAAAGATAGGCGACCCTGAAAGCTTCACGAAGCAGAAGGAGACATATACCATATCGTATGTATATGCTATAGGATATGATTATATGGACAATATGGATGAACTTTATTTCAACCTTATAGGGACGCAGTGGGACTGTTATGTGGACAAGGTTGCATTTAAGATAGAAATGCCAAAGGAATTCGATGCCCAAAAGCTTAATTTTACTTACGGTCAGGCAGGGAGCACCGATAATTCCAAGGTTTCATACAAGGTAGATGGAAATACGATAATCGGTTCCCTGGGAGTAACATTGAATCCCCAGGAAGCACTTACCGTGGCGCTGCCGCTTGAAGACGGCTATTTCAGCGAGGCCTTTAAAAAGAAGACTTTTGCAGATTTTGCAGAAAAGTATTATTTTATAATGCTTCCTTCGATACTGCTTCTGGGCGCTTTGCTCTGGCTGAAAAAAGGTAAAAGCAACGCTATAATAAAGACTGTCGAGTTTTATGCTCCAGACGGGGTAACTTCGGCAGATGTAGGTTTTATAATTGATAACAGCGTGGAAGCCATGGATGTAACTTCACTTATAATATACTGGGCAGACAGGGGCTATCTGACCATCGAGGAACAGACGAAGCAGAAGGCGTTTTCATCTCAAAAATACTTCGTTCTTCACAAGGTAAAAGATATGGAAGAGGAAGCAAAGGCTTATGAGAAGGTGATGTTCGATTCGCTCTTTGATGAGTTTGGAAACGGAAGCCAGGTATCTACCCTTGAACTTGAAAATAAGTTCTATTCGGTGATGAACGTGGTCAGAGACATGGTCAAGTCATCATGGCAGGACGACCCCAAAAATGTGATTTACAAAAAGTATAATAAAGCATTGTCATTTTTCATCGGGTTCATGGCTCTGGGCGTTGCATGGCTTGGATTTCTTTCGGCTGCAAACCATATGAAACTCGGCGAATTTGTTATTATGGCAGGTCTTTCGCTTTTATTGGCAGTGATAGTCGTTGCACCTATGTGGCTTATCATGTATACGACAGTTCGTGCAAAATATACGGCAAAAAGAGCAGGCTTTGTATTTGGTATGATTGGCATGGTAATTATTAATGCTCTGGCAGTTTTTCTGGCGCTTTTTATAGGCTATATACTCGAGGTTCTGCCGGCCATAATAATCGCTGTTTCAGCATCGGCGATTCTGATGATGATGTCATTCTCCTGCACAAAGAAAACCGAGGCTGGGGACAGATATATAGGACTCATACTGGGTTTCAGGGAATTTCTTGAAACAGCTGAAAAAGACCGCATAAACATGCTTGTGGAAGAAAATCCGCAGTACTTCTATGACACGCTTCCATTTGCAATGGTCATGGGTGTCACGGATAAGTGGGCCCACAATTTTGAGGACATAGTAACCCAGCCGCCGAACTGGTATCAGTCGGATATGCATGGAAGCAGATTCAACACCATCATATTCGCTCATGCGCTTAGTAACAGCATGAACGGCCTCAGCCATTCGATGAGCACAAGTCCTCCTCCAAGCAATACTGCAGGAGGAAGCATGGGTGGCGGTTTCTCCGGTGGTGGTTCCGGTGGTGGCGGTGGTTCCAGCTGGTAGGTATAAGGTGAATTTAAAAAATAGCTTAATGTATTTGGTTTGATATTTGGGATAAAATACCTTCCGGGATATAAGCAGCTGGAAGGTATTTTTTTGAAAAGGAGACAAAACAATGGATTTAAAATCATTAATCGAAAAGAATTTACTGGATTACACAAGCATCAAGACTCATACTGGAAGTCCTTTGGAAAATAATAATGTTGAATTTTTCAAAAATTGGTTTGAAAAGGTAGACTACTTCAGAAATCATACAGAAAACTATGGATTTCATGAAATAGAGGGAGACATGTTAGGCAGAAAAGTTCCCTGGGGCTTATTTAAAGGAGAAGGCGACGACACAATAATTCTTATACATCATACAGATACCGTGGATACCGATGATTATGGAATAAATCAGGAATTAGCATATCAGCCTTATAATATAACGCAGGAATATAAAAAGGGAAATACTGATATGGACGAACTTGTCAAAGGCGATTTAGACAGCGGGAAATGGCTGTTTGGCAGAGGCGTAGCAGACATGAAGGGCGGAGCATCTATTCATCTTTCGCTGCTCGAAGAATATACTAAAGACAGCAATTTCAAGGGAAATCTGATTTTACTCGGAGTACCTGATGAAGAAAATTTATCAGCGGGTATGAGAGGGGCCGTTTCGCTTTTAAAAGAACTGACGGAACGACACACTTTAAATTACATACTTATGTTAAATGTAGAGCCTCATGAAAGAGATACAGAAGATGTAGCCACTATTTATGACGGGTCTGTAGGCAAGCTTATGCCGGTAATATATGCAAGAGGAAAACTGGCACATGTAGGTCAGATTTTCAGAGGCCTGAATCCAATAAATCTCCTGTCAGCAATAGTCAGAAAAACTGAACTGAACCCGGAATTTATGGAATTAGTAGGAAATACAACTACACCTCCGCCAACCTGGTTATATATGAAGGACAGAAAAGAAGTGTATGATGTATCCCTGCCAATAGCAGCCGCCGGATATATGAATATACTTACGCTGAATAAACCACCTAAGGAAATATTTGATAAACTCAAGGAAATAAGCAACCAGGCTTTTGAAGAGGTCATAAGCGATATGAAAGACAGCTATAAGAAATATCAGCAGCTGTCAGGAAAAAACCTGGAAGCCTTAACCTGGGAGCCAAATGTAAAACTCTATGGTGAATTATACAAAGAGGCTGTAAGGGATTCGGGAGAAGCATTTACTGAAGCTCTTGGAAAACTGATGGAAGAAATTAAGAGGGATGTAAACAATAATGAACTGACCATGATTAATGGAGCCTATAAGATAATAGAGAAGACTCTGGAGTTTGTAAAGGATTTATCGCCTACGGTGGTAATAGCTCTGGCGCCGCCTTATTATCCAAACACAAATAACAATATGATATCCGAAAAGTGTACGCAAATAAATAAGGCTACGGACAGTCTCATAGCTTTTGCAAAGCAGGAATGGAATCAGGACTATTTTGTACAAAACTATTTCACGGGAATATCCGATTTAAGCTACGCAATGTTTGAGGCTGACAGTGAAAATATCAGTTATATCGAAGAGAATATGCTTATGTGGAAGGATATATACTATATTCCTCTTGAGACAATAAAAGAACTGTCGATTCCGGTACTGAACATAGGACCATGGGGAAGGGATCTTCATAAATATACCGAAAGAGTATATATGGAAGATTTATTCCACAGAACACCAGTATTGATAGACAGACTGATAAAAGAATTGTTAGGATAGAATTAAGCGAAAATCTCCTTTACTCTGGCATGGTGTTGCGACACTATGCTAAGGTAAAGGAGATTTTTTATTGTATAATTTTTCAGCAGGTGACCTAGAAAACACTCAGATAAAGGGCATGACTCAGTTTTTCCAGAAGTTTTATTCCGGCGTAGCTGTTGCCGCGTGCATCGAGTGAAGGCCCGTAGATGCCGATACCCATCATGGTAGGCACTACGGAAAGTATTCCTCCGCCAACACCGCTTTTTGCAGGAACTCCGACTCTTGTGGCGAAATCTCCGGCTCCGTCGTACATACCGCATATCATGAGGATTGCATTTACAAAACGTGTATATTTATGGGATACCAGGCGCTCGCCAGTACCTTTGGAGCGTCCCTGGTTGGCAAGTACAAAAGCTATGTTTGCAAGGTCTTTGGAGGTAACCTCTATGGAGCATGCCTTGAAGTATACTTCAAGTATTTCGTCTACATTTCCATCAATAAGACCATAACTCTTAAGCAGGTATGCAAGAGCCCTGTTTCGGTCTCCTGTTTTTCGTTCTGATTCAAATACATCCTGATTAATGTCAAGGGTGTTGTTTCCAGAAAGTTTTTTGGTAAGATCCAAAAACCTGTTGAATTTTTCATCCTTGTCTTTTCCAGATATCATGGAGCACATTGCTATCGCACCGATATTTACCATGGGGTTTATATGCTCTCTCAGTTCCTGGCCCTGAGTGAAATCCATTATCGCATTGAAGGGTTTCCCGGTTGACTCAACGCCTATCCTTTCTCTTATAAAATCCTCTCCGTTGTCAATAAGAGCAAGCATGAGGATAAGAGGCTTGCATACACTCTGGATTGTAAAAACCCGGTCATGATTTCCGGCAAAAAATTCTTTTCCATCGTTGCGGATAAGGTATATTCCAAGATCATCTTTGTTATAGTTTAATAATTCGGGTATGTAGCTTGCCAGATTTCCAAACTCTGTATATTGCCTGCATTCTTCAACTAAATTTTCGAGTAATTCTCTCACAATTTCACCTCATATATATTTTTTTTACATTCAAGTTAACACAACTGGCGAGAAGTCCGCCGTTCTTACTTAGTTTGGGGATTTCATACTAAGGGTATTATACCATTTGGGAGCAGTAGTGTTCAATACATCTTGTAATTAAGAAGACACTGTGATGGACATGAAGCAAGATAGCATTACTTTTGATTGAATAGGCGAACATAGTTTTTCAACCAATAATAGATAGGGTATATTAAATAGTGAACTATCCACTGCTTTGGAGGTGGGGAGATATCTGCAGAAATGGTTAAATAATGAATTTTCCAGAGAAATTTTTAGGAAGGAGAAATACTTATGAAAAACAAATTTGCGGCAGTTTTGCCTGGTATTATCTTAGTCCTGCTTGGAGGGGGCTATTTGG
Source organism: Proteocatella sp. (assembly GCA_049670425.1). Lineage (GTDB taxonomy): Bacteria > Bacillota > Clostridia > Peptostreptococcales > Filifactoraceae > Proteocatella. Next base: position 8,936 of record JBATTG010000087.1, read on the forward strand.
GAAACACTTTTGGACTGTGGAAATTCAATCTGTTTTTTGATGGCTGGTGGACACTCTTCATATTGATACCATGCGCTATAAATCTGATAACCTATGGCGCGAATATGTTCAATGTCATTGGTCTGATAATAGGTACTTTCTGGCTTTTTTCAGCCTGGGATATAATAAGTTTAAGAATAGTATGGAAGGCAGTTGTGCCAATTCTGATTATAGCAATAGGCATGAAGATAATATATCAGAATTCCAGGAATGATTTCACATATAGAAACATCAAGCAGGATGGCAGCGCGCCAAACTTGTTTGCCATATTCGGGGGTTCGAATCCAAACTATAATAATTTGGAGTTTCACGGCTGCAATGCTTACGCTATATTTGGGAGTGTGGATATAAACCTTAGAAATGCGATTATAAGTGAAGACTGCATAATAAACTGCTATGCGCTCTTTGGAGGGGTGGACATACTTCTTCCGGGAAAGGTCAAGGTAAGGACCTCTTCGACTCCTATATTTGGAGGTGTTGCAAATAAGTACATGTCACCAGTAGATGAGAATTCACCAACTGTCTATGTTAGGTCAACATCTATATTTGGAGGAGTTGAGATTAAATAAGGGGGCTTGAAAATGAAAAAAAATACAATTTCAGTAATGATTCTATTTCTATTCATAGCCGTAATAGCATGGGGGGCATATTCTGTCTGGGAAAGAGGAGACAGTATTTATGATAAAGGCTGGGATAACTTCGAATTCGATGGCGATGCTGGAGATGGCAGTGAGTATTCAGGTGGCAGCGCGGAGCTTGCTTCAGAGGATATAAAGGAAATTGAGCTCAACTGGCCGGTAGGAGACATCCGTGTGGTTGAGCATGATGCGGGCACCATAATATTCACAGAAACATCAGGAAAAGAAATAGATGTGGATGATCAGCTAAGGTATATTGTAAAAGACGGCAAACTTGAAATCAGGTACAGCAAGCGGGATATAGATCCAGGAGATTTTTTCGGTGGCGGTCTGGAAAAAAATCTGGAGCTTAGAATACCTAAAAGTATTGATGCCATACAGACTATGGAAATAAATACAGTATCTTCAGAATTGCAGGTCATGCTTGAGCAGGTTAGAGACTTGAAAATAAACACAGTCAGCGGTGACGTGGACATCAAAGGAATATATGAGGACATCGAATGTGATGGCGTATCGGGTAACGTTGACATGAATCTGTCTGAAGCGCCAAAAGAACTTGAGGCAAATACGGTAAGCGGGGAAGTACGACTGAGCATACCTGAAAATCAGGGCTTTGAGGCGGAGCATGATTCGATAAGCGGAGATTTCACATGTGAATTTGCGGTAACTTCCAGCAAAAATCGTGCAGTTTATAAAAATCCAGTGTCAAGCTTCAAGTTCAATTCTGTAAGCGGTAATGTATCCATAATCAGGCAAAATTAAGTTAATAAAAATTTAAGAAATCAAACCTTTTGTCGCAAGCCTGCTTTTTATAGCAGGCAGGACTTAAGGTTTTTTTGTGCCTGTAATTGACTCTCGGTTGTTTGTTGACAATTTCCAGGTATCGTATATTATATAAGAGAAGTATAAGTTACACAGCTGAAACAAATCTTAAGAAAAATGTAAGAAAAATATCGATGTTGATGAAAGAATTAATATATATAATGGTTTCATAGGCAAAAGGGATTTCTATACGGATATTATTGAAAACTAGGTGAGCTTGACAATATCAAAGGAGGGGAAGTATGACATCAGACATTAATCCAGGGCTGCAGACAGCCACGATACTCGTAGTTGACGATGACAGGGAGATTGCAAATTCGGTGGCGAAGCTTCTGGAAAAGGAAGGCTACCTGTCGCTAGTTGCAAATGACGGTATGGAAGCGCTCGAAGTAGTTGCAGCCAGGAATATAGACCTGATTATACTCGATATAATGATGCCCAGGCTTGACGGTCTTTCTGCAACCATGAAGATAAGGGAGAAAAAAAACATTCCAATAATACTGCTCTCTGCAAAAACCGAAGACAGCGACAAGGTTCTGGGGCTGAGCATGGGAGCCGACGACTATGTATCCAAGCCGTACAATTCCATGGAACTTATGGCAAGAGTGAAGGCGCAGCTGCGAAGATACCTGTATCTTGGAAGTTCGAAAAAAATGGAAATAAGCAGCAATGTCGATATGATAACGGTCGGAGGACTTGAACTGGACAGGAACACCAGATGCATAGTGGTAGATGGTCAGGAAACAAGGCTTACGGCGACGGAATATAAGATACTCGAACTTCTCATGGGAAATCCAGGAAGGGTGTTTCCAGCAGAAGAAATCTATTCCAGAGTCTGGAACGAAGATGCTTACGGCGTAGAAAACACAGTCATGGTTCACATAAGAAGAATCCGTGAAAAAATAGAAATAAATCCAAAAGAGCCTAAATACTTAAAGGTGGTGTGGGGACTTGGCTACAAAATCGAAAATAAATTTATATAACAGTTTTTTGAAATTCATGGCATTAGTGCTTGTGATTGCGGGGATGTCGGCAATAACGGTTAACATCTCAAATCCGAAGGCTTTTGAAAGCACGGCGGTATTTATTGAGGGCGAAAGCTATTACAATGAAGTTGCAGGTAATCATACAGCGGAGGCCATGAATGATATCGGGACTCTTAACTTTGCACAGAAAAATCAGGAAGGCAGGGCGATATTTTACAGCTCGCTGGCAGGACTTGCAGCAATTCTGGCAGGGGCGCTGTGGCTTATGATATTTGCAGGCCAAAGAAGCAGAGAAGATGAAGTGGAAATAAGATTGTATGACAGGATATATTTTGACCTTCTTCTTTTTATTACCTTTTGGGCAGAGCTGGGTTTCGGGGCAGGGTTTGTGATGCTTAATATAGGGCTCAGGGAATCGGCTGCAAACAGTGAAGTTTTAATAACGCTTCTTTGGATGCTTTCAGCGTTATTTGTCCTGTATAATCTGTTTTTCACAATAAATTTTGCAAAACGGATAAAGCGAAGAGAAATATTGAAATATACCTTTATATATAAGCTATTTTCTTCAAGCGCATCCGTATTCAGAAGAATTTGGTTCAGTTTTAAAAAAAAGACAAGTAGCTTCAAAGCTTCGATAAATGCTGTGACTGGGGAGAAGATAGTCAGAAGGCTGTTCATCTGGATTTGCATAGTAATGCTGGCCTTATTCGGAAATATGATATTGAGCATGGGAATGGGGCCAATCTGGGCTGTAATATCCTACCCTCTTCTTATTGTTATTTTAATGAAGCCGGCGATGAAGGAGATATCGGAATTTGCAGAAATGGCAAGGGGCGTTAAGATGATAAGAAACGGCAGCCACTCTCACAAGATTCCATATGCCTCATGCCGGGAACTGAGCCTTGTCATAGATGATATAAACAATATAGCAGAAGGCTTCAATGTTGCAGTACGCTCGGCGGTAAAGGCAGAGAATATGAAGTCTGAACTTATAACCAATGTGTCCCATGACTTGAAAACGCCGCTTACTTCAATAATAGGGTATGTGGATCTGCTCGAAGGCGTTGAAGACCTGCCGGCGGAAGCAAGGGATTATATTGCGGTAATAAAGCAGAAATCAGACAGGCTGAAGAATATAATATCAGACCTTTTTGACCTTTCTAAGACCACGAGCGGTAATATTGAGCTAGAGCTTGAGAAGCTCGATATCAAAAAACTCATGGAGCAGACCCTTGCTGATATGTCAGACAGCATAGAAGCTAGCGGAAAAACCATAAAGCAATCATTTCCGGAAAATCCGGTGATGATATATGCGGACGGGAAAAGGTTATACAGAGTTTTTCAAAATATCATTGATAATGCGCTTAAATATTCAATGGATAAAACCAGGATATTTGTAACCTTGAAACAAGTTAGCGGTAAGGCATTAGCTGAAATCAAGAATATTTCAGCCTATGAGATGGATTTTCTTGAAGACGAGATTGTAGAGCGATTTACAAGAGGCGACAAGACTAGAGGAACAGAAGGAAGCGGTCTGGGACTTTCTATAGCAAGAAGTTTTACCGAGGCCTGCGGAGGAATTCTGAGAGTAGTTGTAGACGGCGACCAGTTTAAGGTCATGATAGAATTTGAAATTTTTGATTAGAGAAATAAAAATACTTAAGGCTACAGACCGAGAAAGTGCCATTGCATATGGCTGTTTTTTCTGTCTGTAGTTTTCAGTTAAATAGATATTATGTTAAACATGCATATAAATGGGGTATAAATAACAGCAGATACAAAAGTAGCGATGAATACAGGTTGTTTTGTAAAATTCCTTAAGGAGGCATAACAACAATTAACTAAAAGTTATAAAAATATATAACCTGATATTGATTTTTATAATTATATCTTATACGATAACAAGTAAGAGGTGATTAGATATGAAATATTATTCAATAGCGGAAGTATCAAAAACGTTAGATGTAATCGCACAAACATTAAGAAATTGGAATAGGCAAGTAGATGATAAAGGAGTTGATAGAAAATGATACTAGCTAAGAAAGTTAGGTTATGTCCAAATCAACTCCAAGAACAGAAATTATGGCAATCAGTTGGTACTGCAAGATATATATATAATTGGACACTTGCGAGACAGGAAGAAAATTATAAACGGGGCGGCAAGTTTATATCAGATAATGACTGTAGAAAAGAGAT
>JBATTG010000088.1:0-14371 GCA_049670425.1 Proteocatella sp.
CCAAGTTCGATTACTATAGAAGATTTAAACGTAAAAGGAATGATGAAAAATCGCCATCTATCAAGAGCTGTATCACAGCAGAAATTTTACGAGTTCCGGGTAAAATTGACAAACAAGTGTAAACAAAACGATATTGAACTTAGAGTAGTTGACAGATGGTATCCGTCAAGTAAACTTTGTTCATGTTGCAGCAATGTCAAGAAAGACTTGAAACTTTCTGATAGAGTCTATATTTGCAAGGACTGCGGATTGGTAATCGATAGAGATATGAATGCCAGTATTAATCTAAGAGAAGCAAAAACTTACAAAGTAGCATAATAACGTTACGGTAAGTGTGTACGGATGGCTAGTCCGGAATTTACGCTCTTGGAGTGTTACATCAAACGAAAGTAGCTTTATGCAAAATCGGACACATTGAATAGGGAATAATCTCGGTATGGGTAGATTTGTCCATATTTTGAGTAGCAGAACAGTATTTATGAATACGGAATTTAAATATGAATTGTTAGAAGAGGATTTTGTTCAATCGAATCTGGATTATGTGAAAATCTCGAAAAATTTTGAAAAACAGATGAGGATGATAAAGTATGGTTTTGTGATTGTTGTTGCATTTATGATTATAATTTTCATGAGAAGCATTCAAGGAGTGATATTTGGAGTTTTACTTGCAGCGGTTTATTCGTTTGGATTTGACAAATACTACAAATTTTCAGTTAAAAAGAGAGTACATAAATCGATTGAAAAAGGTCAACTTAAGTTATATGAAAATGGGATGACGGCAGTTGTAAGTGATGCGGGAGTAGTAATTAAAGGTAAAAAAGAAAAAACTAAATATTCCTGGAATGATATACTTATGGTAGTTGAAAGTCCAAGCTATGTATACCTGCTTTCGAAGACGGGCACAGCAGAAGTGCTTCCTAAGAGAAATCAAGATGAAGCTTTAATGAAAAAAGAAATAATAGAAAGAGCTGTGGAAATTGGGAAAATTGAATATAAAACTATTTCTTAAAATTTTTACGTATATGCAAAAATTAAAGTTTATAGACTTGAGTTTTTCAAAAAAACTTTGGTCTATTTTTTTGATGAAATTGTGCTATTATCATTTATTGTTTTAATTTTTTGTGATACAATTTCAGTAATGTCTGGAGAAAAAGGATTGTTTTTAATGAGGGCAGCACAAATTAAAAGTAAAATATGAGTAAAGAGGAAAATATGAATATAATACCAAAAATTCCAAGGATAAACAATAGTTCCTTGAACTTGATGAAATGTACGCAGGATATATATGGAAAATTAAGAAGATACCTTAAATTGAATCCAGATGATGTAAATATAGTAAATCTGAAGATTGATTCCCCTGAGGGGCGAATACCTATAAGAATTTATTATCCAGATACAGACATGTATGTGCAGGCTGAGGAAATATCAGGCAACAATCAAGGCTGTTTGATATTTCTTCATGGCGGAGGATTTGTAATTGGAAGCATTGAAACCCATGAGAATCTTTGCCTCAAACTGGCCAGAGAAACTGGAAGAGTGATTATATCGGTCGATTATAAGCTGGCGCCAAAGTACATATACCCGGCGGCTATAAGGGATTGTTACTGTGTGTATTATTATGTATGTAAAAATCATAAGGCTTTGAAGCTAAATATCAATGACATCGCCATCGGTGGAGCAAGTGCCGGGGGCAATATAGCTTTGGGCGTAATGGAGATGTGCCTTCGAAGAAATAAAATCGGCAAGCTTCCATCGGCTTTGGTACTTCAATATCCGGTAACCGATATTGAGTCGATTCTGATGGAAGAATACACCGATTCGTTAGTTGAAAATGCTCAAGGGCATACTTTGACTACGGAGGCATTGGTTGAGATGCTCAAATATTATATTCCTTATTTTGAAAAGGATGCAGGTATCGAATATCCGCATCTTTTAGGAAATCCCTATCTTTCACCGGTAAAATCGGAACTGATATTTCAATACCCTAAGGTTATAATGATATCGGCCGGCAAAGATCCGCTCAGGGATGACAACAGAATGTTTGCAGAAGTACTTGAGCAAAACGGCGTGGAATTCGAGCATCATGAATATGTTGAAATGCCCCATGCTTTCATGTCGTTTGATTTCAAAGAAACAGACCAGGCTTTTGAAAAAATAAAAGATTTTTTATAGAGTATATAAAAATTTATATATTTATTTCTCAGGGTATCTCTGCCGTTAAGGCGCGGGTACCTTGATTTTTGGATATTTCCAGACAAAGACAGGGGCTTGATTTAGTAGATTTTCAACGGTTCTGATGAGACAGACATTGTGAAAATTTAAATTTTAAGCTTTACAAATAAAAAAAACTTTGATATAATAAGAATATCCTTAGGAATACGTAGTCCAAGGAGGGGGATAAATGACAACGAAGAAATATACTTTAAGTAAAGTTAACACAGGCAGGCTCGTCACGTCAGTAGATGTAGCGAGACTGGCCGGAGTCTCGCAATCATCTGTATCTCGAGTTTTCAATTCAGATTCGGATCGGGAAGTAAAGGCGAATACGAGAGAAAAGGTGATGGAAGCCGCAGAGGCTCTGGGATATAAGCCGAATATCATAGCCAGGAGCATGATATCACGTAAGACGGATATCATAGGAGTAGTTATAGGTAATCCGGTGGGTCCTTTTTATTCTAAAATAATGATGAATTTAATTACTAAAATACAGGAGCAGGGTAAGCAATGTCTTATGTTTACAGTTGAAGCAGGCCAAGATATTGACATAATCCTTCAGAGGGTTCTTCAGTATCAGGTCGATGGAATCATAATAACTGCAGCTGCACTGTCTCCGGATATGGCAAATCTCTGTATACAGAATGAGACTCCTATAGTGATATTTAACAGGTTTGTTTCAGGCTTGAATGTTAGTTCTGTATATTGCGACAACATTGAAGCCGGAAGAATAGCGGCTGAACATCTATGGAATAAGGGTTATAGGAATATAGGCTATATAGGTTACGAAAAGGATGCAGCCTCTGAAGTAGAGAGGAAAGTAGGCTTTTACGGAAAACTTAGAGAATGTGGCGTATATAATGTACTCGAAGACAGGTCCGACTATACCTATGAATCTGGTTATAAGGCTGCACTTAGGCTGCTGGGCAGAGAGAATAGACCGGACGCAGTGTTTTGTTCGAGCGATCTTATCGCAATGGGTGCAATGGATGCGGCTCGCTATGGAATGGGACTCAGGGTACCGGAAGACGTAGCGATCATGGGTTTTGACAATATTGACATGTCTTCATGGCCTACCTATGATATGACGACGGTACATCAGCCAGTTGATGAATTAGGCGAGGAAACCTTGAGGGTATTAGGCGAACTTATAAAAAAACCAGGAATGGCACCAATCAATAAGATGCTTAGAATGGAACTGATAGAGCGGGAATCTACAAAGAGATAGAAAATTACTTCGGTAGTTTTTTATTTAAGTCATTTGGAATACGTATTCCAAATGACTTAAATAATGAAAATATTATTCGGAATTATTTATGAATCCTGGTTACTATAAAATCGGGATATGAATCGGAGGAATCATATGACAACGGAAAAGAACATTAACGAAAAAGATACAAAAGCTTTGAAAGAAATAAACAAATCTACAGAAGTATTGAAAACTAAGGTTAAGGACAGTCAAGAAAACAGCAGAGTATTCTTTGGGGATTCTAATGAAGTTAATCCAGTAAGGTACTGCGATTACAATGCTTTTTCACATAAGACAGAGAAAAAGCAGGATTTGAAAGGCTTTGACGAAGATTACAATGACTTTGTAGACTATATCATGAAGATTACACATAGAATTTGGGAAGAAAAAGGCATAGGCGTCATATATGATACATATCACAATAATGTAATTATGCATGCAGGTTCACAAAATATCACAGGCATAAAAGAAGTTATATCAGGAACAACTCAGACATTACATTCTTTTCCGGACAGAAGACTGATAGGTCAGAATGTAGTATGGTCGAGATTCGATAAGAATGGATACCTTTCATCACATAGAATAATTTCTACTGCTACTAATCTGGGAGACAGCAGCTTCGGACCGGCTACAGGAAAGAAAATAAACTTCAGGACTGCCGTAGACTGCGCAGTAGAAGATAACCGAATTCATGAAGAATGGCTGGTAAGAGATAATCTATGGATAGTAAAACAGTTGGGATTCGATGCTCATGAAGTGGCTAAGAAGCTTGCAAAAGCAACGGCACATCAAAGTCCGTCGCTTCAGACAAGATACGGATTATGTGAAGCTATGGAAGGCCAGTTTGTGCCAACACTATACGAGGCAAAGGATTCTTCTGTAGGAGAGATGATGCTGGAGATGACAAGCAGAATCTATAACTACAAGTTATTTAATGAAGTTAAAAAATATTATCATGAAGATGCTGTACTTCACTACATCTGCGACAGAGATCTGGTTGGATATAAGGAAATACAGGGAATGATGCTAAGTCTTTTTGCTTCATTCCCAAATGCGGCATTTGATGTGGCAAGAGTTACCTACAATCAAAGAGCCAAGGAAAACGAGTACGATGTATCGGTAAGATGGAGAATAAGAGGCCTTCATGAAGGTATCGGTTTCTTTGGAAAACCATCAGGAAAACCATTGGAGATACTTGGAATAACTCATTATCATATAGCCGATAATAAGGTTAAGGAAGAATGGATGACCTTTGACGGTATAGACGTTTTACGTCAGGTGTACCTTGATACGGATGACAGTTTCTACACTCCGGAAGAGCGCTAGGAACAAAGAAATTTGATATAAAGCGCAGTGCAGATTGGGCTTTGAAGTATAAGGGAGTATGAAGTTATATATTTGGATATAAAATTTAAAATCAATTAAATCAAAGGAGATCAAAACATGAGAGAATCAAATACATCAACTGTGATTGATGAGGGAATAATCTTGGGAAAAGACAGATCGAATGCTCAGAGATATATGGCGTTCGCATCCATACTGGTTATTTACTTTTTTTACTGCTACAATTTCATGGTAGGTACTTTTGTAAAACCAACCATGATATATACACTTGCTGAAGGCGGATTTGAATTCACGCTAAAGCAGACGGAATCGATTTTTGCAATAATGTCTTTTGCAACAATACCAGGTACACTGGCTTTTGGATGGCTTTCAGCAAAGGTAGGAAAAAAGAGAACACTTATGAGCGTAGCTGTAATGATTTCGGCGACAACATTCCTGCCTATGATTAGCCCAGCTAATTATATGCTTTGGAAAATAGCTCGTTTTACAACTGGATTTGCACTGGGTGGAGTATTTGGAACTGCGGTACCACTTGTAACCGAAATGTTCCCTCAGAAATACCGCGGTAAGCTGGCGGCAATTCTTACAAGTACATTCTCGATAGCTATGATATTTGGTGGAAAGATGTATGGAGTTATGGGGGATGCAAACTGGAAGGTACTGATGTATACGGCGATTATACCTCCAATCATCGGTGCCATACTGGTACACTTTACGGTTCCAGATGATAAAGAATACACTGTAAATCTTATCGCAAACGCTAAGCAAAAGGGTGAAAAAATAAGCTACCTGAGCATGTACAAAGGAAAATATCTGTGGATAGGTCTTGGAGTTATAATGCTTTCAGGTGCAAACTTTACGGCATATGCTTCTTTCTCAAACAATGCTACAACTTATCTGAAAACTGTACTTGGTATGAGTGCAGCGACTGCGGGTTCAATTTATAGCTTACAGGGAATCGGTCAGCTGATCGGTTACAATGTATGGGGTTTCATTGCAGATAAATTCGGTAGAAAAATTCCGGCAGCAGGAATGCTTCTTAGTGCTGTTTGTGTATTCTTCTATATGAAGCTTGGACCGAATGATATCAACAGCTTCAAGATGATATCGGTATTACTTGGATTCAGTGTTGGTTTCTCAGGCGCATGGGGAGCCTATTATACAGAGTTGTTCCCACGTAGATTCAGTTCGCTTGCACCGGGAATATCTTTCAACGGTGGACGTTTAATCTCTACTTTTGCACTGCCAGCTATTGCAGGTATCGCAGCTACATCGGCTGGAATGCCCGGAATATTCAAGGTATCAATGGTAGTATTCGCAATAGGAACTGTAATCTGGGTATTTTTACCAGAGACTTTAAATAAATCAAGAGAAGACTAAGATAAAATAACCTGTTGGTTTTATTAATACCGCTTATTTTAGTTGCGTTAGGCGGTATTAAACCGTGAACTTAAAACTGATATACAAGATTGGCGCGGTTGCATTGACTGACTAATGGTGTCAGACGGAATTGGAATTTAAGATAATATTAGAATTTAGGAGATAAGTTATGGGGAAATATCAAGAAACAAAAAAAATAGTAAGAGATTATTTTAAGGCATTAGAAAATTCATCACCGGAAAATGTAGCTGATGTACTTAAATCATTTACAAGTGAAGATTATTTATGGAGAGGAGTATATCCTTTCCGTGAACAAAATGGATCCGAAGCTGCAGCTGAAAAATTCTGGGCTCCGCTTATGAAGTCCTTGAATCGAATGCAACGTCGTCAGGATATATTTATTGGCGGAACCAACGAAATTAGCGGCGAGCAATGGGTAATGAGCATGGGCCATTTCATGGGACTGTTTGATGCTGACTGGATGGGCGTAAGACATACCGGAAAAATGATAAATCTGAGATATGCCGAATTCAACTGTGTTGAGAATGGTAAAATTACTAAGACAGGACTTTTTGTTGATATAATAGGGTTTATGATACAGGCAGGGGCTAATCCACTTCCTCCTTCTACCGGAACGTATTTCGTATATCCGGGGCCTAGAAATCATGATGGACTGCTTTTTGAGGATGCACCGGAAGAAGAAGGTGTAGCTACACTTGCACTTGTCAACAAGATGGTTGATGACCTGTCGGCACTTAATGACAGTGGCGCAATGGGATGCCCTCCGGAAGTACTTGAAAAATCATGGTCTAAGGACATGATATGGTATGGACCTGGTGGAATTGGAGCAAGCTACACAATTCCAAGATATCAGATGCAGCACCAGTTGCCTTTTAGAAATAATCTGAAGGACAAAAAATTTAATGGTCATGTATGTCGTTTTGCAGAAGGTAACTTCTCATGTTTCTTCGGCTGGCCAAATCTTTCAAATACGCCATGCGGTGGATTTCTTGGATTACCGGGAGGCGAAATCAGTGCGGATATGCAGGTTGTAGATGTATACTGTCGTCAAGGAGACAAGCTTTCAGAAAACTGGGTGTTGATAGATCTTCCTTACTGGTTAAAGCAGCAGGGACTGGACATATTTGAGCGTACGGCTCAAATCTTGAATCCTCAGCTATAGGATGTTACCGTCTATGCTGAGTTTAGAAATTTGGCGATACTAGAATAAAAATCAAGGCGGATGATAATCAACTGATATGATCCCGCTGAAGTAAATATTTCGGGTTTATGACCGTAAGAATGTTTTCTAATTTGTACAAAAATAAGAGGTATGTTACATACCTCTTATTTTTGCTATTTTCTAACAGCTACAGATTTTGTATGACAATAGAGAGCTTAACAGGATTTAAGGATTTATAGTTACAAATTTATCGAAAAAATCAAAGTTTTTCAATTACAAAAGTGTGCTCGAATTAAAACCACTTACTAAATTTTAAAATGAGGGAGGATTTTTATGATTTCAAAAATTGACAGTAGTATAATAATCGTATATATATTAGGAATGTTATTTATTGGGTATTTTATGGGTAAAGATAACGAAAATCAGGAAGATTATTTTCTGGCAGGAAGATCTATGCCATGGCTGCCGATTGCACTTTCAGTAGCGGCTACGATGATAAGTGCCAACAGCTTTATTGGTGGACCAGGGTGGTCATATACCTCAGGGATAGCGCCATTTATGGTGAATATCACTGTACCTTTTGCAATTTTCGTAGCGCTGTACATAACTGTACCGGTTATGTACAGGCTAAAGATTACATCTGTATATGAGTATATGGAATACAGACTCGGTCCAATCAGTAGATTTTTAACGGTTCTGCAGTTTTTTATAAACTCCCTGATTCAAGTAGGTTCAATGGTATTTATACCTGCACTTATTTTACAAATAATCACAGGTTGGTCGCTGCAGGTAATTGTGCCGCTTATCGTACTGATTGCAATAGCATATACCTTATTAGGTGGTATCAAAGCCGTTATATGGACGGATGTTATTCAAACTATTATTATTTGGGGCGGACTGTTTCTGGTAATTTTAATTGTCTTAAAAGACCTTAATATGGGATTTTTTGAAACCCTCGGAGTAGCAAGGGACGCCGGGAAGCTCAATGCACTGGATTTTAAATTCAGTTTAACAAATACAAATGCATTTTGGGCATCGCTAATAGGGGGTAGTGTAATGTGGATAAGATACTTCTGTTTTGATCAGGCGCAGATTCAAAGAATTTTAACTGCAAAATCAATGAAAGGAATAAAGAGTTCATACTTAACGAGTGCCTTTATTATGAATATTATGTACTTCCTGACGCTGTTAATTGGACTCTTTCTTGCCGTATACTATGGTGGGAAAGAATTTGAATCTTCTAATCAGGTGATGATTGGATTTATACTGGAAAAACTTCCAGTGGGGGTGCTGGGCCTTGTTATTGCAGCGGTATTTGCTGCAGCGATGTCGAGTGTCGACTCCCTGCTGAACTCGATGACTACGGTATTTATCAAGGATATTTATGAAAAATATTTCAACAAAAATCAGGAAGAAGCGTCATTGAAGCTATCGATGACAATTTCTGCTATACTCGGAGTAATCATAATATTTGTAGTTATCCTGGGATTTGGGGGAACTGTAAAATCGGTGCTCGATGTAGTTGGAAAATATATTTCATATTTTTCGGGACCAGCAGCAGGAGCTTTCCTGTTAGCGATGTTTACTTACAGAGCTAATGACAGGGGCGTTGCCACCGGGTTTATACTGGGATTCATAGGTGGATTTTTCATTGCCACATCTTTTGGATTAAGCTGGTTATGGAATCCTGCAATCGGATGTACACTGACATATATTATCGGTTATATAGCCAGTATGATGTTCACGGACACGAAATCTACTAAAGATGTTAGACAGTATACGGCAATGGGAATGAGAGCAAAGATGATTGAAGAAGGTAAACCTTTGGAAGAAGATGGCGTTTCTGTACTGCCATTCCAGATGGACAGATATGCAGTGGCAGCTTTAGTATTCTTTTTTGCGCAGTATGCATTCCTGCTTATGATTCAAAAATAATAAATAATTCATGGGAAACTCTGCCTTTCTATTATAAAATCCTGGCCGAACGTTTAAATGTAAAGAGTATTTTTGTTAAAGATGAATCTCATAGATTTGGATTAAATGCCTTTAAATCATTGGGAGGTACTTATGGCGTTGCAAAATTGCTGTGTAATAAGCTTAGTATTGAAATTAAAGATGTAAGTTTTGAATATTTTAACAGACCTGAGATTCATGAAAAGATTAAGGCTATGGTGTTTGTCATAGCGACAGACACGGGAGAGGACTCGCCTGGGCAGTTAATAAATTAGGCTGCCGGTCGGTCGTATATATGCCGAAGGGGCCGAGGCTTGTATAACCGAGTTTAATTATGATGATGCTGTCAGATATGTTGCTCAAAAATTCTGTGTTTTAGTACAGACGGTGATACCGACCCGGAAAATTATGAAAGAATTTTATGGGATGGACTATATCCTGTCCGAAATATAGCAGGCATTATATAATAAATGAAATTAAAAAGTGCTGATCATATGGCGATCAGCACTTTTTAATTTCATTTATTTCCCCTGTCTGCAAGGCAGGGAAGTTCAAGTTACTTTGCTTTACATCGGACTGACTTTTTAAGTTTCATCATCTGTACTACAGGCTTATCTAAGTTCTATAAAATCTTCTGTATGAAACTGCATCTTATAGAGCTTATCGTAGATACCATGTTTTTCAAGAAGCTGCGTATGAGTTCCCTCTTCTTCGATTCCATTTTCGGTGAGCACTACTATGCGGTCGGCACGTTTTATGGTGCTCAGCCTGTGAGCGATTATGAGGGTTGTTCTGCCTTTTGAAAGTTCAAAGAGAGCATCTTGAACTAGTTTTTCGGATTCGTTGTCAAGGGCAGAGGTAGCTTCATCTAAAATAAGAATTTTGGGGTTTTTAAGGAATATCCTGGCTATGGCGATTCTTTGCTTCTGGCCTCCGGAAAGCTTAACTCCGCGTTCGCCTATATACGTATTAAAGCCGTGTTCGAGTTTTTCGATGAATTCGAGGGCATTGGCTTTTTTTGCGGCTTCAAATACTTCTTCGTCGGTAGAATCTAGTCTGGCGTAGATGATATTGTCTTTGATGCTCCCGGCAAACATGACTACATCCTGCTGGACAATTCCTATGCTTCCTCGAAGCGAAGCGAGTTTGATGTCATTGATATCTTTGCCGTCAATGGAAATGCTGCCGCTTTTCAGATTATAGAATCTTGGAACGAGGTTGAGCAGTGTGGATTTTCCAGAACCGGAAGGTCCTACAACTGCAAGCTGTTCTCCAGGGCTTACATGGAGGGTCAGGTTGTCTATTACAGTCTTGAAGTCATCATAAGCGAAAGTTATATTTTCAAATCTGATTTCCCCTTTTACTTCTGGGATGTCGATAGCGCTTTCGCTGTCATCTATGTCGGGCCTGATGTCCATTGTCTGACAAAATCTTTCAAAACCACTCATGCCTTTTTGAAATAATTCAATCAGGGTTGCAAACCGCTTTATAGGGGCTAAAAGTATGTTGACATAGAGCAGGAATCCAACTACGTCGCCGTACTGAGCTTCACTTTTCATTATCAGGATTCCTCCATAAGCCAGAACCAGGAGGCTGATGATGTTTGAAAGGAATTCAACGCCGGTGAAATATTCAGCCATTATTTTGTAGGATTCTTCCTTCGTTTCTTTAAAATACTGGTTTCCCCTTGCAAATTTTTCTATTTCATAATCCTCATTTGCAAAGGCTTTAACTACCCTTATTCCGGATATGGAATCATCTATCTGCGCGTTAACATCTGCGATTTTTTCACGCATTTTTCTGAAGGTGCGCTTCATCTTTATATTCTTAGATACGGTAAACCATATAAGCACTGGAATGGGAGCGAAAGTAACAACTGCCAGTTTGGGGTTTATATGAAACATAACAATGAACGAGCCGATTATTGTAGTTATTGAAATGAAGATATCTTCTGGTGCATGGTGGGCAAATTCGGATATATCGTTAAGGTCGTTTACTATGCGTGAGATTATCTTACCCTTCTTTGTATTGTCAAAGTAATTGAAAGAAAGGGTCTGTATGTGATTGAACAGGTCTCTTCGCATGTCGTGCTCTATCCTGGTACCCATGACATGGCCGACAAAATGGACGATATAGTTCGTAGCGAATCGTACGCAGTATAAAATTAGAAGTATGGTCAAAAATTGAAAAAATTCATGTATCCTGTTGTTGGGAAGCAGGGTGTTTATGGCATAGCTGACTACCAAAGGAAAAAACAGATCCATAAGGGACATTATAAATGCCGAGCCAAAATCCAGAATGAATAGTTTTTTATGCGGTTTATAATAGCGAGAAAGTCTTTTTAACATGGCGATCCTTTCTGTATAAAGCTATTTAGATGAAATTGATTTTAAATATTGTGCGCGCCCCAAGTCGTAAAGGTCGCTTCCGTAACTGTCGATAAGAACTACCAGGGGGAAATCTTTTATGGTAAGTTTTCTTATGGCTTCACTTCCAAGGTCTTCATATGCTATTACCTCACTTGTGATGACGCATTTGCTGAGGTAGGCACCAGCACCTCCGATGGCGCCAAGATAAAGAGCATGGTTTCTGACTATGGCATCTTTTACCTCGGAACTTCTCTTTCCTTTGCCAATCATGGCTTTTTGGCCCAAGTCAAGAAGCAGAGGTGAATAGGAATCCATTCGGTAGCTTGTAGTAGGGCCACATGAACCGATGGGTTTTGCATCCCGCGATGGAGTAGGACCTACATAATAAACTACTGAATTTTGCAATTCAAAAGGCAAAGCTTCGCCTGCGTTTATAGAATCTGCCAGTCTTTTGTGGGCCGCATCTCTTGCTGTATAAATTGTACCACTTAATTTTATTATATCTCCAGCCTTCAGTTTGGATACTATGTCATCCGTAAAAGGCAAAGTAATGTTATATTCCATGATTATCCTTTCATATTCAACTTGGATTGTAATCCTAAGTTGTGGTTTTGACCCAAAAACATCAATACATTTTATTTATGGAGCCTTGATTACAAGTCAATTGAAAAATGTCTGGTCGCGTGACAATTTATATTTACCGCGCATGGGAGGCCGGCAATATGAGTCGCCATGGCTTCGATGTTCACGGCTAAAGCCGTTGTAAGTCCGCCGTATCCCTGTGGTCCGATTCCCAGGCAATTGATTTTTTCTAGAAGTTCAATCTCCAAGGCTTCATAAAACGGGTCGGGGTTTCTTACGGAAAGGTCTCTCATAAGAGCTTTTTTTGCAATTGTTGCAGCTTTATCGAAGGTACCGCCTATTCCGACTCCAACTACGATTGGTGGGCATGGATTGGGACCTGCATCTTCAACGACCTTAAGTATAAATGCTTTGACGCCTTCTATTCCATCAGAGGGCTTGAGCATCTTAATCTGGCTCATGTTTTCGCTTCCGAATCCTTTTGGAGCTACAGTTATCTTAAGTTTATCACCAGAGACAATATCATAATATATAATTGCAGGAGTGTTGTCTCCTGAGTTTATTCTTTTGATTGGGTCAAGGACGCAGGATTTTCGAAGATAGCCAGATTCATATCCCTGCCTTACACCTTCATTAATGGCATCTTCAAGATTTCCTGAAATGTGGACATCTTGACCAACTTCGATGAATACGCAGGCCAGGCCAGTATCTTGACAAATTGGGACACTATCATACTCAGCAAGCTTATAGTTTTCAACTAAAATGCCAAGCGTATTTTTTGCTACAGGAAACGACTCCTTTTCATAGAAGCTGTTTATAGCCTTCTTAACATCATCGGGCAAGACATAATTAGCCTTGATGCACAGATTTTTTATAGCTTCGGTGATTATGCCAGACTGTATTTCTCTCATTTTTTCTCCTCTTAAAATCAAGTCCAATTTGGGGACTTTTATGCATTTTATTTTAAATTTAATATATAAATAATACCATAAAAACAGGTGGTTGTATAACCAAAAACTGCAAGAAATTATTATAAATCAGGGCGTAAATATATAAGCGATGAGATATGAATTTAGAATTGATTTATAGTCTATCTGTAAGGTTACGCTTGAGAAATATTGAAATAAAATATATAATGGTAAATAACATCCATATATATTTAGGATATTGCATCGAAATATTAGTAACAATAAAAAGCAGATATTAGACAAAGGAGGAAATTATGAAAGTTGATATAAAGGATAAGGAAGCAAATAAGGATAACCTTGAAAATAATGCGGATAATATAGAAGCATTTTCAGCTAAAGTAAATCATTATCACATTCCAAGGTGGAAAGAATTGCCGGATTTTGAATTATACATGGATCAGATACTTGGTTTTTTGGAAAAACATACAGAGATATTTGGAACACCAGACGGCGAAAAATTGATAACAAATTCAATGATAAATAATTACGTCAAATTAGGTTTAATAAAAGCACCTATGAAAAAGAAGTATAATAGAAATCATGTAGCAAGCCTCATAATGATTACTATATTGAAAAAAGTACTTTCTATGAATGAAATAAAAGAAGCCATATTCCATTGCAGCAATAAACTGGGTGAAGAAGCGTCATACAATCTTTTTTGTGAAGAACTTGAGATGTCAATGGTGGAAAGTCTGCAAGAATTAAGTGAAGAGGTACCAGCCTTTAAGGTTGCAACAAAGGCACTTTCAAGCAAAGTAATGGCTGAAAAAATAATAGAAGAAAATTCAAAAACATACATGAATAAAAAAAAAAATAAATAAAAAGCAAAAAAGTTATTGACTTTAATTGCATATGATTGTATACTAATAAAGTCGTCAAAACAACACAGCAACAACAACAGCGACAAACACAGCAACAACAACATAAGCAAGATAAAATATGAACCTTGAAAACTAAACAGTAGAATATACAAACCATTTATTAATGATGAGCCGCAAGGCAAGTCATGATAAGTAAAAAAACCAGTTAATTTCATTTAATGAGATAACAAAAACGAATAACAATTTTAGTCAGAAGTAAATACTGAAGACTAGGAAAAACACTTAATTTAAGAGTTTGATCCTGGCTC
>JBATTG010000089.1:0-10681 GCA_049670425.1 Proteocatella sp.
AGGTTAGTATCGAGTATTATAAACAGATTGTTTTCTGTAGCCACATCAAAGCCTTCTTTTGCCGATATATTAATCAGTACATGCTCTTTGGTTACTTCAAAATTCTCTCCATTTAAATCGAAGTTCAATGTCTCTCCATTTTCAAGAGCATTAACCGCAGTTCGCGGATCCAGTTTATTCAACTCTGCCGTAAATACCTTTAGTTTGGCACCAAGCTGTTTTCCTAATACAGCGAAATTAGGTTTTAGCGAATACTCTATATATTCGTTCAAATCTTTAGAGTATACTACTTCTTTAACATTCAATTCTTCTTTTATAAGTGGCGTTAAATCACCCATAATTGGTTCTATTTTTGCATCCACATAAACTTTTGCAATTGGCTGTCTAACCTTGATTTTAACTGTTTCTCTTGATGCTCTGCCAAGTGTTACAAGATTTTTTACTAAATCCATTTTTTCTTCTACAGCATCGTTTATAAGCGTCTCGTCGCATTTCGGATAGAAACTTAAGTGAACAGAAGGCTCACCTGTAAGGTTTCTGTACATTTCCTCAGCTAGATACGGTGCGAAAGGAGCCACCATCTGTGATATTCCTACTAAAATTTCATACGTAGTATTATATACAGATTTCTTGTCTTCGGTAAGTTCTGTTGACCAGAATCTTCTTCTTGAACGTCTTATATACCAGTTTGAAAGATCTTCATTAACAAAATCCTGGATTGATCTTACAACTTTTGTTACTTCATAAGCTTCCAGCTCAGTTGCTACTAATTGTTTTAAATTGTTGAATTTAGAAAGTATCCATATGTCAAGTTCTGGTCTCTCACTGTATTCAACAAAGAATTCTTTTGGATCTATATTGTCTGTGTTAGCATAAAGAACGAAGAAATTGTAAACATTCTTTATTGTTCCAAAAAACTTGCTTTGAACTTCTTTTAGCCCGTCTACGTCAAATTTCGTCGGAAACCAAGGTGGCGATACATAAAGAAGATACCATCTTAGTGCATCTGCTCCGTATTTGTCAAACAGCTCAAATGGGTTTACAGTATTTCCTTTTGACTTGGACATCTTCTTGCCTTCTTTATCCAATATAAGGTCATTAACAAGAACATTCTTGTATGGCGCTTTTCCCGTTACAAAAGTTGATATTGCAAGCAGAGAGTAGAACCATCCTCTTGTCTGGTCAATTCCTTCGCATATATAATCCGCAGGGAAGAGTTCATCAAATTTTTCTTTATTTTCAAACGGATAATGGTGTTGTGCAAAAGGCATTGAACCTGAGTCAAACCAGCAGTCAATTACATCTTTTACCCTCTCCATTGTTTCCCCGCATGCTTCACATTTTATGTGAATATCATCGACAAAAGGTCTATGGAGTTCGACAGTTTCTGGATTGACATTTTCTATTGCCTTGTCTGCCAATTCTTGTCTTGATCCTATTGAAGTCTTGTGTCCGCAGCTGCATGTCCAGATATTAAGCGGAGTTCCCCAATATCTTGATCTTGAGATTGCCCAATCATTAAGATTTTCAAGCCAGTTTCCAAAACGCTTTTCTCCCACATGAGCAGGGAACCAATTAACCGTATTGTTGTTTTCAATCATTTTATCCTTATATTTTGTAACTTCAATATAATAACTTGGTTTTGCATAGTATAACAGCGGAGTCTGACATCTCCAGCAATGAGGATAGTTGTGCACCATTTTTTCTTTTTTATAAATTTGATTTTTAGCAGCTAGATGCTTGATTATATCAACATCCAAGCCATCTTCCATTACAAATCTTCCGGCCCATGGTGTATCTGTATATTTTCCATCTTCACCAACTGGTTGAAGTACTGGCAGGCCATATTTCCTTCCAACATTATAGTCATCTTCACCAAAAGCAGGCGCAGTATGAACGATTCCTGTTCCATCTTCGGTAGTAACATAATCTCCAAGCACTACATAGAAAGCTTTTTTATCTGGCTTCACAAAGTCCATTAATTGCTCATATTCCATATACTCCAGATTTTTTCCTTCTATCTCTTCAATCACTTCAAATTCTTCACCTAAAACCTTGTTTGCAAGCGTTTTAGATACATAGTATACTTCATCATTTTGTTTTACTTTGAGATATACTTCTTTTGGAGATACTGCCAAAGCAACGTTCGACGCTAAGGTCCAAGGAGTTGTCGTCCATGCTAGAAAATATTCATTATCTTTTCCTGCAAGCTTGAACTTCACTATCAAAGTATTTGATTTTATTTCCTTATATCCCTGAGCTACCTCGTGTGATGCCAGTCCAGTTCCACATCTCGAACAATACGGTAAAATCTTATGACCCTCGTATATAAGTCCCTCTTTGAAGTATTTATCCAGTATCCACCATTCCGTTTCAATGAAATTATTATCCAAAGTTATATATGGATTATCAAGGTCAATCATGTATGCCATTCTCTCTGTCATATCACGCCATTGACTCTCATACTCAAATACTGACTCTCTGCATTTTTCATTGAACTCTTTTATTCCATAAGCTTCAATATCTTGTTTCGAGCCTAAGTTCAATCTTTTTTCTACTTCTATTTCTACTGGCAATCCATGAGTATCCCAACCAGCTTTTCTTTTAACCTGATATCCCTGCATGGTTCTGTATCTGCACACATAATCCTTAAGCGTTCTTGCAATTACGTGATGTATTCCTGGTTTACCATTTGCAGTAGGGGGCCCTTCGTAAAATACAAAAGATTCCCCGTCTTCTCTCTCATCCACACATCTGTGCAGCAGGTCAATATCTTCCCAATATTCTCTTATAGCCATTTCTCCACTTGATGCGGGGCCATTGTAAAGGTTATTAAACTTCATTTTTATCTCCTTTTTCATCTAATATTTGTTTATACAGTTAATTTGAGGTATAAAAAAACCCCACACAAAAATGTGCAGGGACGAATTATCGTGTTACCACCCTATTTCAGACAAAAACAAATATTTATATTGCTGATAAATGTTATTGCCTCTCAAGTTGTTTATAACGGTGACAAACCGCAACTTACTAATAAAAATACCTGAAATCACGATTAATGTAATCCCATGCTTTTCATAAGTTGTACCAAAAGAGGATATTCATGATTAAATTTAATACAAGGTTTCCACCGTGCCCCTGCTCTCTGAAATAAATGTATAATCACTACTATTCTTTTCATTGTATCACTATATCTATTATTATTTTATATTAATTATCGAAATTAATCAAGTTTTTTTTATATTATAATAATTATTTTGTATTTATATCCTGTTTTAACTCTTGAATTATTCCCTTATCAAGGTTTCTTTGTTTTATCATTTCTTCTGTAATAGCAGGCATTCTCTGGGTTCCTTCAAACTTTTTATCGAGTATATTGGATTTTAAAGAAATGTCACCCATCAACGTTGTCATTTTATTCTTAAACAATACAAATTCCGTTCTGATTTCTTCATATTCAGTCTGCATCTTTATAACTTCATTGTTAGCTAGATTAATTATGTTTTTTGCATTAATTTTCGCTTCATCTACCATCAAAGACCTTTCTTTTGCTGCATTAGTTTGTATGTCCTCTGCTGCTTTTTGTGCTACTATCAGAGTATCTTTGATAGAATTTTCAAGATTCTGATAACTTCCTATCTGCTTTGTCAGATATTCCATCTTCGTCTTCAATTCAATGTTCTCTCTATGAAGTTTTTCATAATCCGTTTTCACATCATTTAAAAAACTATCTACTTCCTGGTTACAATACCCTCTCATAGTCTTTTTAAATTCTTTAGTTTCTATTTCTAATGGAGTCAGCATATTGTCACTTCCTGTATTTTCGTATTAAGACTCTAGTTTTATTCTTCTTTGTTTCATATAGAGCCTCTGCATATATGAAACGTCCATGGCCCTTTACAGATATAATACTATTTTCTTTAAGTAATTTAGACACTGAGGTCACAAGCTCATAATTAATTCGAACTCTTTCGTTTTTAATTAAAGACTGCGTTTTTTCTCTCGATAAATTTAAAGCTCCCGCTATAATAACATCTAACCGCAAGGATGATACACTAAAAATACACTCCTCGAATTCAGGCGCTTCATATGAAAGCTCATTAATTTTTATTTCAGTCCTTTGAATTTTCACATTGGAAATTTTTTCAAGATTATAAAGAATATAATCTTTCATGCTGCTAAGTAATATCACACAAACATCATCCTTATTTATACATATATCTCCAATGTTTTCCCTTGTAATTCCAAGAGACAATATGCTTCCAAGGTAATCTCTATGACTGACTTCCCTATATTTGAAGTTACCGGTTATTCTTATTACAGAAATATTGCCTTCAATATTTTCCGGCAAATAATAATCAGGATAAATATATACTAACTTTCTTTCCGCCTGCTCGTATGCACCATCAATATGATAATTTATTTCCGGAATACCAATAAGTATTGACAACAGATTTTCGGTTTCATATGGATTTAGAAATTTTGTATTTTTAATCTCATAGCCTGATATGACCTGTTGCACGACATCCAAGCATTTTAGCATAGTAAATTTGAGATTTTGATCCGTTATGTGACTAGTTAATTTTTCTTTATCTATATAATTTGCCATAGTCTACCAAAGTATATAAAATAATATTCTTCTCAATAACGACAGTATAACCAGTGCAACAATCGGAGATATATCTATATTTCCCAAATTTACATATCGGTATAAAAGTTTTTGTATTGGCTCAAGAATTGGGTCAACGATACTACTTAAAGTCCGTTTTATTTCATAAAAACCCTGAATTGGGAACCACGAAAGTACTGCATTTAAAAGTATAGCTGTTTCCAACAATTTTATAAGTAGACTTATTAGTCTATAAACCATTTTTAGCTCCATTCCAAAAAAACATTTCAAAATACTTAAAATTTAAATTTAACAATTGTTTATTGCCATCTAAAAAAACCTTTAGATTCCAGCTCTTTTTTTATATTTCCATCTATATCCGTATTTTCTGGTGCTAACAGGAATATACCTTTGGATATTTTTTTAATTCTTCCATCCATTGCATATATGGCACCATTAAGAAAATCAAATATAGTTTTTGCTATTTCAGGATCATTGACAGACTCTAAGTTGACAATACAAACCTTCTTTGCCTTAAGACTATCCACTATTGCTGGTGCATCTTCATCATAGCTTGCCGGTTCATATATCATGACTTTTACCTGTCCACTTACTCCAGGCGCCAAACCCTGTCCTAGATTTACAACTTTGCTCGTTGATTGATGTCTCGGAAGTGAAGTGATTTCATCATATCCATCATCATTATCTTCTTCTTCATATTCATAATCATCATCATAATCATCATCTTTTTTAAAGAATGAAAATATCCCCTTTGATTCTTTATCAGCCATCAGCCATCCTCCTATTTCTATTAAAGCTTTTATTAAATATAATATCATAAATATATGCTGATATCAATATCTTGAATAAATTTAGTATCCGTTATGATTTATGGCTTGCTTTTAAATTACAAAGCGTAGTTTCGCTCTCCAAACAGACTTGTGCCAATTCGTACAAGCGTTGCACCTTCTTCTATTGCTATCTCATAGTCATTAGACATTCCCATAGACAGATGTTTCATATCTACGTTGTTTATATTTTTAATCTTAATTTCATCAAAAATTTGCTTCAATTTTCTGAAATAGATTCTTGTTTCACTTTTTTCAGTCATATATGGAGCCATTCCCATCAAGCCGCAAACCCTAATATTCAGACAGTTTTCTGAAATATACTCGATTAAGGGGATTACATCTTCAATTCCTGCACCATGCTTTGTATCTTCATGTGATATTTTCACTTGAATGAGACAATCTATTATTCGGTTATGTTTTTTTGCCTGTTTATCAATTTCTTTCGCAAGTTCAATTCGATCCAACGAATGTATCATATCTACTCTATCGGCAATATATTTAACTTTATTGGTTTGTAAAGTTCCAATTAGATGCCATTTTACGGAAAATGCTATGTCATCATATTTTCTTTGTACTTCTTGAACCTTATTTTCCCCAATATTTTTTACACCCAGTTTTATTACCTCATTCATTACATCACTCTCTACAGTTTTGGTTACTGCAATAAGCTCTACTTTCTGTCCAAATTTACTTTTTGTCTGAGATTGTGCTATTTTCATTTCTACTTCTAATAAATTTTGTTCAAGACTCATTATTTCACCTTTCTTCCTTCAATTACATTCTTCGGATTTATTATTATTTCATCATAAAGGTTTACTTTGGTTAAATCTTTTTTGTAGGTTGCTTCATATGGGATGGCAAAAAATTCGTTGTTCTTGGATTCCACTTTGGGTATTTCTTTGAATATAGCCGTACCGGTTCTGTCAACTACATAAACTCCCATTTTTTGATTTTTTTCAACTAATGCCGAGATAGGAATTTTCAAACCTTTTAAATATTGATATTCTATACCTGCCATATATTTTCTTTTTTCATAAAACTTGAAATTCTCATCTTCAACCCTAAAATACCCTACAAATTTTTTATCTTTACCTTTATAAAAGTCCTCAAGATATGCTTTGATTTTTTTATCCTCAATATATATATATACTGGTTTCTCTGACTGAATGTATTCAATGTCTTCTTTTGTAATCTCACATGCTAAATACCATTTGTAGTTGTCTACAATCCGTCCAAGCGCATCACCTTTTATTTTAGGAATACTATAATCCACTGGAGGTCTGTCTTTTATCTTTTTAATGTCACTTACGCTTAATTCTCTTATTTTGTCTATTTTCAAACTATCTTCATATCCATCATAGTATGGCGTCAAAACCCCAATGTAATTAGAGTACACTAGGAAATTTTTGCTTTTCAACAGATTTTCCAGTTCACTTCTTTCAACCTTCAGCTCCTCAACAGTCTTTATATGTCCATCTTCCAATGGTACTAAGTACTGTTTTTTATTATTTAAGGAAATTATTTCTTTTTTTAAGATATCAATATATTCCAAGTCACCAGTATTTATCCGATTTTGAATTTCCCTATAAAGATAATCAAGCCTGTTGTTAGTTTTAGATAGTTCAGCTTCCGTACTTTTTTGTTCGGAATTATTCCTTAAAGAGGCTATCCTGGAGTCAATAAGTTCAATAAGGTATCTATAATTTTCATTGCTGCTTTGATTTTTTGTTTTTGCAATTGCTATCCCTTTTTTTACTCTCTCACCTTCAGGATATATCAATTCAAAATAGCCATCGCTTGGGGCATATAATACTTTTTCATCCTTGATTATAACCATTTCTCTTTGTACGGTTCTGCTCACTTCCCCGATATCTACAATGATAGTTTTTATAGAAGATACATTTATCATTGTAATAACATTGTAAATCACAAATACTAATATGCATACTACTACTGTCACAATTCCCAACTTGTTGTAATCAAATCTATTTTTTCTCTTTTTGTTTTTTTTCTTTTTGCTATTTTTCGGGGCTAAGTTTTTTGCTTTAATATCCTTATTGCCCTGTGTTTCATATCCATAAATACTCTTATTTGTCATTTTCAATACCTGCAGCTTAAACTATTTTTATATGAATCAATTCTTCATTTTCATACTTTTTATCTCTGCTCATAAGATTGCTTATCGCCGTTTTAATTTCTGCATTTTCAAAAATCACTTTATACATCTCTGTAACTATGGGCATTTCAATTCCCAGTTTTCGGGACAGATCGTATGCGATTTTTGTGGAATTTATACCTTCAACGACCATATTTATCTCATTTTGGGTCTGTTCCAAGGTATAACCCCTGCCAATCAATATTCCCGCTCTTCTATTTCGAGAATGTGGAGATGTACAAGTCACTATAAGATCTCCCATTCCAGCTAATCCAAAGAATGTCGAAACATCAGCTCCCAGGGCCACTGAAAGTCTTACGATTTCAACCAGCCCCCTTGTCATCATAGCTGCTTTGGTATTATCCCCAAAACCAAGTCCATCGATAACTCCAATGCCTAAAGCGATTATATTTTTAAAAGCTCCAGCCAGTTCGACTCCTGTCACATCACCATTCGTATAGACCCTTACAGTACTGTTGATAAATAATTCCTGTATTTTGAGCATGGCTTCACTCGACTTTGAAGCCGATACCAATGTAGTCGGCATATTTATAGCCACCTCTTCTGCATGAGATGGTCCAGAAAGCACAACAAATCTATTTTCAGGAAATATCTCAGCGACTACCTCAGAAGCTCTTTTATTTGTATTTATTTCAAGGCCTTTTGACACATTTACTATTATAGTATCCTCATCAATAAGACCTTTCATTTTTTTCAAGGTTTCCCTGTTAGACTGCGAGGTAACAGCGAGTATAACAATGTTTGCACCTTCAAGTGCCTCATCAATACTTGAAGTTATATTTAAATTTTCGGGCATTTTTATATTTTTAAGGTATTTTTTATTTTCTCTTTCAACCCTTATCGCTTCAATAATTTCTGGGTTTCTTCCCCATAGCGTTACTTGGTTTTCTTTCTCTGCTAAAATTTTTGCAAGGGTTGTTCCCCAACTTCCAGATCCTAGTATTGCTATTTTTTCCATAAGTTACCTCCTAATTTTTTGGCACTCCAAATTTACTCTCGGTTCCATTTATTAGTCTCTTAATATTAGCCCTGTGTGAATATGTGACAAGGCAACCCAAGAGAACACTCATTATCACTACTTGAATATTTTCAGTTGTAAAAATTTGCAATATCGGAAAGGTAAGGGTTCCAATTACTGAACCTAATGATATATATCTGGTTTTAATTACAATTATTATGAATATGAGGAGTCCTATGAGAGCATATGCTGGCGCTAGCACCAGCCCTACCCCAAAAGACGTCGCTACGCCTTTGCCACCTTTAAACTTCAGTAAAATCGGGAAAATATGGCCAATGATTGCGCTTATTCCGCATACGAAACCCAATTCTAGGCCACCAAAACACAATCCAATAACAGTAGGAATTACGCCTTTTATAAAATCCAGCAAAAATACTAATATTCCTGCTTTTTTTCCTAAAATTCTCATAGCATTAGTAGTTCCTGCATTTCCTGAACCATGTTGTCTTATATCTATATTCTTGAATTTTCGCCCAATTATTACTGATGGCGATATATTTCCTATCAAGTATGACATTATTATCAAAGGAATAATTATTTTCATATTATACATAAAGTTTCTCCTATTAATTTTCTATCTTTTATCGCCTTTTTCTCTACGCTTCACTACAAGTGGAGTTCCTTCAAATCCGAAGTTTTCTCTGATTTTGTTTTCCAAATATCTTTGGTAAGAGAAGTGGAATAATTCATTGCTGTTAACAAATATAGTAAATGTCGGAGGTCTTACGCCAACCTGAGTTGCATAATAAACTTTTAGACGTTTTCCTTTGTCTGACGGTGGCTGATTAAGCATTACAGCTTCTCCGATAACATCGTTAAGAAGACCTGTAGGCACTCGTCTTGATGCTTGTTCCAGTACATAATCTATTTTTTCTCTAATCTGTCCAAATCTTTGACCTGTTAGTGTTGAAATAAATATTATTGGAGCATACATCATGAATGGCAGTTCTTCACTTATCTGTTTTGTATATTTCTTTATAGAATCATTATCTTTTTCAATAAGATCCCACTTGTTGACTACGACTACTATGCATTTTCCCGCATCATGGGCCATACCTGCAATTTTACTATCTTGTTCTGATATTCCATCATTAGCATCTATTACCATCAGAACTACATCTGCTCTCTCAATTGCAGTGTATGCTCTTATAGCTGAATATCGTTCTATGTTTTCATCAACCCTGCTTTTTCTTCTTAATCCTGCAGTATCAATGAAAAGATACTTGTTACCCGCAATCTCTTTGTATGTGTCAATCGCATCTCTTGTTGTTCCGGCTATAGGACTGACAATAACTCTTTCTTCACCTAAAATTCTGTTTAGAATAGACGACTTTCCAGCATTTGGTTTTCCAACTATTGCAACCTTAGTTACATCTTCTTGATATTCCATATCCAAATTTTCAGGAAAATGAACTGCTATCTCATCCAGCAAGTCTCCAATTCCCAGTCCATTAACACCAGATATAGGTTGTGGTTCTCCCAGTCCTAATTCATAAAAATCATAAAAATTGGCTGGAATATCCCTGTTATCAACTTTATTTACAACTAGTATTAACGGTTTTTTTGTTTTTCTCAGCATTACCGCTATTTCTCTGTCTTGAGGTGTAAGTCCATTTTTTGCATCAACTAAAAATAATATTACATGAGCAGTTTCCATTGCAAGTTCTGCCTGCTGTCTCATTTTGCTCCATATTATCTCATCTGATTTAGGTTCAATTCCACCCGTATCTATCAGCGTAAAGTATTTGTTAAGCCATTCTACCTCTGCGTAAATTCTGTCTCTTGTAACTCCCGGTGAATCTTCTACTATCGATATTCGCTTACCTACTAATTTATTAAAAAGTGTAGATTTTCCAACATTTGGTCTTCCTACAATGGCTACTATTGGTCTCATTTTATCTCCTTATTTACTTTAAAAGTTCTAATATTCCATTAACAAACTTACTTCCATCTACAGGGCATACTTTAACCTGTAGTTCTAATTTTTCTGACAAACCCTCTATAGTTTCATCATCTAAGAAAACAGT
>JBATTG010000090.1:0-2016 GCA_049670425.1 Proteocatella sp.
GAAACTGAACTACTTAAGAGACAGAGTAGGAAAAGCAGCTAAGATTAAAGAAAGAAAACACTAAAATAATTTAGCTATGACAAAAAGGAACTGACATTCAGTTCCTTTTTTATAATGAATACAAAAAGCAAGATAAGCCAAGGGCTTAAAAGAGGAGAAACGATGGACGAAAGAGTGCAAGAAAGAATGCATATCAACTGGTACCCGGGACATATGAAAAAGACCAAGGAACTGCTTCAGAGCAACCTTGTACTAGTAGATATAGTAGTAGAAGTAGTAGACAGCAGAGTACCACTGGCAAGTAAGAACCCTGACATAGATAAGATAGCGGTAAATAAGCCTAGAATAATAGTACTGAATAAAGAAGATCTTGCAGACAGCAGAGAAACTGGAAAATGGATAGACTATTACCAGAAACTAGGCTTCATAGCAGTATCACTAAATGCCAACAATGGAAACGGACTGGATAGACTTATCACTGCGATAGACAAGGCATACGGACCTCAGAAAGAGAAATTCCTTGCCAAAGGAATGATAAACCGAGCTCCAAGAATAATGATAGTCGGAGTTCCAAACTCAGGAAAATCATCACTGATAAACAAGCTTACAGGCAGAAAATCGACTCAGACAGGCGACAGACCCGGAGTAACTAAGGGAAAACAGTGGGTAAGAGTAAGAGGGAACCTTGAGATGCTTGATACTCCAGGAATACTATGGCCTAGATTTGAAGACGAACATGTTGCAATACTGCTGGCATTTACGGGAGCAATAAAAGACGATGTACTGAATGTAGAAGAGATTGGATACCAGCTTCTTAACTATATAAAGAAGTTTGACCATACCCTTATTGCAAAAAGATACGGAATAGAAGTAGACCCAGAAGAAGAAACTATAGATATAATGAATCGACTTGCACAGGAGAGAAACTTCATCCTAAGAGGAAGAGAAGTAGATTATCATAGAACCGGCCAGACAATACTGAATGAATTCAGAGCAGGCCTAATCGGCAAGATAACTCTCGAGTCACCTTCAGACTATGAATCAAAAGAAGCAGTTAAGGCACCAGCAAAAGAAGAAATTAAAAAAGAAGAAAAATAGATAAAAGAAACTAAGAAAAAAGTCAGGGGGATGGAGCAGGCAGAAGTTTGACAGCTTGATTCTGAAATAACATGGGAAAAAGTATAAACGAAATTAAAAACACATTGAAAATCCTTGATGAATCACAAAAACAAAATTACATCGAAGAACTTATGACAGACGAGCGAGAAGGCGTCAAAAAAATCGTAGAGTCTTATGAAAAACAAAAGCAAAAACAGGAAAAAGAGATAAATAGAATCAAAGGCATGATAACCTTTGACCAAGACTCAATAACGCCGGGGCAGATAGTTGCAGGCGTGGATGAAGTAGGAAGAGGTCCGCTTGCAGGACCCGTTGTAGCTGCCTGCGTTGTGATTGACAGCTCAATGGTCATAGAAGGCGTAAATGACTCCAAAAAACTTACGCAGGAGAAAAGAGAGTACCTGTATGACATAATAGTTCAAAACAGCCTCTACTGTTCAATTGGTATGATAGAAAATGATGTCATAGATAAAATAAATATTCTTAATGCCACATTCCTTGCCATGACCTCAGCAATAAACTTTGTTTCCAAAGAGCTTAAGAATGATGGTAAAGCCATAGATTTGATTCTCGTAGACGGAAATCAGAAAATAAGAGACCTTGACATAAAACAGCAGACTGTAATAGGTGGAGACGGCATAAGTTACGCCATAGCCTGCGCAAGTATAGTGGCGAAAGTATACAGGGACAGGCTTATGGAGAAATACGACCAAAAGTACCCCGGATACGACTTTGCCAGCAATAAAGGATATGGGACATCGGCGCACTATGATGGCCTTAATAACCTTGGATTTACACCGATACACAGGAAATCATTTTGTAAATCCTATTTCGAATAAAAATGTAAAGGAGATACATCATGAACAACAACAAAACCGTAGCATTTCTGACCCTCGG
>JBATTG010000091.1:0-8823 GCA_049670425.1 Proteocatella sp.
TTAAATGGAAGTTGACCGCTTTGGTACATTTCTTCCGCGAGATACCAAAGATGCTCTTCACGTTTTTGCTGTGAGAGTGAGAAATTAAACACAAATCGGCTACAACCTATAGTTTTGTTGATCAGAATGGCTTGTTCTTGTGTAGGGTATATCCTAAATTTGTATGCTTTGTGTTTCAACATTTTTTCCACCTCGCTTCAATGTTAATATAGTAATATTATACCACTATTAGCTATACTTGTAACACTTGTAGCCGATTCATCCCACCACCTTCGTTCTCGCTAAAGTGAGCAAGGAGACTTCGAGGCAGGGGTATTCTCGGCGCGAATGATAAATAGGATTTGAAAGGAGTTGTAGTAATGGATAAAAAAAAATATCATGACCAACATGAAAATACTGAAGAACAGAATAATAAATCAGAAAAAAACAATAATCATATGAACCATGAAAAACATAAGAATAATGACCATCATAATCACCATGAAATGATGATAGAAGATTTTAAAAAGAGATTGATTATATCTCTAATTGTCACAATTCCTATACTCATACTTTCACCGATGATTCAAGAATGGACAAATATAAAGATTGCTTTTACTGGTAGTAATTATGTATTATTTTTACTATCTACATGGATATATTTTTATGGTGGATGGCCATTTTTAAAAGGATTGAAAGATGAGTTTAAAGAAAAAAAACCTGGAATGATGACACTAATAGCTATGGCGATTACAGTAGCATATTTATATAGCACAGCTACAGTTTTTGGACTTGAAGGAAATGATTTTTTTTGGGAACTTGCGACACTGATTGATATTATGCTTTTAGGCCATTGGATAGAGATGCGATCTGTATTAAGTGCATCAGATGCATTAAATAAATTGGCTGAACTTATGCCGAATATAGCTCATTTATTTAAAGATGGAGATGTAGTAGATGTTGATATAAGTGAGCTAAGCTCTGAAGATAAAATACTCATAAAGCCAGGAGAAAAGATTCCAGCAGATGGAATGATAGTAAAGGGAACAAGTCATATAAATGAATCAATGTTAACCGGTGAATCAAAACCGGTAGAAAAAGATAAGGGAGATAAAGTTATAGGAGGATCTATAAATGGTGATGGATCGATAGAAGTACAAGTTCAAAATATAGGGAAAGATTCCTATCTATCAAAAGTTATAGATATGGTTGAAAAAGCACAACAGTCTAAATCTAAAACTCAACATTTAGCAGATAAGGCTGCTTTTTGGCTAACTATAATAGCTCTTACTGTGGGTTTTGCAACACTTTTCGTGTGGTATGCAATAACTAAAGATTTCGCATTTGCCATAGCAAGAATGGCTACAGTAATGGTAATAACATGTCCTCATGCACTTGGACTTGCAACGCCACTCGTGGTAGCAACATCCACAGCACAATCAGCTAGAAATGGGTTGCTCATAAGAAATAGAACACAATTTGAAAATTCAAGAAAAATTGATACTGTAGTATTTGATAAAACAGGAACACTTACTCATGGAGAGTTTTCGGTAAATTTCATAGAAATATTTGATGATAATTATACTGAAGATAAAGTAATAGAGTTTGCTGCAACACTTGAAAGCAATTCTGGACATCCAATTGCAACTGGAATAATAAAAAAGCAAGAGGATATGGGACTATCTGCTTTGAATATGAATAATTTTAAGGCTATTAAAGGCAAAGGTGTGGAAGGAACAATAGATGGCAAAGATATAATGGTAGTGAGTCCTGGATATTTAAGAGAAAATAATATTGAAGTGTCTAGAGAACTGCCAGAACATGGTGTCTCAACTGATGTATTTTTAATTATTGATAATAAATTGATTGCAGTAATAGGACTTTCGGATAGGATAAGAGAAGAATCATATAACGCAATAAAGCGTCTTAAAGAAGACGGAATTAAAACATGGATGTTAACAGGTGATAATGAAAAAACTGCTAAACATGTATCCGAAGAATTAGGATTAGATGGATATTTTGCAGAAGTATTGCCTGATCAAAAACAAGAAAAGATTAAAGAATTACAATCAGAGGGTAGATTTGTAGCAATGACTGGAGATGGAGTAAATGATGCGCCCGCACTAGCTCAAGCAAATGTAGGAATAGCAATAGGTTCTGGTACAGATATTGCAGCTGAAACGGCAGATATTATACTTGTAAACTCTAATCCAGAAGATGTAGTATCCCTTATTGATTTTGGTAAAGCTACCTATAAAAAGATGATACAAAATCTTATATGGGCAACCGGATACAATGTAGTTGCAATACCACTTGCAGCGGGAGTATTATCAGGTATTGGGATTATTATCTCTCCAGCAGTTGGAGCAGTTCTTATGTCATTCAGCACAATAATAGTAGCAATAAATGCAAAGCTTCTTAAATTAGAGAGATAAATACATTATGTCAGGTGAGCTGAACAATTTAAACCTAATACTCCATCACTATATTTCTAAAATCATAGATAACCGCGTCGAACCCCTGTCCATTTTGGATGTAAAAAAACCATTGAAATCAAGTAATTTCAATGGTTTAGTGTGTTAGAGTGGTGGAAATGAGGGGAGTCGAACCCCTGTCCGGAACCCATTCACCAGAAGATTCTACGATTATAGTTGATAAATTTGTTTTCGCTATACTACCGTGCTATCAACCACACTGTAGCAAGTATAACCCGAATTGTTCAGTTTAATGTCCAGATATCCATTAAACAGTTCCCTGCATTCTGGCGTTCATTACTAATCGGCAGGAGGACTAGTAGGAACGAGCGGCAATTAAGCTGCTATTGCGTAATTATTGTTTGCGTTTATCTTTAGTTTCCACTAGATTTACGTGATAGAGGAGTCACACGAATCGCTACTCATGATTTCAGAACCCCGTCGAAACCATTACATTCCCATAAGGATATATTCTTATTATAACATTAATATACAATTATATCAATTAAAATTTAACTATCGTAGTGTGGTCTTGATTAAATTACATATCTCGACCACAACTACTGCAATATATCGAGTATGGGAAGAGAAGCATATCTTCATATATTAATTGAAGGTATGCTTCTCTTTTAAGTTATCGTATTTAAGTTTCACTTATGATTATTGCGACAAGTATTGCAATTGAGCCTACAATCATTCTGAGGGTAAATATTTCTTTGAGAAAAAATACTGCCAGCAAAGATCCAAAGACTGTTTCCATGCTGAGTATAATTGCAGTTGTTGATGAAGATGTGAACTGCTGGCAGAGTATTTGCAGATAATATGCTGCGGCTGAGCCAAACAGACCTAAATATATTACTGGAATTATAGCATCGCCAGCGTTCAAAAATCCGAAGTCTCCAAGAAATAATGCTACGATTGCTGCAAGAATACCTGTGACTCCAAACTGGACTGTGGACATCACTGCTGGGTCCTCAGTTTTTACGAAGTGTCCAGCGACAAGTATCTGTGCGGCGAACATGATACCGCTTATCAGGGTTAATACATCTCCGATATTCATGGTGAAATCGTCGTTAACGGAAAGTAATGAAATTCCAAGAAAGCATATAAAAACTCCCAGGTATACTTTTTTTGCAGGCATTTTTTTAAAGCATATCCATGTAAGCAACGGAACGAAAATTACATATGTTCCACTTAAAAATGCCTGTTTGCTTGCTGTTGTGTAAACGAGTCCATAGGTTTGCAGTATGAAGGCAAGAAAAAGGGCTATTCCACAGAGGATTCCGCCGATGCAGTTTTTTATGGTAATATTTCGAAATTTTTTCCTGAATATTGCCAGCATGACGATAAATGCCAGAATAAATCTTGCCGCCATAAGGCTTATCGGGGACATGCTGTCCAAGGCAATTTTATTAAGTGTGAAGGTCGATCCCCATATAAGAGCAACAAGCAGCAATCCAAGACTTGAGATAAGCCTTTTGTGTCTATTAAAAACAGCTAACATAATGACCTACTTCCAGTTTTTAACAAAATATTTTTCTAAAATGGCAAGTCCTGATCTTAAGATATTTGTATCACCTGCATATCCTATTCTTATATATCCTTCCATATCCAAAGCTGTTCCTGGAACAAGCATTACTTTGGTTTTTTCCATGATGTCTATGCAAAGTTCTTCTGAAGGAATGTCGTAGTTATATTTTATAAAGGCAGTCGTTCCTCCCTGAGGTTTTACATAGCTAACAAATTCTGATTTTTTTACCCAATTATCCAGAATTTCAAGATTCATTCTCACTATCTCACGATTTCTTTCCAGTATTTTGTCTTTCGCTCTAAGGGCTAATGTAGCCAGATAATCGTCAATAAGGCCGCAGCTTATGATATTGTAGTCTCTTCTTTTATTTGCAGCTTCTATAACTGCTTCAGGTGCAACCATCCAGCCTATTCTCAGGCCTGCCAGTGAGAAGGTCTTACTCATACTCGCTGTTGAAATACCTTTTTCATAAAGGTCTGCTATTGAAGCTGTAAACCCATTGGTATGGTCAAGGCCTCTGTAAACTTCATCACAAAGGATGTATGCATCTACTGAACGTGCAATCTCTACTATATCCATAAGCAGCTTGGTATCCATTACTGAACCTGTTGGATTGTTTGGATTGTTAAGGCTTATTATTTTTGTTTCTGGTTTTACCATAGCTTTTAGTTCTTCAAGGTCTGGAAGCCAGTTATTTTCAGGTCTAAGCTGAAGTATATCTACCTTAGCGCCAAATGACTCTGGAATCGAATAGTGCTGCTGATATGTAGGCAGCACTGATATGACATGGTCTCCTGGTTCTACAAGTGTCTCATAGGCCATCATATTTGCGCCTATGGCACCATGAGTAACGGTAATATTTTCTATCGATGCTTTTTCATAGAGTTTTGATATTTCTTGTTTGAATTCCAATGAACCTTCTATTGCGCCATAGGTCATTTTCATGTTATTAATATCTTCAAAGGCTTTGTCTTTCATATCCGCCATTTCTAAAAGTTCTTTAATTGTAAGTGAATCTACGCATGTTTCTGCTATATTATATACAGCATCATTTTCATAGGCATTCATCCACATCTCGACACCAAAATCTCTTATTTTCATATCGTCATCTCCTTTTTAAAGTTAAAATTCAGCCAAACTGCCAATTCCCATTTTTTGAGCATTTTGCAGAACATTATAAGCAACCGCGATATCCTGAAGGGCGATTCCTGTAGAATCATATACTGTTATATCATCTTTTGATGTACGAACAGTTTTTTTGCCTTCCATTAGGTCTCCGATTTCACATATAATATTGCTCTTTGAAATTACACCTTTTGCTATTCCTATTTCAAATTCACCTACGTTTATAGACTGGCTAATATCATCTGTCACCAGCTTTGCATCACAAAGGATTGCTTCGTCAATTTCCTGCTTGCCTGACATATCTGAACCCATGCAGCTGAAATGCGTTCCTTTTTTTAGCCATTCTTTTTTTATCAAGGGTTTTCTTGATGGAGTTGCGGTAACGATTATATCACTTATTCCAACTGCGGATTCAATATCGCTTACTGGTTCATAGCTTATACCATCTTTTTTATATTCGAAGTTTTCGACAAATTTCTCGGCAGTAGAAAGATTTAATGGATCAAAAATCATTACTTTCTTTAGTTCCGGCATTACCAATTGCATGGCTCTTATCTGATATGACGCCTGATGCCCAGCTCCAACCATAAGCATTACGGTAGAGTCTGGATTTGCCAGATATTTTGCTCCTATGGCCCCAGCAGCACCTGTTCTCATTCCTGTCATGTTTTCTGCATTTATTACGGCTAATGGAAGACCTGTCTTTGAATCAAAAATCATTACCACGCCTGAAAGTGCCGGAAGCTTTTTGGATGGATTTTCTCCAAACCAGGATACCAGTTTCAATCCATAGACTCCAAGCTTGTCAAGCGTGCCTGACTTGATATCCATGTCTGCAACTCCTGGTTCAAACTCATGAAATACCATAGGGAATATCTCTCCCGTGCCTGTCGATTTTTCTCTATAAACGCCTTCTATTGTTGAAATAACATCTTCCATATTGAGAAGTTTTTTTGTATCTTCTTCTGAAATTATATGAATATTTTGCATAATGTGTTCCTCGCTTTCAAATAGTATTATTATATAGAGTATACAACGCTTTGAATTTAAATAGTTTGTTATGACGACAAAAATAACACTGCATCTTTGTATGTGGGAACAAAGATACAGTGTTATTAATGGTTTAAAGGATGTTTAGATAGTCCTGAATCAGATATAATTTTACAGCCATTGCTAAATTTTGGAAAAAAACCATGTCATTATTTTCGGAATCGAGCATATTATGGATTTTATTCATGCGATATCTTACCGTATTTTCATGAACATAGAGTTTTTCACTTGTATGATGTATGTCTCCGTCGCTCTTAATATACTCTATAGCCGTCTTGAGCAAGGTTCCTTCTGCATCAGATTTTTGAAGAATCGGATCAAGGTATTTTTTCATGAAGCGTATGGCGTATTCAGAATCTCCGCTATGGACCGCTATGCTCCAGGTTCCGAGATTTGGATAGCTTATATGGTTTTTTCCCATTATTCTGCATATGTAGTTACTCAGTATACATTCTCTGATTGCATTGTCCAGTTCGTCTGTTGACGAATACAAATCGCTTACGCTGATATAAAAATCAGATTTGGTAAATGCGCACGCTATCATCAATGCTTCAAATCTGACTTCAAAATCCTTTGCCTCTGTGCTCTTGTGACATATTAGCGCAATATACGAATCCCTGTACCGGTAAAGAAATGAATTTTCCGTTTTATTTGAAACAGAACGATAAAATTCTATAGTGCGGTCAAGATCTCGCTTTATTATGTTCTTCTTTGGTTTAAGATAATACGCCAAAATGTTATTGCCTGATTTTATAGTCATTTCTCTGGTTATTAATTTCACATCTGAACGGGTCAAATTTTTGGATAATAATTTTTCTATATTATCCTCCATTTTGCAAACCCAGCTCGAAAGTGCAACAGTGTTGCTTATATCTGCTATTATATCTTCAAAAAATATGCTGTTGTCAAATAATACAACAGGAAAATCTTCACGATTGCATAGCTCTATGACGCTTTTTGGAAGCTCATCAAAAAAAATGTTTTTTATGCCGAGTCCGCTGACATTTTTTTCTATCATGGCCTTTATACAGTCATATAGAACTTGTTCATCCCCATTTGCAAACATGAGGCTGCTTAGAAGGAAGTCCCCATATCCAAACGGGTCATGCTCATCCATAAAGCCCTCTATTGTAAATTCATAATCTATTATTCCTGGTTTTAAAACCTGTCTGTCTATTCCCTTATGGCCACAAGCTATTTCAAAATTTGTCAGGCCACTATTTTTTATAATATCTATAACGGTTACGCTAATTGAAATCACCTCGATTTTAAATTTTCACACTATTATAACAGTATATACTTATTTTTTGGCTAATTCAATAGATGCCATATTTATTTATCCAAATATAAATCAAGGATGGCAATATATCAGCCATCCTCGATTTTACAATTTTACATTTAGCTTTTATTCTTTTAGTTTTTTTGACATGCTTTCAAATACTTCTTCAGTAATTTCTCCCTTGGCATATCTTTTTTTCAGAATATCCATAGGAGTATCTGCGTGATTGATTATACCCGTTTCTGATGCTTTCTTTGACAATGCTTTGTATATGAAAACTACAATTAACATAATAATTATAAAAAATATTCCGCCAATAATTGGTCCTAAAAATCCATAATAGCCCATCATTCCATAATATCCAGGATATCCCATCATACCATTCATTCCACCTTTCCAATTATAACCATCATTATAAGAATTCATCATGCCCGGACCCATAATATCTGCAAGAGGGTTTGGATTCCCAAGAAGATATTGATAGCCAATGTTCTGATGAATGGCAGCAAGTGTATCAGAGCCTTCGCCGCCTAGATGATTATCCATTCGCTCATGCATGGTTGTATTTCCAATGAGGTCTTCCATAACTGCATCTCCAAGCTCCTCCAGCATCGCTAACGAAACTTCAGTAGGAACTATTTTATCAACGCTGTCTGAGCCCTGATTCTTTTGGATTTCCGATAAAATTAAATCTATACTCTTGTGGTCATCCTCAGCATATGCATTTGCAAACAATCCAAACAAGAGAATAAATACCAAGATTAGTGCTTTTTTCATCGAGCCACCCCCTTTGATTAAATATATATACCCATATTTATGGTTTGAATGAGGTTTTTTGAGGTTTTTTTCTATATATTGTTGAAAACAGGTCTATTATATTGTATTATTATATAGTTCATAGGAAATTAAAATATATTGTAAAATAAGGAAATATAATATGACAAAAAGACTCTCTTTGATTATAGTTTGTATAGTTATGATTTTATCTAATACATATGCATTTGCAGAAGACACAAAGCCTCCATCAATAAGCGCCGATTCTGGAGTTTTGATTGATGCAGATACAGGCCAGGTTTTATATGAAAAGAACATGAATAAAGTTGAATTCCCAGCTTCAATTACAAAGATTATGACCACTTTGCTCGGAATCGAAAATGGAAACTTAGATGATATGGTCACTATGAGCAGAAATGCCGTTTTCAGTATTCCAAGGGATTCAGCGCATATAGCACTTGATACAGATGAGCAAATCAAGCTTGGTGATGCACTTATGGCGGCGATACTCCCTTCTGCAAATGAAGCCTGTAACGGAATAGCTGAACATATAAGTGGCAGTGTTGAAGATTTTGCAAAGCTTATGAATGAAAGAGCTATCTCTGCTGGTG
>JBATTG010000092.1:0-1648 GCA_049670425.1 Proteocatella sp.
AAACATGATTATGAAGGGCCTTATGAAAATGAGATACGGGTCAGGCAAAACTTTAATTATCCTCCATTTGGGACAATTATACGCATCGTATCAAGCAGCTTAAGCGTGGACAGGGCAGGCAACACATCTGAAAAAATAAAGAATGCCATAGATTTTTATTCCAAAAAAAGAAATGTAGAATTTAGCGCACTTGGCCCAACGCCCTGCATAATACAGAAGATTGATAAAAAGTACAGGTGGCAGCTATTTTATAAACTTGAAAATCAAATCGAAATAAATTTGCTTAAAAATATAATAAACTTTATTTTATCCGAAAAAAGAAGTATAATTATAGATAAAGACACTACAATATCAGTGGATATAAACCCGAGAAATATGATGTAAAAGATAAAAGATTAACTTTAGGAGGAAAAATGGCGATAAGAGCAATAAGAAACGATGGAGACGAGGTCTTAAGAAAAAAATGCAAGACAGTTGAGACGATAACACCTAGAATAAAAGAACTGATAGAAGACATGATTGACACAATGTATGAAGCAGATGGAGTAGGTCTTGCAGCACCACAGATAGGTGTGCTCAAACGAATCTTTGTAATAGATGTTGGAGAAGGCCCAATTGTTTTTATAAACCCTGAAATACTCGAAACAAATGGATCACAGACTGATGATGAAGGATGTCTGAGTCTTCCAGGATTATACGCTCCAGTAACAAGAGCGAATTATGTAAAAGTGAAGTTTAAAAATGAAGACCTTGAGGAATGCATGATGGAAGGCGAAGAACTCTTTGCAAGAGCAATACTTCATGAAAATGACCATCTCAATGGAATCTTATTCAAAGACAGAGTTGTAAAAGACAAGAATGCAGACAAATAAATTCATCAAAAAATAGAGAGGCGACTGTATATGAAAATTATTTTTATGGGGACTCCGGAATTTGCAGTATATTCACTGGAAGTGCTCAAAGAAAGAGGCGATGAGGTCGCACTGGTAATATCACAGGAAGACAAACCCAAAGGCAGGGGGAAGAAGCTTCAACCGACTCCAGTAAAGGAAAGAGCCCTGGAGTATGGATATGAAGTATATCAACCTAAAAAAGTCAGGGAAAAAGAAGCGGTAGAGATAATTAAAAATATAAATCCCGATTTGATAGTAGTTACGGCTTTTGGGCAGATATTGACAAAAGAAATTTTGGATATACCGAAATATGGATGTATAAATGTTCATGCCTCATTACTTCCCAAATATAGAGGGGCAGCTCCAATAAACTTTGCAATAATCAATGGGGAATCTCAAAGTGGGATAACGACAATGTATATGGGAGAAGGTCTTGATACTGGCGACATGATACTCTCAGATTCAATAAAAATTGAAGACGAAGACACAGCCGGCGTTCTCCATGACAAGCTTGCGAAGCTTAGCAAGAAAACTCTCAAAGAAACACTGGATTTAATAGAAAAGGGCAGGGCGCCAAGGTCTGTTCAGGAGCATGAAAAATCCACCTATGCACCAATGATGAATAAAGAACTTGGACATATTGATTTCAGCAAGGAAGCTCAAAGCATAGTAAATCTTGTAAAAGGTGTGGATCCATGGCCGTCAGCTTATGCAAACTTAAACGGCGAAGTAGTAATACTGTCCAGCGTAAAACT
>JBATTG010000093.1:0-20604 GCA_049670425.1 Proteocatella sp.
ATAGATATGGAAGATGTAAAATTTAGAGATTCAACTGGGCTTGGAATTCTTGTCAAACTTTACAAAGAACAAAAATTAAAAGAGAAAAAAGTCACAATAGTAAATACCCGAGTAAATGTGAGGAAAATATTTAAAATAACATGCATGGAAGAGATGTTCAACCTAGGAGGAGAAAATTCATGATAAGCCAGAGTCAGAAAAACATAATAAAGATGACATTACCCACAGACCCCAAATTGATATCTGTTATAAGAATGACAGCATCCTCCATAGCAAATCATATAGGGTTTAATATCGAAGAAATTGAAGATGTAAAAATTTCCGTATCTGAGGCCTGTACTAATGTAATAAAATATTCCCAGGTAGATGAATTTGATTTACTTTTTTTATCAGGAGAAGATTATATTGAAGTTCAGGTAGAAGATTGCGGCGAAGGTTGCGATCCAACGCAGATAAAAGAACCCTTGTTTGAAGGCGAAAGGGCATGTGGTGGTCTTGGGATATATATAATAAAGACATTGATGGATGAAGTAGAGGTATTATCAAAAAAAGATAATGGTACAGTAATTTACATGAAAAAAATAATAGGGAGAGATGAATAATTGTATAATAGTTCTGTAAGAAAAAACATGGAACTTTTTAAAAACGAAAAATATTCAGACCTTAACAATAAGGAATTATTTGAGGCCTACGAAAAAGATAAAAGCCGGGAAATACGAAATGAACTAGTGAATAGAAATATGTATATTGCGGAGCTTTTAGCAAAAAAATATGTAGGAAGAGGTATAGAGTTTGAAGATATTTTTCAGGTAGCCTCGCTGGCACTTATTCTGGCCGTAGAAAGATTTGACAGAAACAAAGGGTTTGAATTTTCAAGTTTTGCCACCCCAACTATAATAGGAGAAATAAAAAGACATTTTAGGGATAAAGGGTGGGCTATAAAAGTTCCAAGAAAAACGCAAGAGCTTTCTATGAAAATAAATGAGGCTAGAAACAAACTTGAACAAATCATGGGCTGTGTGCCCAGAATAGAAGATTTGGCTAAATACCTTATGTGCAGTCCAGAGGAAATAATGGAAGCAATGGAAGCCTCCCAGCTTTTTTCAATAAGAAGTCTGGATTTACTTAAAGAAAATAAAGATAAGGACTCAGAAATGAGTTTTATCGAGATTTTAGGAAAAGAAGACGACAATTTTACGAACATAGAAAACAAAGATTTTATAGACAGGTTCATTGAAAAGCTAAATGATGTTGAACAAAAAATCCTCATAGGAAGATTCTATAAAGGAAAAACTCAAGTCAATATAGCCAAGGAGCTTGATTTGTCTCAAATGACAATATCCAGAATCGAAAAAAAAATAATAGCAAAACTGAAAGAAGAATATAAAAAGACGGTTGAATAGGATTTTTTCAAGTCATGGGAAAACGGTCATTTTAAAAAATGAAAAAGAGGTAAAAATATATTTGTTTTGTTAAAACTGACAATTTCATAAGGAAAAATGACGATTTCATAAAAAAAAAAAAAATCGCTAAAAAAGTGTTAAACTTAGCTTAGTTAAATTTATAATTATTTTCAACAGTGAATTAACATATTGCAAGGAAGTTATTTTGGGGATTATTTTCAAAAGATATATTTAAACTGGGGGGTTTGAAATATAGATGGATTTTTTAAATTGCATATGTCAAAAATTCGTGTTGTTGAAAATATTACTTAACACGAAAATAGAGATTTAGTTTGTAGAGCTTACTAAGGCTCTATTTTTTTGTAATAAAAAAAACTAATACAAGCAATAAAGATAATTGATTGGAAAAAATCACCGTTTAATATTATACTAGAAGAAGTACATAGAAAATAAATAATAATATTAAATAAAATGGAGGTTTCCAATGCTTATAGATATGCATGTTCATGAAAAACGAAATTCACCAGACAGTTTTATGAGCCTTGAGGAGATTGTGGAAGAAGCACTTCAAAAAGGACTCGATGGAATATGCATAACTGATCACGAAAGTATGGGTCTTAAAAAATTCGCTTCAGATTATTCACAAAAAACTGGTTTCCCTATTTTTGTAGGAGCGGAGTATTTGACAAAGGATGGAGATATTTTAGCTTTCGGGATAGAAGAACTCCCCGTACAGAATCTTCTTCCTGCACAGGATTTCATAGATTATGTAAATGAAAGAGGAGGGGTTTGTATAGCGGCCCATCCTTTCAGAAATAATAACAGGGGTCTTGGTGAAAATCTAAAGAGAGTAAAAGGACTTGCGGGCATAGAAGTCCTTAATGGCAGTACATCATATGAAGCAAACCAAAAAGCCTTGCAGTACTGCAAAGAATTGGGTCTTGCAACATTTGGCGCCAGTGACGCCCATGATACCTTTCAATTAGGAAAATATGCTACACGTATCGACAAAAGAGTCACAAATATATCTGAATTAGTTGAAGTAATAAAATCAGGGCGTTGCAAACCGGAAATAGTAAAGGAATACAAACTGGTTCAAAACGGATAATTCAAATAAATCATTCCAGAATTTTTTTGGCCACGTATT
Source organism: Proteocatella sp. (assembly GCA_049670425.1). GTDB lineage: Bacteria > Bacillota > Clostridia > Peptostreptococcales > Filifactoraceae > Proteocatella. The sequence goes on from JBATTG010000093.1 coordinate 2,551, forward strand.
CCCATGTACATTTACTCATATCAATTTTCAAATTACAGTCTTTGAATTCGCTGTTTATTATAAGTACTTTCTTTAAAGCATCAACAATCCGCGTCTCAAAATCATAAAGTTCATAAACTAAAGGCTCATCAGCGTTGACTATGGAAGGAAGCTCTATATATTGTATTGGGGCTTTTTTTATGTTGCATTCTATCCAGTTCTTGAGGCCGGGAGTATTGCTAGCAACGACAGGCAGTCCGCAGGCCAGGGCTTCAATCAAGACAAGCGGGAGCCCCTCATAGAATGAAGGCAAAATGAATACATCTGACTGGTTGAAAACTTCAGACAGTTCATAGTGATTCAATTCTCCTAAAAGTTCAACACTATGAGGACATGAAGCAATCGCGGTTTCTATCTCATTTTTATCCTCGAGGCTTCCAGTACCACCGGCGAGCCTTAATACAATTTTATCCTTGCCAATCTCATCAGCGCTTAATCTGGAGAGTCCGTTAATAAGTTGAACGAGACCTTTTTTTCTTGAAATTTTCCCTGCGTAAATTATATTCAAAATCCTGTCGCAAGATCGGCTAACGAGATTATTGCTGTTTATTTTAAATATATCAGGATTGTAACCAGTCCCGATGACCTCAAGCTTATTTGAGACATCTTCGCCCAAAAGAGATTGTATTTCCTGTTTTTGAGCATCATGAAGTGCATAAATTTTATCAAGCTGCTTGAGGGAATTTATAATTACATCATTATTCATATCATGGCTGCTTAACTGCCTCAGACAGGTGCCGTGGCATATGCCGACTACGCCATGCCCTTTGAAATAATCAGCGATTATCCCAGTAAGAAGGTAAAGATGATGACATATTATAATATCGGGATTAAAATCAGATACAGCAGTGGAAATTTTTTCCAGATAGACCTTTTTGAAACAATGTAAATCAGATTCTTTAAGATTCCTGTATTTCGTGCTGGGATAAGGCATTTCATCGCTCATTCCTAAAATTTCATAGGGAATCTCCTCGGAATTATAGATTACAGGATAAATATTTGTATTCAGTTCAAAAATACGTGATACTTCCTCAGAGCTGCTTATTCCACAGACAAGTGCCTGGTCATGGCCCATTTCATCGAAAGCTTTCATAAGCTCTCTTAAATATGTTCCGCTTCCTGTGGAGTAGGGTTTTTGGGCAGTTATATTTAATATTTTCATGCTACATTTTCCATTCTAAAAATTTGCAATTTTTTTCAACATACTTCTATCAGCTTAAGCAGTCCTGAATAAAGATAAAACTGCTACAATTATGCAACAGTTTTAAAGTAAGGCTTTATCCAAAAGCATTTAGATCTCCAGAGAAGCTTTTGTTTGAAGAATGATTTTATCTTTTCTGGGTAAAACCAGTATCTCGGATTCATTTGAAAGAACAATCATCATATCATTATTTACCTTGAACAGATCTTTGTTTCCTTCTATAAGCGAGGTGGCTTCTTTTAATTCTTCTTTGTTTAAATTTATATTAACTATATTATTCATAACAACTCCTAAAATTTTATATTTGTTCTAATATAATTGTACCATATTTTCAAGTTGTATAGAATGATTTTATGCAATAATATTAATTTTCCAATATTCTTCCATCTGTAGAGATTGTGAAAATCTGCCAAGGGATAAACTTCCCGCTGGCTTTAAGTGCTTCAACCGCTGCTTTTTCAAGTCCGCCACAGCATGGAACTTCCATTCTTACTATAGTTAAGCTTTTTATATTATTTTCTCTTATTATAGCTGTGAGTTTTTCAGCATAATCGCCATCATCCAGCTTGGGACATCCAATCAGGGTAATTTTATTTTTTATGAATGTATTGTGAAAATCAGCATAAGCATAGGCACTGCAGTCTGCGGCAATAAGCAGGTTGGCATTTTCAAAATAAGGAGCATTTATGGGAACCAGCTTTATCTGAACTGGCCATTGGCCAAGCTGTGAACCGCCTGATTGAACTTGTGGAGCCGGGTTGCTGCCTAAAATTGCAGAAGGCCTCTTAATTTCTTTTGTCATGGAACCACGGCAGCCACTCGTTGCAGGCTCTTTTTTACCAGAAACTCTTTTTGGGGCAATTTCACGATTATACTCAGCAGCTTCTCTTTGTTCAAAAGAGATTGCATTTGTAGGACATACGGGAAGGCAGTTACCAAGACCGTCGCAATAATCATCTCTTAGAAGCTTAGCCTTTCCATCGACTATTCCTATGGCGCCTTCATGGCAGGCACTCGCGCAGAGTCCACACCCAACGCATTTATCTTTATCTATTTTTATTACTTGTCTTAACATATTATCCTCCGTTAGTTCATAAAAATATAAATACAAGGTGGACATAGTGTCCACTTTATATTTACATATGATTGAAATTTAGTTTAATTTTATTTTTCTAATATTTTTTTAAGATCCGCCTCAGGAGTCGAAATTGGTGTCAGATTATATTTATCAACGAGTATATTCAGCACATTTGGCGATACAAATGCAGGTAGTGTAGGTCCGATGAATATATTTTTTATGCCAAGGTCAAGAAGCGAAAGAAGTATGCAGACAGCTTTTTGTTCATACCATGAAAGTACTATGCTCAGTGGAAGTTCATTGACACTGCACTCAAAAGCACTTGCAAGAGCTGAAGCTACTTTTATAGCGCCAAAAGCATCATTGCACTGTCCCATATCCATTATTCTTGGAAGTCCTGAGATTTGGCCAAGATCAAGGTCGTTGAACCTGTATTTTCCGCATGCAAGGGTCAATATTATGCTGTCTTCGGGAGCTTTTTGTACAAATTCAGTATAGTAATTTCTTCCGATTTTTGCACCATCACAACCTCCGACAAGGAAGATATGGCTGATGGAACCTTTCCTGATTGCATCAATGACTTTGTCGGCAACACCAAGAATGGTTCCATGTCCAAAACCAGTAGTAAGGCTGTCGCCGCCATTAATGCCTCGCATAACAACTTTTTCAGGATAACCGCCAAGTTCAAGAGCTTTTTCAATTACCAGAGTAAAGTCCTTGTGTTCCCCGATGTGAACCAGTTCAGGATAAGAAACAACTGCTGTAGTAAAAACTCTATCTTTGTAACTTGGCATTACCGGCATAAGGCAATTTGTAGTGAATAATACTGCCCCTGGGATATCTTTGAATTCATTTTGCTGATTTTGCCATGCAGTTCCAAAATTACCCTTAAGATGGGGATATGATTTGAGCCTTGGATAGGCATGACATGGAAGCATTTCGCCGTGGGTATATATATTGATACCTTTATTTTTCGTCTGTTCAAGAAGATGGTGAAGGTCATAAAGATCATGGCCAGAAACAACTATAAAAGGACCTTTTTCAATGGTCATGGAAACTTTTGTAGGCTCAGGAGCGCCATAAGTTTGTGTATTTGCCCTGTCAAGAAGTTCCATGCATTTAAGGTTTACTTCGCCAGTTTTTAAAACAAGCTTTAAAAGTGTGTCAATGGTATTTTCAGTTTCCAGGGAACCCATGGCTTCGAGCAAAAATTCATCAACATCATGGCTCCTGTATCCAAGTATGAAGGCATGATATGCATAAGCGGCCATGCCCCTTAAGCCGAATAGAATAAGGGATTTCAAGGAGCGGATATCTTCATCATCTGCCCATATTTCTTCCATTTGATAAAGCTTAAAGTCGTCTATATCAAGATTATATTGTAGACATAAGGCTCTTTCGACTGCCTGGGCTTCAAAAATAAGATCACTTAAAGTATCATTGTTAAAACTGACATTAGTTACGGTAGTAAACAGGCCTTCCATCATAAATTTTACAATTTCATTATTTAAAGGTTTTTTATTATTTAATCTGGAAATTCTTATCATATGGCTTGTAAGTATATCCTGAAGGTTTGAAGTATCGTCTTTCTTGCCGCATACGCCAGCCGAACCAAAACATCCTTTTCCACCAGCAGTTTGTTCACATTGGAAACAAAACATATTTGACATAATAAAGTTCCTCCTTGAGTTATAATTTTAAAGTGAATTAAGATTAAATTGATAAAGATATTAAATACCTTAATATAGCTTTATTTTACCCAATAAAATTTGTTTATATAGTCAATACTAATTATATAATAAAAATGAATAAAATAATGTTACATATGTTACAGAAGCTGAAAAATTTAAAAATAGATTGAAAAAAATAGACTCCAGCATGCAATTTTGCACATTGGAGTCTATTTTTTTATTTTAAATATACAATATATGAGTAAGTACTGCAATTATTGGAATGGCTATCAAGGTTCTTATTACCCAAAGATAAAGGATATCTTTGAATTTAGCCGGGATACCAAAGAATATTATTGGCAGCATGGTTTCTGTTATATAAAGAACCTGAACAAGGGAAACCATTAAAACGAAAAATCGCGTCGCTTTATAAGCGGAACCGGCAATCAATATAGATGGGAGGAACAGATCTATACCACCAACTAAAATAGCTTGAGTAGCCAGGGATGCATCTGGAATCCCGAGCATTGCTATGAAAGGGGTAAAAGGTATGCTGATAATCTTGATGATGGGCGTGAATTCGCTTATAGCAAGTCCGATAATACCTATTGTAATAACCATTGGTATTACTTTGGCAGTTATGAGGCATCCATCCCAAAAACCTTTAGCCATGTCAACCAAAAGATTTGGAGCTTGATCGGCCTTCTTGAGAGCGTCATCATATCCCTTTTTAATCTGAGATATATTCAAATGAAGATTTTCTTTTCTCATCTCTGGTGTTTGAACAGAGCCATCTATATAAACATCTGGATATTTGGATATAGGTGGTATGCGACAAACTATGGCAGCAACGGTATAGGTTACGATACAATAAAGGAGGAATATTAATCCGAAATTATCGAGAAGGCCTACATAACCGATTAAAAATGCACAATAGCCAACTGAATTGAGGCTAAAACTAGATGAGATAAAAAAAGCTTCCTTGGCAGTATAATGCTTTTCTTTGTACAAACTTGCAGTAAACATGATGCCGACAACTGCAGCGCCGACGATGGATGCAATTGTGTCAAGGGCGCTCTTTCCAGGAACTTTAAAAAGAGGACGCATAAATGGTTCAAGGAAAGCTCCTATGGCTTCAAGCAATCCATATCCTGCGAGAAGAGGAAGCACGGCTCCAGCGACGGGTACGATACTTATTGTGTAATTAAGGGTTTCACCAATCATTACACCGCCTGTTTTTTCACTGTATACGAATTCCCAGCCAAACTGGAAGTAATACATCAAAGCAAAGGTTGAACCCAGTATGTAAAGTACAAAATGGAAATGGTCGTCATCTGCAAAAAATCTTTTGACAGCATTGTCGCTTTTGCATATAAATTTGGAATAGACATATCCCGTGAGCATTATAATCGGACACAGAGTAATCAATGGTTGTACAAAATTTCCTAAGATTCTATTCAAAAACAAATCCTTGTATAGAATTTCAAATATCAGGCGATCGTTGAAAGGAACAAAGAAAATGATTATTCCCAAAGATGAGGCGAATAAAAATTTGAGCAGGCATTTCCAATAAGCGTTATTTAAGGCAGGTTTGTCGCACGAGACGGGTGTAAGTGTTTTAATGGCATTTTCTTCCATGATAAACTCTCCATTTCTGATTTTTATAAATAATTAAACGAACAATACTTAAATTAACCACAATATAAACTTTGTTAATAGTATACTATAAAATTGAAAAAAAGAAAAATGAAAAAATATTATTTAAATAATAGAGCTCAGGCTCAATGTTTCACGTGAAACATTAATAAAGAATATTAAATGAAAAAATAATGTAAAAAAGCAAGAAAAAAATCAAAAAGTGTGATAAAATTAATTATAAAACTTATGTCTTAATATTAGTCAGAGGGATATTTTCCCCCTGACAAATTAATGCAATAAAAGAAATATTGATTAATGAGATTAGGTTAATCAGGCGTATGTAAATATGGGAATTTCAATTATATGCGGGATATTATTATTTAAATTGGGGATGATATGAAAATAAACCAAACCCAAATCGTAAAAATTAAAACTTAAAAATATAGAAAAGAGGTACGGACAAGTGGGATTATTGGACAATATACTATCGAAAAGAGAAATTAAAAAATTAGAAATGCGAGCACAAAAAATAAATGCTCTGGAGAACCAGTTTACAGGAATGACAGATGATGAATTAAAAGGAAAAACAGTAGAATTTAAAAACAGGATACAAAATGGCGAAACCGTAGATGATATATTAGAAGAGGCTTTTGCAGTATGCAGAGAGGGAGCCAAGAGATCTTTGGGCATGAGACATTATGATGTTCAGCTTATGGGAGGTATGGTTCTCAACAGCGGAAGAATAGCCGAAATGAGAACTGGAGAAGGAAAAACACTTGTAGCAACTCTGGCGGTGTATCTCAATGCCCTTACTGGACTTGGCGTACATGTAGTAACCGTAAATGATTATCTTGCAAAGAGAGACTGCGAGTGGATGAGCAAACTTTACAACTTCATGGGTCTTACAACGGGAGCCATAGTTCATGGAATTACCAATGATGAGCGAAGAGCTGCATACAGAGCGGATATAACCTATGGAACCAATAACGAATATGGTTTTGATTATCTTAGGGACAACATGGTTATATTCAAAAATCAAAGAGTGCAAAGACCGCTTAACTATGCAATAGTCGATGAGGTGGACTCCATACTTGTGGATGAGGCAAGAACTCCGCTTATAATATCAGGAGCGGGAGATAAGTCGACAGCGCTTTATACTACTGCAAACAGTTTTATTCAGTTGTTAAAAAATGAAGAAGATTATACTATAAATGAAAAAGATAAGGCGTCTTCGCTTACAGAGGAAGGCTTGAAAAAAGCAGAAAAGTTTTTTGGCATAGAGAGCATGACGGATATAGCGAATATCGAAGTTTACCATCATGTAGGGCAGGCGCTCAGAGCGAACACGCTTATGAGACTCGATGTGGATTATGTAATCAAAGATGGCGAAATAGTAATAGTAGATGAATTTACAGGCCGTCTCATGTTTGGAAGAAGATATTCAGAGGGACTTCATCAGGCAATAGAGGCAAAAGAGGGTCTCAAGGTTCAAAGGGAATCAAAAACTCTTGCGACGATAACTTTCCAGAATTACTTCAGAATGTACAAGAAACTTTCAGGTATGACGGGAACGGCAAAGACTGAGGAAGATGAGTTCAGATCGATATACAAGATGGACGTTGTCCAAATTCCAACGAACAAACCTAGCCAGAGACTGGATCTTGAAGATGCGGTATACAAAAATGTAGAAGCAAAATTCAATGCCGTTGTAGAAAAGATAGCTGAGATATATCCGACAGGACAACCGATATTGATAGGAACAATTTCGATAGAAACATCGGAAATGCTTTCAGATATGATAAGAAAAAGAGGAATCAAGCATGAGGTTCTGAACGCGAAAAATCATGAAAAGGAAGCAGAAATAGTTGCTCAGGCAGGTAGATTTGGAGCGGTTACCATAGCAACGAACATGGCAGGTAGAGGAACCGATATAATCCTTGGAGGTAATCCGGACTTCCTAACAATAAAAGAGATGAAGAAGAATGGCTTTGACGATCATATAATATCGCAGGCAAGCGGATTCAATGCTACAGACGATCAAGAAATAATTGAAGCAAGAAAAATATACCAGACTATACTTTCACAGAAAAAAGAAGAATTAAAAGAAGAGCAGGAAAAAGTAAAATCATCAGGTGGACTTTGCATCATAGGTACAGAAAGACATGAATCAAGACGTATAGACAATCAGCTCAGAGGCCGTGCCGGAAGACAGGGAGACCAAGGAACAACAAGGTTCTTCATATCACTCGAGGATGAACTTATGAGACTGTTTGGAAGTGAAAGAATTCAAAATGTGGTAGAAAAACTAGGAATGGAAGATGAAGATGCAATTGAGCATAAGATGCTTTCAAAATCCATCGAAGGAGCGCAGAAAAAAGTGGAGGGCAAGAACTTCTCCATAAGAAAGAGCGTGCTTCAGTACGATGACGTAATGAACAAGCAAAGAGAAATAATCTATGCCGAGAGAAAAAGAGTGCTTGAAGGTGAAAATCTGAAGCCTGAAATCATGCAGATGATTGATGCTATAGTGGAAGAGGTTGTTGATAAATACTGTCCAGAAAAAGTATACCAGGAAGAATGGGATATGGATGGAATGAAAGAGAAGATTCAGCAGCAATTTGCAGCGGACATAAACATAGATGAAGATATTTCAAATATAGACAATGTGAAAATGAAACAGATTATAAAAGACATGGCGTACAAGATATATGCGATGAAAGAAGCCATGATGACAGAGGAAGAATTCAGAGAACTTGAAAGAGTTATTCTGCTTCAGGTGGTAGACTCAAAATGGATGGATCACATCGATGCAATGGATCAGCTGAGACAGGGCATGGGGCTTAGAGCATTAGGACAGGAAGACCCGGTAAGGGCATACCAGATAGAAGGTTTTGATATGTTCGATTCTATGACGCAAAGCATACAGCAGGAAACTGTAAGATATCTGATGAGCTTCCAGATCCAGAAAGAGGAAGAAAAGCCGGTGCAGATTCAGCGAAAATCAGTAGTAGATCTGGATAACATACAAGAAGGTTTTGAGAACGCTCAGCAGGAAAAGTCGGTGACTCAGAAAAAAAGTGAAAAAATAGTAGGAAGAAATGAAGAGTGTCCTTGCGGAAGTGGTAAAAAATACAAAAAATGCTGTGGAAAGGATCTATAACAATGCTGAACTATGCGGAGCACAAGATTAAAATGGATAAAATCCAGAAATCTCTAAACGAAATTAAGGTGTCTCTTTGACATAGATAAACTTAAGATAGAAAAAGAACTCATAGACAATCAGATGCAGGATCAGAGTTTTTGGGAAGATGTAGAAAACAGCCAGATAAAAGTAAAAAAAAGCAAAGAAGTGGAAGATATTTTAGGAAGCTATAAAACGACAGAAGACAGGGTTATGGACCTGGAAGTTCTTTTTGAAATGGCACAGGAAGATGAAAGCATGGAAAAGGAACTGGAGAAAGAACTTTCAGATCTCTTTAAAAAAATAGAAGAACTAAGACTGGAAACCATGCTCGATCAGGAATACGATCACAATAATGCTATTCTTTCAATACATGCAGGCAGTGGAGGCCTGGATGCACAGGACTGGGCTAATATGCTTCTTCGGATGTACAGCCGATTTTCTCAGGAGATGGGTTATAAAATAAAAGAATTGGATTACAACCAGGATCCAGAAGCCGGGATAAAATCTGTAACCCTCAGAATAATAGGAAAAAATGCGTATGGATTCCTCAAATCAGAAAAAGGCGTGCACAGGCTCGTGAGGATATCGCCGTTCGACTCCTCTGGGAAAAGACATACATCATTTGCATCGGTCGATGTAATCCCAGAACTTGATGATACCGTAAAGATAGATATAAACACAGCAGACCTTAAAATAGACACCTACAGAGCTGGAGGTGCCGGTGGGCAGCATGTCAACAAGACCGAATCCGCGGTAAGAGTAACCCACATACCTACAGGTATAGTGGTACAGTGTCAAAATGAACGTTCTCAGCTTATAAACAAAGACGTATGCATGAAGATGCTCATGGCTAAGCTTATAGCACTAAAGAAGCAGGAGCATAAAGACCGGATAGAAGACCTTCAGGGAGAATACTCGCAAATCGGATGGGGAAGCCAGATAAGATCCTATGTGTTTCAGCCATACACTCTGGTAAAAGATCACAGAACCAACGAAGAAATTGGAAGCACAACACAGGTAATGGATGGGAACATAATGCCTTTTATACTTGCATATCTGAGGGATCAGAAAAATAAAGACCAAGATTAGACCAAAATAATTGAAAAGAAACAAACAATTAACACATTATCCACAGGCAAAATGAAAAACCTGTGGATAATGTGGATAACTAACCATTTTATACACAAAAACAAATAAGGAAACTATGGATAAATATATGAGAGCCGCTTTTTCGCAAGCCCTGGAAGCCTATAAAATAGGGGAAGTTCCTGTGGGATGTGTAATAGAAAAAGATGGAAAAATAATAGGCAGAGGCCATAATCTTGTGGAAAAATCCAGACTGGCAACAAGGCATGCTGAAATAATTGCAATAGAAGAAGCCTGCAAAAATCTTGACAGCTGGAGACTTACAGGAAGCAATATATATATAACTCTGGAACCATGCACCATGTGCATAGGAGCAATAATTCATGCAAGAATTAAAAATATTCACATAGGAGCACTGGACCCAAACCGGGGAAGTGCCATAAGTAAAATTCCTGTGATAGCAGAAGAGCTGATACCGAACAGGTGCATGCTTATAATAGAAGAAAATGAAGTGTGTTCATACATACTAAGCAGATTTTTCAGGAAACTTAGAAAAAAAAATGAAATTATAGATATTCAATAAGAAATGTAGGTAAAGATGTTTAAGGCAGACAGTCACATACACACTCGAAATTCAGATGGATACAATACCATAGATGAAGTAATATCGATGGCTAAAAATCAAAATCTCACGCACATAGCGATTACAGACCACGATACCCTCAGGGGATATGATGAAGCGTGTGAAAAAGCAGCAAAAGTTGGAATCAGGACGATTAAATCTATTGAGATATCGGCAATAGATAAGGAAAATGGAAAACGGGTTCATCTATTGGGATACAATATAAAAGATGATGATATAATAGACAGGCTCTGCAGCGGCATAATATCGCAGAGAAACTATAAAGCGGAAAAACAGATAGAGGTACTCAACAGTAAAGGATACAAGATAGATTACAATGAACTCTATAAATTTGCAAAAGGTTATATATTCAAACAGCAGATGTTTGACATGCTGCTCAGAAGTGGTCAGACTGAAGCTATGTTCCCTAAAATAAATGAAACTCTCTTCAAACATGGGGGGATATGCGACATAGACATGGAATATATAGACGTAAGAAAAGCTGTAAAAGCAGTTAAGGATGCAGGCGGATATGCTGTGATAGCGCATCCTTGTCAGCAGAACAATTTATATATAGTAGACGAACTCGTAAAATCAGGTTTGGACGGGCTTGAGGTAAATCACGAAGCCAATAATGATGAATATAAAATCCAGATAATAGAAAAAGCGAAGCAACATAACCTTATTCTTACCGGAGGCAGTGATTACCATGGATTATATGCAAAAAGAAAAGCTCAGATAGGGTCATATCTGTGCGAAGAAAGTGCTCAAATAATATTTCAATAAAATGGAGGTAAAATGGACTTTGTAAAGGACCTGGGAAGAAAAAGAGAAAGCAAGAAGATAAATCATTTTGAAAATAAAAATGTGATAGAAAACTATAATGCACTTGTAGAAAAATACAATGAAATAAACACATTTTCCCAAGGCGTAGTAGAAAAACACAACATACTCGTAGAAAAATATAATCAATATGTAGACGTATCGATGGGTGAAATTTCGAAGTATCAAGAAGAAATAAAAATGCAGAAAGAAAGCACCCAAAAAATAGAAAATAAATTTATAGAACTGCAAAAACATGTTGATAAACTTCTGGATTCATATCAAAATCTTGAAAAAGAAAATACCAGACTTGAAGAAGTGAATAAAAGTCTTGAAAAGTATATAGAAATCATGGATAAAAGCCAAAACAGCCCCGTAAAAAATGAGCGAGGAGCTGGAAGAAAGAAGAAATATTCGAAAGAGCAGATAGATAGAATACTGGAATTAAAATCCCAGGGAAAAGAATATACGGAAATAGTGGATGCTTTAAATCAGGAATTTGAAGAAAAACAATGGGGAATCAAGGAAATAAAATATGTATTTACAAGGTACAAGGATACAAATTTGTAAGTGTAAATTGTGATATTTAATTAAGGAAGAGAAAGGTGATAAAATGGGAAAATCTAAAGTATATTTCAGTGACCTTTATGCGACGTCAACAAGCAATAACATGGCAGCTAACCTTAAAAAATTATTTGACAGGGCAGGATTTGGAAATATTGTATCTCAAAACGACCAGGTCGCAGTAAAAGTACATTTTGGAGAAAAAGGAAACGTTACATTCTTGAATCCAGTAAATGTAAGACAGATTATCGATAAAATAAAAGAATGTGGGGGAAAGCCCTTCCTTACAGATACCAACACCTTGTATTCAGGTTCAAGAACCAACTGTGTTGACCATATACAGACGGCAATAGAAAATGGTTTCGCCTATTCAGTAGTCGGCGCACCTATAATAATAGCCGATGGAATGTACAGCAAGAACTCAGAAACTGTAGAAATAAACCAAAAACATTTCAAAGAAGTGAAAATTGGCGGTGAAATTTACAATTCTGATTCGATGATAGTAATATCGCACTTCAAGGGGCATGAAATGGCCGGTTTTGGAGGGGTTATGAAAAATCTAGCCATGGGATGCGCCACAGCGCCAGGAAAGCAGATGCAGCATTCAGATATAAAACCTAAGGTTAATCCAGATAAATGCATAGGCTGCAGAAAATGTACCCTGACATGTCAGGCTCATGCAATTGCAATGGCAGATAAAAAAGCGGTTATAGACAGCAGCGTATGCTATGGCTGTGGAGAATGCATAGTCGTATGCCCAGTAAGAGCCATATCGGTTCAGTGGACATCAGACACCAGTGTTTTTGTCGAAAAAATGGCCGAATACGCATATGGAGCCGTATCGAATAAAAAAGGTAAAGTCGGATATATAACTTTTGTGATGAACATAACTCCGCTTTGTGATTGTGCAGGGTGGTCAGGAAAGCCTCTTACAAATGACATCGGAATACTTGCCAGTACAGACCCGGTAGCACTTGAAAAAGCATGTCTTGATCTTGTTGAAAAATCAGCGGGAAGAGATGTCTTTAAAGAGGTTCATACGAATGTCAATGGAAATCGCATAGTAGAATATGCTCAGGAGATGGGAATGGGAAGTCAGACTTATGACCTTATAAACATACACACAGGACAGAACATACTATAAATAAACCAAAGCTCCACCTGAGGGTGGGGCTTTTAAAAAATGGGGTATGATATGGAAATGAAAAGTGGTAACGATATAGAAAATAAGCGGGCATTTATTATTAAGGCTGTATACTATACGATAATATCGATAATGATGATTGCGACTGTAAAATATAGCATAGACTGGCTGATGCCATTTATAGTAGGTTTTACAATAGCAAGCATGTTAAAGCCTGTCATAAAAAAAGCACAATCAAAAATAAAAATAAGCAAAAAATTCTTATCAGCGATGATAATTTTGATATTCTATGGAACTATAGGAGTATTCATAGGCCTGATATTGGTAAAAATGTTTGTAAGCACCAAAGAAATATTTATTACACTGCCAGATATATACAAAAACACCATAGAGCCTGGAATATATCAAGCTTTTAATTTCCTGGTGCAATGGACAAGCAGACTGGATCCCGCGATAGTGCAGGGACTAAATGATATAATTACAAGCTTTTCACAGTCTTTGGGAAATCTGATATCATCAATTTCCTCAGGGGTAGTGAGCCTGATTACAAATATGTTGTCATCGGTGCCGGCTTTTTTTGTTAAAATCGTATTTTCAATAATATCATCATTTTATTTTGCGATGGACTATGATGTGATTACAGGATTTATAGTGAGGCAGCTTCCGGAAGAAATTAAAACATCCCTTTCAGAAGTAAAGACACATACGGTTAAGACGCTGTGGAAATTTGGCAAGGCCTATGGAATAATAATAGGAATAACATTTATAGAACTGAGCATAGGATTTTTAATTCTAAAAATAGACAAAGCCTTTACCATAGCAGCGCTTATTGCAATAATGGACATAATACCGGTGCTTGGAGTCGGCGGAATCGTAATTCCATGGGCAATAATAAAATTTTTCACGGGAGAAATAACAGTCGCCGCAGGATTGGTAGTAATCTATGTATTCGTCTTGGTAGTAAGAAATATAATAGAACCTAAGGTCGTTGGAGATCAGGTAGGACTGCATCCGATAGTGATGCTGATGTGCATGTTCGCAGGAGTCCAGATATTTGGATTCATAGGGTTGTTTTTGCTGCCAATAATAATAATAATACTTAAAAATCTCAATGACAGCGGTAAAATAAAAATATTCAAATAAGCAAAACCTAAATTCGAGTAAATTGATTGAGCCTGCGAATCAAGGCTATTTCAAGCAGGGAATTCACATCAAAGAATCAGGTACAGAGCATAAAAAAGAGGCAGTATTGATTTTTCTTCAATACTCCTCTTTTTTTAGCTGAAATGCAAATTTGCATATCATCAACCAAACTTGCAATTTGCAAACAACAGCTTTACATGGTAACTTTAAATCCATAGCCACGGACTGTCTCAACAACGACACTTGCCCCCGAAACTGAAAGTTTTTTGCGCAGACGTTTAATGCAGTCATCAATGGCTCTTGTTTCTACAGGCTCGTAAGTGAAACCCCAGATATTTGTAAGCATCTCATCACGGCTTACAATTCTATCTTTATGTTCGACCAGGTAACTGAGCACATTAAACTCTTTGCTTGTAAGGTGAATCAAATTAGATTCATACCGGACTTCATGACGCTTTAAGTTTATTTCCAAGTCTCCAAAGATATAAGGGGACTCGGTGATATCTTCATTTTCAAAGTTGATTCTTCTGAAAATCGAAGATATTTTTGTTAAAAGTTCAATGGAAGAAAAAGGTTTAGAAATATAATCATCGCAACCCACATTTATAGCAGTAATATTATCAACATAGGAAGACAGGCTGGAAATAAGGATAATCGGGACAGTGCTATGGAGCCTTATTTTGGAACATAAAGTAAACATATTCGAATCTGGTATTTCAACATTAATTATAATAAAATCACAGGGCTTAAGGTTAAATTCGTTAAAAAAATCATCAGCCTTCTTGAACATATTTACAATAAAACCTGCATTTTCAAGAAGGAGTATTGTAGGACTGTCCATATCATCGCTCATATCAATAATGTAAATAAGTTTATCATTGTTTTGCATAGAATCCTCCAGTCCTAATTTGAAAATTTATAAGGAACATGAAAGTAAATACCAAGAATTGCAATTAAAGTAATAAAAAATATATAGCTTGTAGATTGATCAGGCTGAAGCTTAGCAGATTAAAAAAAATCAATATTGAATTAAGATTCATTTTACCATCATGCTTTAATATTACCCATTTGAGAATAGAAGTAATAAGAAAGACATAAATAAAAGAAATTGAACCAGGCGCACGAGTTTTATCAGGCTATTTATGCCTGTCATGATGATTAAGGATTAATTTTTAAATAAAAAGTATTGACTTTCTGACTGTATCGTTGTATTATGTATCTAGTACAGTAATACGAATCGTATTACTAAATTAAGCATATTAGACAAAGGAGGTTTCCTATGGCTTGGAATTTTGAACAGGATAAACCAATATATATTCAAATTGTAAATAGAATTGAAGTTGGGATTTTATCTGGGGAATATGAATCGGGTGCAAAGCTGGAATCTGTCAGAGAACTGGCATCGAAAGCAGGCGTTAATCCCAATACGATGCAAAAAGCGCTTCAGGAACTGGAAAACATGAAACTGCTTCACACTCAAAGAACCAGCGGAAGGTATATTACCGATGACAAAGCAGTTATTGATAAATTGAAAATAAAGATGGCTGGTGAGAAAATAATATTATTCATTGATAATATGAAGAAGCTTGGCTTTACAATGGAAGAGATTGAAAATATGATTAAGGCATATCATAAACAGGGAAGTGAAGCTTTTGAGATTAAAGAGGAAACTGTAAAAAAAATAGAAGAGATATCTAAGAAAACAAAGGCAGTGGGCAATTTAGAAGATTTGTTAAAGAAAGGGGAATAATATGAATGATTATATTTTGGAGTGCAACGAACTTACAAAAAAATTCGGTGACAAAGTAGTACTCAATAAGATTAACTTGAAATTTAAAAGAGGGAAGATAATAGGACTGCTTGGTCCCAATGGAAGCGGCAAGACGACGATGATAAAAATGGCAAATGGGTTGCTGCATCCAGACGGCGGGGAAATACTCATTGATGGAAAGTCTCCAAGCGTTGAATCTAAATCTATAGTTTCATATCTTCCGGAAAAAACTTATCTTAATGACTATATGACCGTCAGTGAAATTATAGGATTTTTCAAAGATTTTTACAGTGATTTTGATGAAGCAAGAGCAAAAGACATGCTGCAAAGATTGGGAATTAATTACAGCGATAAACTAAAAACCATGTCAAAGGGAACCAAGGAAAAGGTTCAGCTGATACTGGTAATGAGCAGAAGAGCCCAGATATATTTCCTTGATGAGCCAATTGCAGGCGTAGACCCGGCGGCAAGAGATTATATCTTGGATACGATAATAACGAACTATGATGAGAATGCAACAGTTATCATATCGACACATCTTATAGCCGACATTGAAAAAGTGCTCGATGAAGTTATTTTCATCAAATATGGTGAGATAGTAATGAGCAAGAGCGTGGATGAAATAAGAGAAGATGAGGGCAAGAGTGTGGATATGTTGTTCAGGGAGGTATTCAAATGTTAAGAAAACTACTAAAATACGAATTTAAAGGAAATGGAAAAATAATGCTTCCATTTTACGGACTTATACTGGTACTTGCCGTAATGACAAAATTGTTCAATGGGATAAATATACAGCAATTCAGCACCCTTGGTGAAATTGCATTTGGCGTAGTGGCATTTTCCTATGGTCTTACGATGGCTTCTGTAATGATTCTGACGGCTTTCCTTATTATACAGAGGTTTGCAAAAACGGTATATGGAGATGAGGGCTATCTTACACATACTCTTCCAGTGAAATCAAGAGATATTATAATAAGCAAAACGATAGCTGCAATTGGCTGGATGGCGCTGAGCGGCATCGTAGCGATGATATCGGTAGCCATAATGGCATATTATCCTAAATTCTTTGAGGACTTTGCTGTTGCATATAAGTATTTTATAGCAGAACTGGGTCCAATTGAATTAAAACAGATATTTATAATGCTGGGATATATAATAACTGTATCAATACTGGCTACAATTTCTGGAATAATGATGGTATACATGTCCATATCAATAGGCCAGCTGTTCAAGAAAAAACTTATGGGGTCGATAGCGGCATTCCTGGGAGTCAGCTTTATTTCAAGTATAATAGTAGGCTTTATTGGAAACAGTCCGATAGCTGATATGATGGAGGCCATGATGAATAATGGTCCAGAAGGCATCATTGCAGGAATTAATACTCTGATGTTATTTTTAGCAGCGTTATATATTATAAAAATTGCAATATATTACTTTGTTACAAATCACCTTATGACTAAAAAGTTGAATTTGGAATAATAAAAAAAGGCTGTGGCCTTTTTTTATTATTCATTCATACTTAACACATCAAATTACCCTATGAACCCCGAAAATTCAATATTTGATATCAATCAACTATCATGGACATACAAACCTAAGCAATTTTTTGTGGCTGACGGAAATTCTTAAAAAAATAAACTTATATGCATACTTAGTATTAATTAAAACAAGCGAAAAGGTGATTCCTGGTTGTTAAATATTATCGAATTTTCAGGGTTAATAATTTTTTTCAAAGTGTGAACAAGTATATAAAAGTAATATTTTTGTAAACAAATAAAGAAAAATATGAGGTATAATGTATAAGAGTTGCAGTATAGTTAAAAATTAGAAACTAAATTATTTGTAAAGAGTTAAATTCTTTTATAGAAATTAAAATTTGATTATATACGAAGGAGGAGAAAAACATAGAAAAACCATTAATAGAAGTAAAACATGTGCGCAAGGTGTACAAAATGGGAGATGAAAGAGTAGTAGCTCTTGATGACATAAGTCTGGATATAAACAGGGGAGAAGTAGTGTGTTTCCTTGGAAAATCAGGGTCTGGAAAATCGACATTTCTTAACATGGTAGCTGGATTGGAAAAGCCTACAAA
>JBATTG010000094.1:0-8170 GCA_049670425.1 Proteocatella sp.
ATATATGGGACTGTGCAGGTAAAAAGCGCAAGAGCTCTGGGAATACTCGAAACCTTCTCGGCTGCAACGATTATAGTGGCGGCAGATGCCGCGGCAAAGACTGCGGTGGTTCAGCTGATAGAGCTTCGCATTGCCCGCGGGATGTGCGGGAAATCATACATGATGTTAACTGGAGAGGTGGCCGCAGTAGAGGCTGCAATTCAAAAGGCAAAGTTGGCGGCTGGAGAAAACGCGATGTTATTGGATAGCTCGGTAATTCCAAATCCAGACAAAAAACTTTGGGACAGTATTTTATAAGTTAGGTGAGGACAATATGCTGGCGATAGAAAGAAGAAATCAGATACTTTTAAAGTTACAAAAGGAAAGCAAAGTTTTAGTGAGTGATCTCAGTCAGACCTATGAAGTCACAGAAGAGACCATAAGGAGGGACCTGGAGAAGCTGGAAAAGGAAGGCTTTGCAAAGAAAACCTATGGAGGGGCAGTGCTTAAAGAGAGTCTTTACAGCGACCTTCCGTATAATGTAAGGAAAGAAACAAATGTAAAAAGCAAGAAAAAAATAGCGCAGACCATAGGAGCTATGATAGAAGATGGGGACTGCATAGCGCTTGATGCAAGCTCTACGGCGTTGTATATAATAAAAGAAATAAAAAACAAGAACAATATCACCGTACTGACAAACTCCATCGAAATACTTCTGGAGCTGTCTGACAAAAAAGACTGGAAAATACTTTCTACAGGGGGAACTTTAAAGGAAGGTTCGCTTTCACTTTTAGGATATCAGGCAGAAAAAATGATTGATAATTTTCATGTGGACAAAGCCATAGTATCCTGCAAAGGTGTGGATGCTGAATTTGGAGTCACAGACTCCAATGAACTGGATGCAGAAATAAAAAAACATTTTTTTGGTGCGGCAACCCAGAAGATACTTGCAGTTGACAGTACGAAACTGGACAGAAAATCATTTACAAAGATTGTTGAAATATCAGGGATAGATATTCTGGTTACAGACCAGAAACCTGAAAAAAAGTGGGAAGAAATATGCAGCAAGTCAAATGTGGAAATTCATTACTAATATAGATTCAGAAGGGAAATTGCCTTCTGAATTTTTAATTTCAGAAATAATTACCGGTATAAACATACATAAGGATAATGATGAAAATAAGATAGATTTTTGAACAAAAATGATAATATATTGAATAGAAAAAACTTTCAGAATATTGTACAATGATTAAAATGATGTATAGGCAGGTGAACCCATGAAAGAAAAAAGAATACTGGCATTTGATTTTGGAGCGTCCAGTGGAAGAGCGATGATGGGCGTATATGATGGAGAAAGCATAACGCTTGAAGAAATCCACAGATTCTCCAATGACCCAGTAATGGTAAACGGAACAATGTATTGGGATATACTGCGTTTATTTCATGAAATAAAACAGGGAATTATTAAGGCAGGGCACTGCGGCGGATTTGAAAGCATAGGAATTGACACATGGGGGGTGGATTTTGGTCTGCTTGACAAAAGTGGAAATCTTTTGGAAAATCCCATTCATTATCGTGATGAGAGAACAAAAGGCATGATTGAAGAAGGCTTTAAGCTGCTACCCAAAGAAGTGTTTTATCAAGAAACAGGGAATCAGTTTATGGAGATAAATACAGTATTCCAGCTTATGTCACTGATTCAAAAAAGGCCGGAGCTGATGGAAAGAGCAGACAAACTGCTTATGATACCAGATCTATTCACATATATGCTTACCGGAATTAAAAAAAGCGAGTATTCCATTGCATCGACAACACAGCTTCTAGATGCAAGGTCAGGAAACTGGTCTTCAAAAGTAAGGGAAGCACTCGGAATTCGTGAAAACTTATTTACAGAGATAGTTCCCTGCGGGAGCGTCATAGGAAATCTCAGTAGCGGCATATGCGAGGAACTTGGAGTGAATCCAGTGCCGGTAATAGCCGTAGCATCTCATGATACTCAAAGTGCCATGATAGCAGTGCCGGCAACGGAGAAAGACTTCATCTTCATAAGCTGCGGGACCTGGTCGCTTCTTGGAACCGAGGTGGATAAGCCCATAATAGACATAAAATCTGAAAAATACAATATTACCAATGAAGGCGGATATGCCCAGCGAATATCATTTTTGAAAAATATAATCGGTCTGTGGCTGGTGCAGGAAAGCAGAAGGCAATGGATAAGAGAAGGAAAAGAATATAGTTTTCAAGAATTGGAACACATGGCAGGAGAAACTGAATCACTCAGGTGCTACATAGACCCAGATGCACCGGAATTTGTGACACAGGGAAATATTCCAAAAAGAATAAGGTCATACTGCGCCAGGACAGGGCAAAAAGTCCCTGAATCCATGGGAGAAATTGTGCGATGCATAAATGAAAGTCTGGCACTTAAGTATCGTAAAGCCCTGGAGGAAATCCAAGACTGTACAGGGGGAAAGTATGAAACCATATATATGGTAGGCGGAGGAACGCAAAGCCGGCTCCTGTGTCAGCTTACAGCAAATTCATGCGGGAGAAGAGTTGTAGCGGGGCCGGTAGAGGCAACCATACTTGGAAACCTGGTGCTTCAACTTGTGGCAAAAGGTGATTTGGAAAATCTTGAAGAAGCAAGGGCGCTGATAGCTCATTCTTCAGAGCTTGAAACCTATTCTCCGCAGGAACAGGAAAAATGGGAAGCAGAATATAAAAAATTTCAAGAACTATTAAATCAATAAGCAATTCGAAAATTAAAAACATAAATTGCAAGCTCAAAATATATCAAAAAGTAACGTTAAAAGAAGCTTCAACAAAGAGAGGAAGGAAGATAACATGATGTATCCAAAAATAGGAATAAGACCTACCATAGACGGGCGCTGGGGAGGCGTGAGGGAAAGCCTTGAGGTTCAGACGATGGCAATGGCAACGTCGGCAGCCGAGTTTATAAGCAAGAATCTAAAATATCCAGATGGAACGCCAGTGCAATGCACGATTTCAGATACAACAATAGGCGGAGGGGCAGAAGCGGCCAGCTGCGCGGAGAAGTTTTCAACGCAGAATGTATGTGCAACCCTTACGGTCACCCCATGCTGGTGCTATGGTTCAGAGACCTTTGATATGGATCCCAATACCATAAAAGCCGTTTGGGGATTTAATGGTACGGAAAGACCAGGAGCGGTATATCTTGCCGCCGTACTTGCAGCACATGCCCAAAGAGGGCTGCCGGCGTTTTCAATATATGGACACGACGTTCAGGATGCAGGAAACCATGAAATACCAGAAGATGTCCAGGATAAAATACTTAAATTTGCAAAATGTGCAATCGCCGCTGGGAGTATGAAAAATAAATCATACGTCAATTTTGGAAGCGTATCGATGGGAATAGCAGGATCGTTCTGCGACCCTGTGCTTTTCCAGAAATATCTGGGAATGAGACCTGAATGGGTAGACATGACAGAAATAATACGCCGCATAAAGCTCGAAATATACGACCCTGCAGAATATGAAAAAGCCTTTGCATGGGTAAAGGAAAACTGCAAGGAGGGATATGACTGTAATAAGGGTAAAAACCTTCCTGAAATAGTTACGAAATCAAAGGTTGTACCGGCTGACAAAGACTGGGAATTCATAGTTAAAATGACACTGGTTGTTCAGGACATAATGTTTGGAAACGAAAAACTCAAGGATATCGGCTGGTATGAGGAATCACTTGGAAGAAATGCAATTGCCGGAGGCTTCCAGGGACAGAGAATGTGGACTGACTGGCTTCCAAACGGAGATTTTATGGAAGCGATTCTGGCATCTACCTTCAACTGGAACGGACCAAAACAGCCTACTGCATTTGCAACAGAAAATGACACCTTAAATGGAGTGGCAATGCTCTTTGGAACCCTTCTTACGAATGCTGCGCCATGTTTCCACGATGTGAGAACATACTGGAGCCCTGATGCATGCGAGAGAGTAACTGGGAAAAAACCAGTGGGGGCGGCAAAAGATGGATTCATTCATCTTATAAACTCAGGAGCTACGGCTCTTGACTGTTCAGGAGCGTCGAAAGACAAGGATGGCAGGGGAACTATGAAGCCATTTTGGGAAATGACAAAGGACGACATGAAGGCGTGCACGGATGCAACTGACTGGTGTCGAGCGAACTATGAATATTTCAGAGGTGGAGGATTCTCGTCTCACTTCAAGACAAATGCCGAGATGCCGGTAACCATGCTCAGAGTCAATATAATCGAAGGAATAGGTCCTGTTCTTCAAATAGCGGAAGGAAGCACCGTGGTTCTTGAAGACGAGGTTCACAATATAATAGATGTACGCACAGACCGTACATGGCCAACAACCTGGTTCGCGCCAAGGCTTACAGGTCAGGGAGCGTTCAAAGATGTATACGGCGTAATGGCAAACTGGGGCGCAAATCACGCAGTAACGGTATACGGACATGTTGGTGCCGAGCTTATAACGCTTGCATCAATGCTGAGAATACCAGTTTCCATGCATAACGTTTCAGATGAAAAAGTATTCAGACCCCACAGCTGGGCAGCCTTTGGAACAGAAAATACAGAAGCCGCAGACTACAAGGCATGTGCAACATATGGGCCACTTTACAGATAAGATATTTTTTATAATATCAGTTTCTCTCCTAAAAAAAGCTTTGCACCCTTAACAGCAGGTGCAAAGCTTTTTTATTTCATTGAAAATTTATAACATAGTCTATGCTGCTTCTTCAAGCTCTATGGCTCTTTCTATTTCAGCAATTTGGGCCTCGTCCTTAGGAACAACGGGCTTGCCTACAAGGAAAAGCAGGGCTACTACCGCCAGTATGCCAAGGGGAAGGATTATATAAACCGGAAGCATGAGTCCTGCAGGTATAAATCCGAAAACTATGGAAATAAAGGCTACAGAAAGTGCATACCACATCTGAGTTCCTACATGGTCAAGAAGGTCACAACCGGCTCCCATTGAAGATAAAATCGTGGTATCAGATATAGGAGAACAGTGATCCCCGAATATAGCTCCAGTAAGTACCGCACTTACAGATACCAGTACAAAATCATAGCTTCCACCAGACATCTGGAAAGCCAGAGGTATAGAAAGGGGCATCAAGATTCCCATAGTTCCGTACGAGGTACCTGTAGAGAATGATATGACAGAGCCCAGTATGAATATAAGCGAAGGAAGCAGGAACATAGGAATTTTTCCAACAAGAGCCTGAGAAAGATATTGAGCAGTGCCAAGCTCCTTGACTATGCTTGAAAGACTCCATGCTAAAATAAGGATGACACCTGTTAAGATAAGCGATTTTACACCAGACATGAATGTGTTTATAGCTTCGTCCAGCTTGAATATTTTTTGGCAAAGACCCATTGCTATGGCAACCATGGAAGCGAAAAGCGCCGCCTGAAAAATAACTATTGAAGCATCCGCATAGCCGAAAGCCTCACGGATAGATGCAAAACTGAAAGGCTCTGCTGTCATGGCATTAAGCAGGTCAGGCGATATGGACTCCGATGCCATGGCACCACTGAAACCATTCACATAAAAGCCTACAAATGAACCTACGATAAGCACTAAGATAGGAAGCAGGGCATTTATTTTTCTAAGAGGGGTATCGGCTTTTGGTGACAAACTGTCGTCATTATCATCGGCCATAGGCATGGAACCGATTCTCAAAGGCTCATTCTTGAAATATGCTCTTCTCTCAGCCTTAAGCATGGGTCCGAACTCTCTAAGCGTGAGAGCGCTTACCACTATGAAGGCTAATATAAATATGTTATAAAATCTGAAAGGTATTGTTGAAACAAAAGCGCTGTAAGCATTTTCGGCAATCCCTACACTTGCGAAGCCATCTCTTATAAGGCCTACCTCATATCCAACCCAGGTAGATATAAGGGCAAGTCCTGCAATTGGAGCCGCAGTAGAGTCGGTTATAAAAGAAAGTTTCTCTCTTGAAATCTTCATCTTGTCAGAAACAGGTCTCATGATAGGCCCAATTATAAGCGAGTTGGCATAGTCATCAAAGAATATGAACAATCCTAGAAGCCAGGTTATAAGCTGAGCGCTCTTTCCGCTCTTTGCCTTACGGGAAAGAGCCTCTGCCACGGCAAGGGTACCTCCCATGCGTCCAACGATGGCGATGAAACCTCCAATAGTAAGGCATTGAAGAATTATTCCAGAGTTCCACGGGTTTGCCATGTTGCTCAAGAAGGTTTCGGTAAGATGGGTAAAAGCGAAGCTTAAGGTCGATAAAGCTCCAGACTGAGAAGCCATGCCCAAGAGAAGGGTGCCGCTGAAGACCCCGAAGAAAAGCGATATTATGACGTTTTTGCTCACAAAGGCAAGAACGATTGATAATACAGGTGGTAAAAGTGATAAAATTCCAAATTCCATTTTAATTCCTCCATTTTAATTAAAAAATAATATAGAGAAATCATTCAAATAAAAAAAGACCCCGAGAGTCACCCAAGGTCCATTTAGTAAATTCCGCAAAATAAGAATAAAAGGCTATGCCGTAAATCCTGTATATTTATTCACCAAAGTTGATTTGAATGATAGCCCTCCACAAAATAAATTGTGACAGTACTGCACATATTGTACGCAGTCCCAATCCTGAGCCAAAGCCTTAGCTCAAAATTTCGGCGAAATCTCCTTTCAAATACGGTCATGGGGCGGCTTGCCCTCGCATACTCTAATCCTATCATCCGCAACCTCTATCGTAGTCATAATTGACATGTTTAATATAATATAACAAACTTTTTAATTAGTCAATATATATTTGGAAATATTATTTATTTTAAGCTTGAAATTCTTCAAAGTCTGAGAAGGCAAAGTAGTCAAAGCTTATTATGAATCATACCAAGCATGCTCTGAAGTTCGCAGGCATTTATTTGCCCTGGGGCAGAGGCTTCCTTCGATGAACCGAAGGTGACAGCCGAACCGAAAAACTCGCCGAAAACCCTGCTGACAAGACCTTTGCCTGACATGGATACCGCTATTACAGGCCTGTGTGCATACTTTGAAACCATATCTTGAGTTGCCGACAAAAGCGTAAGCACATCTTCATTATGGACAGGCATAACTGCTATTTTAAGGATATCGGCACCTAAATCCTGCATCATTTTGAGTCTCGAAATTATTTCATCTTTTGGAGGCGTCTTGAGAAAATCGTGATTCGAAGCGATTATCCTGACATCATAATCGTGTGATTTTTTGATGATTTCTTTCACTGTATAATCACCGAAAAAAGCTTCCACATCTATAAGATCTGCATTTTTGGTTTTTGCAATTTCGGAGTTAAGTTTTAAATAATAGCTAGCTTCAATAGCTTTTTCTCCGCCTTCATTTTTTGTCCGAAAAGTGAAGATTATAGGAATTTCTCCAAGTATTGTTCTAATTTCGAAGAGTGTTATTTTTACTTTTTCAATTTCAAAAACATCTTCAAAGTAATCTACCCGCCATTCTACAAGATCTGTACACAGTGTATTTATATTTTTTGCTTCATCCAATATTTCATTTTTTGTTTTAGAAACAATGGGAACGCATATCTTTGGTATGCCGGAACCTATATGTATATTTCTTATTCTTAAGGTGTTCATGTTATTCTCCTAAATTTTTTAAAAAACAAAAGTAATGTATATAAAAAAACGAGGTGTATATATACTGTAATGACTGGTGAAATGCGCTTTGGAAGATTTAAAGTGACGCGCTCTAAAACTGAAAATGCCCTTTTAACAAGAGGCAGATCATGTAAAAATTATAACATAGTTATGAAACAGAAGGTCATAAAATTTAAAAAGATTTTATCAAGTAAATTTAATTTGATTAAAAAATTAACAATTTTCAGAAAAAAAGGTTTGCCGTATTAGCAAATTTGTTATATAGTAGTATTAATACATTAAAAATATAAGCATGAATAATATCATTAATAATCAGGGGCAGTCCTAATGTGCAATAAGGGATTGCCCCATTTTTAGTTTTAGTTAAAATACCCCATGAACCGGACAATTATTATATTTCAAAAAAAGAATCTTATGGGTTCAACTGGGGTTTACTAAATAAAATGAAATTAAACAAGAAAGGGGATGAAGTATGTCCAAAGGAAGAATCGAATTTCTTTATTTATCCGAGCCGGATATGATAAAAGCGGGAGTTCTTGATATGAAAGAATGTGTAAGAG
>JBATTG010000095.1:0-3995 GCA_049670425.1 Proteocatella sp.
GGTGTAAAGTGTCCTTCTTGTAAGGATGGGGATGTGATAGTCAGAAAGACCAAAAAAGGCAGAGATTTCTACGGATGTTCTACTTTTCCGCAGTGTAAATTTGTGTCATGGAACAAACCTACGGGAAAAGTATGTGAAATCTGTGAAAGCTATACAGTAGAAAAAACGACTAAAGACAAGACTCTGGAGCTTTGTTCTAATAAAGAGTGCCCGAACAGTAAAGCTAAAAAAGACAAATAATTGCAAATCATAAGAAAATTTGCGTTTTAATGCAAAAATTGAAAAAATTTATTGAATTCTATGAAGAATTGTGTTATAAATTAAATAGAGAATATTTTGATTTTTTACAATTGTAGAATTTAATTTTAAATTTATTATATATTTTGAAAAGGATAGGTGGAATATATGGCCAGTGAATTATTACAAAAAACAAGAAAGATTAATAAAATATTGCAAAATTCGGGAGTTAACCCAGTTTCTTTCCCGGAATTAAGTGAAATTCTTAACGAAGTTTTGAGCTCAAATGTTTATATAATAAGCTCTAAAGGTAAAATTCTTGGTTCTTCATTTACACATGAGAATGATAGTTCAGTTATACTTGATGAGATTACAGGGGATGCAAAATTTCCAAGTGATCACGTTGAAGCGATAAATAAAATAACTGAAACAATGGAGAATTTAACAAGAGAAAGTTTACTTTCAGTTCTAAAAGGCGAAATATCAAGTTACAATAAATTAGTGACTATAGTTCCTATTATTGGTAATGCAAAAAGACTTGGTACCCTTCTGCTTTCAAGGTACGAGAATGAATTTGATGATGGAGACTTAGTTCTTGCAGAGTACAGTTCAACTGTAGTAGGCCTGGAAATATTAAGGGCTAAAAGCGAAGAAATGGAAGAAGAATTAAGGAAAATAGCAGTAGTACAAATGGCTATTGGAACGCTTTCTTATTCAGAACTTGAAGCTGTAGAACATATATTTAAAGAATTAGATGGACAAGAAGGCCTTCTTGTTGCCAGTAAAATTGCCGACAGAGCTGGAATCACAAGATCAGTCATAGTAAATGCGCTTAGAAAATTCGAAAGTGCTGGAGTTATTGATTCAAGATCTCTTGGAATGAAGGGAACTCATATCAGAATATTGAATGATAAACTATTAGAAGAGTTAGAAAAGGTTACAAGAAGATAGGTTAGATTAAATTAAAACTTTATATATAAAAGATAAGCCTGAGGAAACTCAGGCTTGAACTTTTTTGAGGTGAATAGACATGGAAATTCCGTTTTATCAGCAGGTTAGACCTGAAAAATTAGAAGATATGATAGGTCAAAGGCATATCTTGAAAAAAGGAATGATGATTTCTAAACTATATGAACAAAAAAGAATAACAAGCATGATATTTTATGGACCACCAGGAACAGGAAAAACTACACTAGCAAATATATTGATAGAAAATGCTGATTTGAAAACATTTAAACTTAATGCCACCTATTCAAAAACACAGGATATAAGGGATATTACGAGTCAGCTGGATGGACTCAACGATAAAAACAGCATAGTTGTATTTGTGGATGAAATACAAAACTTCAATAAAAAACAACAACAGTTACTATTAGAGTATATAGAATTGGGAAATATAATATTGATAGCAAATACGACTGAAAATCCATATCATCACGTTTACAAATCGCTGTTAAGCAGATGCAGTCTAATTGAATTCAAAAGTCTTGAAATAGCTGACTTGAGACAAGGACTTAAAAATTGCATTGAAAAATTTGATGAAATTGAAATCTTATATACCGAAGAAGACATAGATGCAATAATTGGAGTTTCAAATGGAGATTTTAGAAAAGCTTTAAATATTTTAGGAATATTGATAGAGTTTTATACTGAAGAAAACAAACTTTTAATAAATAAAGAAAATATAAAGAATGTAAGCAGCTCAAAAGTAATTGAGTATGACAGAAACTCAGACAGTCATTATGATTTGCTAAGTGCTTTTCAAAAATCAATAAGAGGCAGTGATTCCGATGCAGCTGTACATTATCTTGCGAGATTGGTGTATGCAGAGGATCTGGACTCGATTTGCAGAAGACTAATGGTGATTGCCTGCGAAGACATAGGCTTAGCCTATCCTCAGGCAATCACAATAGTAAAAGCTTGTGTCGACTCGGCTTATATGTTGGGCTTCCCAGAAGCGAGGATTCCACTTGCCCAAGCGACTTTGTTGTTGGCAATCAGCCCAAAGTCGAATTCAGCGTATATGGCACTTGCTGAAGCTATGAATGACCTTGAAAATATGAATATAAATGAAATTCCAAAACATCTTAAAGATTCTCATTACAGCGGTGCGAAACAAATGGGAATTGGAGTAGATTATAAATATCCGCACAGTTATAAAAATTCATATGTTGAACAATCATATCTTCCAGAGGTTATAAAAAACAGAAAATACTACATGGCCAAAGAAAATAAATTTGAGAAATCAGCTGCTGAATATCTTGAAAAAATAAAAAAGTAGGAAATAGTTTTAAAATATGATAAAATAAAGGGTGATATTTTACAACCAAACGGCTTGATTTGTAAACTGTATATAAAATATCATAGTATTAAATCTTTGAAATTTATCATGAACTGGAGAAGAAATGGAATTAAAGCAATCCGATTTTAAAAATATTATTAATGGAGTGAAAAAAGGATCAATAGCAGAAGAATGTGATATTAAACCTGGAGATATCCTTGTTTCATTAAACGCACAAAAAATCGAGGATGTAATAGAATATCAATTTATAGAAGCCGATGAATATATAGAATTAGAGATTCAACATGCTAATGGCGAAATTGTTATTTATGACATAGAGAAGGACTACGATGAAGAACTAGGGCTGGAATTTTCAAATCCTATAATTGACGCTGTAAGAAGTTGCAATAATAATTGTGTTTTTTGTTTCGTAGATCAGCTTCCAGAGGGAATGAGAGAAACTTTATATATTAAAGATGATGATTCAAGACTCTCTTTTTTGCAGGGAAACTTCATAACAATGACAAATATGAAAGATTCAGACATCGAAAAGATGATAAAATATAGAATTAGTCCAGTAAATATATCGGTTCATACCACAAATCCAGAATTGAGAGAAAAAATGCTCAATAACCGATTTGCCGGAGATATTTTGGATAAGATTAAGAAATTAAATGATGCTGACATACAAATGAATGCTCAAATAGTATGTGTGCCAGGATACAATGATAAAGAAGAACTTAATCGAACAATCAAGGATCTTTCGGTATTTAGTAAGAATCTCTATAGCATTGCGGTAGTACCTATTGGAATAACAAGGCATAGAGACAAGTTAGCTAAACTTGATATATTTAATACAAAAACATCATCTGAACTCATCAATCAGATAGAAGAACTTGAAGGTGAATTCAAAGCTGATCTTAACAGGCGCTTTGTTTACGCATCAGATGAATTTTATGTTATAGCTGAAAAAGAATTACCACCATATGAGAACTATGAAGATTTCTCACAAATTGAAAATGGAGTGGGTTTAATTAGAATGTTCGAAAAACAAGTTGTAGAAGCACTTGAAATGTTAGATATCAGCGATTCTGGAGAACGTGATAAAAAAACTGAAATCACTATAGCGACAGGAACATCAGCATTTAATTTTATGCAGAATATAGCATCTTTGGTTATGAAGGAAATCCCACAGCTTAAAATAAATGTGGAAAAGATAATAAATAATTTTTTTGGAGAAACAATAACAGTCGCAGGGTTAATAACTGGCGTTGACCTTTTCGAACAACTTAAGAATAAAGAGCTCGGGGATTATCTTCTAATTCCAAGTGTCATGCTCAGGTCAGATGGGACTGTTTTCTTAGATGATGAAACTATAGAGGGTTTGTCAGAAAAATTAGAACTACAGGTTAAAGTATGCCCTGTAGATGGAAGTAAGTTTGTTAATGGAATATTAGAACTTTTAAAGTAAATAAGG
>JBATTG010000096.1:0-8610 GCA_049670425.1 Proteocatella sp.
TTTTCACAACCTGCTCTTTTGATTCAACTGTGAAGTTTAATCTGAATGCCTCGATTCCGTTTATGCTTTGTAGCTTATCTAAAAGATTAAGCGTCTTCCCATTAAGGATAGTCGTTGTACAATCATCATGAGAAATGATAGGAAACGTTCCGTGCTCATCTTTTAACTCATAGCTCTTAGTCTTGCAAATACCGCATTGATTCATTTTTTTCAGCGGACAATATTTTGTAAACAGCAAAGGAGCCTTACCATATACAATCATTTCTAGTGCAGGATAGCCGTCATTTTCTTCATAATAGGCATTAATTAAATCTTCGATTTGCATCTTGTTTAATTCATAAGATAAAGTTACTCGTTTCGCACCTAATCTATATAATTCATAGCAACTAGTAGAATTAACAACATTTAGAGAATAGTCCGTCACAAAGGGATTAGTTTTTCTGTAGTGATAAATTCCGCCATATCCTCCGATTAGTAGCTGCCCTTCTTTTTCTTTATAATCGTTCTGGTTTCTTCTAACAACTTTTTCAAAATAGATTTCCTTGATTCCACAGCTCACGCAAGCATCATACTGTTCCTTAGTCGTTACAGAGGCAGTAAGGTATGGTTTTTCAGGGGCAAAGCTTATTTTATCTTTTACTTTCAAAGCCTTGATTCTTTTCTTTTGGCTGTTAAGCGTTAAGTAATATAGGCCCTGTACAATATCTCTTCTTGCTACATTTAACAGTTTAGCCGGAATAAATGCATTGCATTCCTCACAATCCACATGATTAAGTTCGAATATCGTATCATTTAATCTTGAAAATTGCTTTGCTAACTGCTCTTTTGTTGTTGGACTATTAATCGCTTCGCCTAGTGTTTCCTTGCTTTCATATAAATAATTGAAGCCTAAACCCTCCGCATATATAATAAGCTTTGAATCTGGATATGCATAAACTTTAATATCTAGGTTAAAACGCTTAAATTCTTTTTCCAGTGATGATTCTAACTCTTTGTAATAGAAATAATCCTTTGTTATATATACCAAATCACCCTTAGACATCTTTTCTTTGATTTTGATATAGCATACATCATCTGCTTTGTTGATTAAATTACCATCTTTATCGTACAGTTTTACAACAGTTAGATTAACATCTTCATTGTTATGACTTATTCTGATTATATCGTTTTGATTTAAAATATGTGTAAGTGTTATTTCACACATACCCTTAACAATCTTGCTAATTCTACCAATTTCATAACCAAAGTTATTAGGTCTTAAAATGTTTGTAATATCTTTCATATCTTCGTGAAACAAATATCCTTTAGTAAATGTTCTATTGAATGTTTTGCTCAGATTTTCTTTATCTTCTTTGGTTATTTTATTATCTAAGGCCATGCGATATTTTGATACAACATTAGCAACATACGCAGGCTCCTTCATTCGACCTTCTATTTTTAAAGAATCAATTTCTTTTAAATCATTGATATAATCGATTGTGTTTAGTTCCTTAGTAGATAGAATATAGTTTTTTCCTAAAGATGTATCAGTTGTCTTATCAATTAGTTCATACTCCTTACGACATGAACCAACACATCTTCCGCGATTTCCGCTTCGATAGCCGATTAATCCAGACATTAGACAGTTTCCAGAATAAGATACACATAAAGCACCGTGAACAAAAATTTCTAAAGGTATTTTTGCTATTCTTCTTATCTCTTTTACTTTTTCAATCTCAACTTCACGGGACATAACAACTCTTTTAGCACCAAGTTCTTTTAATAATAAAGTTCCGTCTAAATCATCTATCCCCATTTGAGTTGAACAATGTGCTTCCATATCAAGAAAGTTTTTAACTATATAATCGAAGGCAGCCAGATCCTGGACGATAATTCCATCAACACCGATTTCATTTAATTCGTGCATCTGCTCTTTCATCTCTTCAACTTCGTTTTCAAAAACGATGGTATTCATTGTAACATAGATTTTAACATTCCTCAGGTGCGCATGCGTAACAGCCTCTTTTAGCGATTCTAAATCAAAATTAGATGAGTATGCACGTGCACCAAATTTTTGCATTCCTAAGTATATTGCATCACAACCATTAGAAATTGCAGCTTTTAAAGCTTCCATATTTCCTGCTGGAGCTAATAATTCAGTCATTTTTTCCTCCATACTACTCGCAATCCTTCGCTAAATACCTCTAACTGATTGCAAAGTCTTTCTACTTAAATCATTTTTGTTATCATATCTTATAAAAAAGTTTGTCTAAATTTGTCACAATAAAATTATAACAAATCATACTCTACAATACAAGAAAAGTTGCTTTATCTATATCCCTGCTTTCTGTTTTTTACTTAATTTTTATCTACTTTACCTTAATTTAAAACATAGCTTCATGATTCTTGAAAAACTCATAATAAAGCCTGACGTTCTTCAATTCCGTCCATCGCTTTCTTTCAACCGGGACTGAGTCCAGATCATAGACATAAGCGCCCTTCATTGCCATCAAGAAAGGCGAATGAGTTGAAATAACGAACTGGCAGCCGAAAAACCTTGCTGAATCCTCAATAAATTTTGCAAGCTCCATCTGAGCCCCGACTTCGAGACTATTCTCCGGCTCATCGAGTAAATACAGGCTGTTTTCCTTTATATGCTCCGTAAAATACATGTACGCGCTCTCCCCGTTTGACTTTTCAGTTACATTTTTCATAAGCCTACTCTTGACGAACTTGGAAGTTGTCATGCGCTTCATATCATTTTTACGTTTTAACGCTTCAAAATCATCCAAAGATTTCAGTTGGAATGATGCATATTTTTCCTCTCGGTATTCCTTTATCAGAATCTCGCGTTTCTCATCAATATTTTGATTCATGCAGCGTACATCAAGCATATAGTCAAACACATCATCACTTGCAATTATTCTGCTTTCCGCTGGAATCTCGGAAACATTTTCCGCCATAGCATATTCACACATATTGACATAATCATCAAAAAATGGGCTCTGATTGAAGTATGTTCCTCTGTTTAATTTCAGCTTTTCGGCCATTACATTCAACAGCGAGGTTTTTCCCGACCCATTTCCTCCATAGAGTATTGTAATAGGCGAAAAATCAAGCTCTCCAAAATCTCTTTTGGAAAACAGCATGAAAGGATACACTGATTTATACGACGTACCCTTCAATCTCATGTCATTATGCAAAAAGGTTTCTTCCTCTCCAGGAGAAGGCAGAACAAATTTATTTAAATACATTTCTAAACGCTTCTTTCTATTATAGATTACTACTTTTTAAATGAATATTATACTATGAACCCCGTATTATTATTTTCATAACAAGAAAATTCGATTCAAATTTATTTATTATTTAAAAATAACTTTGCTCTGTTAGCCGCATTCTCTCTTATATTAAAATAATAAAAAGGATAATCAAAACTATGGTAAACTCCTTTTCCAAATACCTCGTTACCTGGAGACAGCTTTTCTACATTCGCGGTACTGCAAATTAATGCACCTTTAGCCTTGTCGATACGTGCATCTGCATATTTACCAGCAGGTATGAATTTGAGCTCTTTATTGGGCAAAGTCGAGCCCAGGCCTTCCTCTGCAGTTGCCAGAGTTTCTTCCGTTGTCCAAGAAATAGGATTTATCACCTTCGCTCCTGGCAATATGACAGGATTATTACCTTCAATATCCGGTGCCTCTGTGTTATATGATATGATTACCCCCGTGTCATCAGGTCCCTGTGCAAATTTCAAATGGGGATTTTCAGTTAAATATTCATCCGTAACCGAATATCCAATGACATATGCCGCAACCATTCTATCATATACTTCCGGATTTTCTTTCATGTATTCAGAAAGTAAATATACCATTATGTTGGAACCTTGTGAATGTCCTGCCAAAATAAAGGGACGGCCGTTATTATAATTTTTTATATAATAATCAAACGCTGCAAATACATCTTCTTTGGGAATTCCTCCTACAAGCTTTTCTTGTTCTTCTAGCGGTAGTGACAGGCAATAGGCCGCATCGGCCTGTCTGTAATAAGGCGAATAAATATTTCCAACTGTTTCAAAAGCTGTAGCCTGTCTCTCGAATGCCGCTTTTGATCCTTTTAACATCGATGGATTGTCTATATCGCAAATATTTGCTTCTTCCTTGTCCGCCTTCTGCCAAGCTGTCGGATAGAGATAAAAAACATCAACTTCTTTTTCAGTCGAAACCGGCAAAGACAGCCAGCTTTTAGCTTCCGAATAATCAATATCAGATTTTGAATTCGCACATCCGGTAAGCATTACAGCTGTAAAAATCACCATAAATAACAACAAGTTTCTATTTCGCTTCATATTACTAATTCCTCCATTTTCTACATCCAAGTTTCATTTCAATTTTTCAATTCAGATTAATAAATTTCAATTTATCTGACTGACAATATATTTCAATCGAATAAATGTTTTTATCAAACAAATGTTCATTTTCATTATTAAATTCGTAAAATCTGAGCAAAAAGCCTCTGTAAGTGGTCACTATTTTAGCTTCATCTGAGTTCTCAATAAAATGGAACTTGATTTTCGGGTCATTAATGTCTCTTAATATTGTCCTGTAGCTACCTTCTATTTCCTGATCATAACTCAATTTTCCATCATAGTAATAAATGGCAGTATCGCCCTCAAGATAATTTAATTTTTCAGACAGCTTGGTATTTGGTTCAAAAACAGGAGCGCTGACGATTGCTTTGTAATTGGTCGGCGATAAAAAGTAGAATATAAATAAAAACAGAATTGCAGCTATGCTTATTTTGTATTTCATATCAAACTTCTTCAAGATAACCTCTTTTCTCGATTTTAATTTCGATTTTAATATGCCTTTTCTAAAAATCTCCTTATTTATGATACAATTAACCACACCTAGTCGAAGTAATAGTTTTGATGCATTATTATGTCGCAACCTTTTAAAATTTCCCAAATATTCTTTCAAGATTACTTTGAATTAACTCATATACATTAGATACTATAGGTAAATTACTCCCTGTTTTTCGGTCATGTATCGTCAAAGTAACACCTGTCTCTCGTACTGAATAACTATGGGTAAATCGACTTTTGTTCTTAAATGATTTCTTAATAACATCATTGTGGTAATTCCAATCGGAGATATTTTCAACAACATTAACCATCGGATAATAATTCTCATTCGAATCGCATGCAATATAATAATAACAAAGTAAAGGTTCTGATGACATATCTGTAATAGACTCATCTTTGAATACAACTTCAATAATATATTTGTATGGCAAATGAATATAATCAGGTAGGTACATTTTTACATTGTCAAAGTTATTTTCTACTAAGTTGACAAAGCTTGTTTGGTAATAATGGAAAAATAATTCTATTCTTTTTAATATTTGATTTCTCGAATAAAACCCCCATACCCAACCATGGGTACCGCTAAAATTATCCTCTGGAGGTAACAAATAATTATTATAATCGATATTTCTATTTCTAATATTATCAATTAGATCATTAAATTTGAATAACTCTATGCCCTTGTATGAATAAGAGCTAAGGTAACCATTGGTTTTTAAAATTACTTTTTCGATTTTTTCATTTGTCCATTGAGAAATAAATGCCAAATCATCATTTTCTTTGAAGGGTAGTTTTATTTTCATATCGAAAAATCTTTCACAAGTTAAAATATCATCTTCATTTAGAATCTGATCCTTTAGAATTGATGACAAATTAGATTTTATATCTCTGATTGCCACCATTCTAGGCGCTATCGGCCATTAAATTAGATAGTTCTAAATCTATACTATGAATTTGATATCTTGTTGATTGCTTATCTACATGGTAATTTTTAATTTTTTCTGGTAATGCCTTAAGTACTTTTTTCTCATCCTTATCCTTTGAAATGTAGGAATAATAAATATTTCTCCTATCTTCAGACAGCTGCCCTATTATAGCAATTTCAGTATGATCATATTTATCTCTACAACCGTTAAATGGAACAAACAAGTGCTTAATTTGAGGAAAATATTTATTTATTATTTTTTCATATGAATTTACTAAAATATTCATATATAGGTTGGAATAATCATCAATATCTATTGTTAACAAATAATCATTCATATCATTTTTGCCTTTTATACATTCTACATATAGTGGAAAATTTCTTTCCAAAATAAAATCTAGAAACTCATTTTGTATTTCCCAATTATTAAACAAACCCGACGCAAAAATGATTACTTCGTGATATTGTTTTTTATTAATAATTCTCTCTAAAATATTTAATTCTCTTTTTTCTTCAGCTACTCCAACTACAAAAATTCCCGCTAAATATTCTTTGAATGTTTTATGTACAAAGTAAATTTCACTTTCTGATTTATATTTCAAAATACCTATATTCAAAATCTGATTGCAAATATCATTGATATTTTTACTATTAAATTCTTTCTTAATTAAACTTTGTATATCAATTAAAGACAAATACGGTTTATCAAACTGATTAAATGCAATTTTGCTTAAAAACAATATAACTTCTATATAAGATAACTCTTGTTTACGAATTAATCCTTTTACTTTCCCCCATGTTCTACATAAGTATTCTATATACTTATTAAACATTTTACTTCGGTTTAGTGGTATTATTCCCTCATTTTCATTGATTACCTCTATCGCAATATTTAAAAGTAGAGGATTTTTGAATAATTCATATTGATTTGCTGTAATATCAAAAAAATTGATACCGCAAAATGTTTTCAAATATTCTGATATCTGCTCTGTCGTCAAATCTTGCAATTCCACTTTTTTTAGGAAATTGTCTAATTCATTAAAATACATATTGTCTCTACATGAAATAATATATTTATTTAGTGGGTTATAATTCATCTTGTCTTTTAGTTCGGAAAGGCAATCTTCGTAATATTCATCCCTAACCTCATCCAAACCGTCTAATAGTAAAATGAGTTTTCCTGTTCTTAGAAGTGTATCAACATCATTTTTATCTTCGACAATAAGATACTTACTGAGTATAGAAAAAATTCTATCTTCAACTGTGTTGTAACTATATCCATAACCAGATAATTTAATATATACAGGTATTATTTCAAGATTATTTGAATTTGAAATTTCATGAATAATTCTATTAATACAATACGTTTTACCTGCGCCAGGCTCTCCTAATATTAAAAAATTTTGATCAGATTTAACTATTTCATCAATATCGATGTTTGTTTTATCAACCTTAAATTCTCTGTCTAAAAATATTGATTTTACTTCTTTAATATAAACATGTTTTAGATTTTCTAAATAATTTATTTTTCTTTCTTGGATTTGATTTATATCTATTGTTTGATTATTACAGTCTTCAATTTCAGAACTCAATTCATTTTTTAAAAAATTGGCAATATCTTTTAATACGCCAGTTTCCTTTCCATTTAATTCCTTTATGATATCTTCTACATCAATAATGTCTTTTGATATGTCAAAAACAAATTTACAATCAGTATTAAATGCTGTTGTATATTTCTGTTTACTCGTAATCAGTAACATAATTAGTCTATCATATTTCTCGTTATGATTATTTTCAAGAAATTTCCGAATTGTCTTTTTTATTTTCCCGCTAGTATTATCAGATGTTACTTGAACAGCAATTCGATTTTCCAAATCACCCAAATCAATTGCCGTAGCATTCTTTTCAACAATGTTTATATTCTGTAATTTATATCCATAAATCATATTCAATAACTGATTATAAAAGTTCTCTGATATTATATTAATATCATAAAGATTTATTAGATTATTATGTTCCACTTCATATCGCAAGACACTTAAATAGCGATTAATATCTTTCAAATAGGATTCTCTATTCATACAATCCTCCACAATCTTTTAGTATATAATTTCATTATAAATGCTGACGCAATAAAATCAATCCTAATGATTTTATTGCTAAAACCTCAGTTATTTACGGTAGAGCTCTCCATGCAGCCAAGACTTAATATTATTCATCTTTATTTTTCACATATCTCTTGTTACTGTAGTTGGCATACTCGAACTTTCTCAAAATTCCACCTATACTTGTGAAATTACATGGACACGCTTTTGCAATTGCAGGAAAAGATGTTTGGTGCCATTTTCTGTCAATATATCCATCTGTCTCTATCTTTGAAATTGCTGACTGAATCTCGTTGAATGTTACTTTCTTTTTGTTCCCATTCTTGCCTATAGTATATGTGAATCCATCATCCATCACCTTGAGTACTTTACTGCTGCATTTTACTTTTTCAAACGTCATTCCTTCATGTATGTTGTTTTTTATATATTGAATATCCATTTTCACATACCTCCCCTACTTCAATTTCAAATCTATGCATAGTTACATTATATTACATACTTACTCAAATCACCACTACTTATCTACCCATTTTTAACATATTTTTAGGCACAAAAAAATCCCCGTCCGATTTCTTATCGGATAGGAACTTACTTATTATTTATTTTTTTGCATTAAAAAAGAATCCTTTGCAGGATTCTTTATTTATTGTGTGTGTTTTAACTAAGAATTTTTTTAGCCATCTCATTAATTCTTTTGCCGTCAACTTTACCTTTGGCGACAGCTGTTACTTTACCCA
>JBATTG010000097.1:0-7511 GCA_049670425.1 Proteocatella sp.
CCTATTGCCTGCATACATCATTATATCCTTTATTTTTTTTATTTTCAAGATTTACCCCATGTTGATTGCAAATAATTTTAGTGGTATAATATAACTTACAATTTGTGACAGGAGGAGGGCTTTTGAAAAAATTTAAATTACCAATACTTTTAAAATTGATCACTCCTTTTTCCACTATATTTTCGTTGACTTTTATATTTGTCGCATACACTTTCAACCAGCACTATGATGCGGGTATTGACCTGGGCATTGTACCTGAAATTGCATATGTTATAGAAGATGCCGCTAAAGAATCCGCCGAAAAACTTTCTTCTGCCATTTCATCTGCTAAAGGTAACCTGGACTTGTACAAAGCTGAGCTGATTTCAAAATATGATTCATCTCAGGAGGAAAATAACCCTGAAAATCCTTCATATCCTGACAACGTTAAGAATATCTATGATTTTTCAATAAATACGCAGTTTCGAAATTTTTCATATTTAAGCCAGCATGATCCCCAGTGGAACTCTGTAGGTTTGGGTCCTGGTGACTCCATAGATACTTATGGATGTGGGCCGACAACACTCGCCATGATTGTTTCAAATTTTTCAGATTCAGAATTCACCCCTGACAAGGCCAGCAAACTTATGTTTGAAAAGAAACTTTATATTCCAGGCGTAGGCTCCATACATTCCATAATTCCCAAAGGCCTGGCTGATTTTGGAATAAAATCCTACAGTTTCAATAACTATTCTCAGGAAACGATAAACATAGAATTGCAAAAAGGAAATATATTTGTAGCCCTTATGAAAAACGGCGTATTCAGTTCCTCAACCGGTCATTTTATAATACTCCTGGGCCTTGATGCTGATGGCAAAATAATAATTGCCGACTCTAACAGCGTTGCCAATTCTAAGAAAACCTGGGATTTGCCTCTTATTCTCAGCGAAGCCAAATATAATGCCGGCGGCACCGGTCCTTTCTGGCTTGTAGAAAGTTCCGTTGCAAACTAAAAGCAGATGCTTGAATACATCTGCTTTTCACTCTAATAACAGCCTTAAAACT
Source organism: Proteocatella sp. (assembly GCA_049670425.1). Classification (GTDB taxonomy): domain Bacteria; phylum Bacillota; class Clostridia; order Peptostreptococcales; family Filifactoraceae; genus Proteocatella. Next base: position 1,045 of record JBATTG010000097.1, read on the forward strand.
ATCTGTTTGCTATTTTGTTGGCTTCCTTGAAAGTATCCCTCATCTCAATAACCAATTCCCGTACTTCTTCAACGACTTCTATCCTTCTGCCTGCTTTTATTCGGTTGAATTCATAGATGAAAAATTCATACATTCTTAGAAGTTCCTGGCTTATGGGTATGCTTCTGTCTAAAATAGCTGACAGATATTTTATTATATCTATGGATTTTTGTATGGAGATGTCCATAAGATCATAATTTTGAGATTGAATTGCTATTTCTGATTTTGTAAGACTTTTAACTACTTCGTCAAAAAGAGCTACAATTTGCTCTCCCTTGGTCATGGTATTTATAGATTGAGTTTTATATTGATCATATCCATATTGCATTTTATATTTCCATCCTTTTCTCTATTCATGGGGTTCACTCCATACCAGCATACCTATTCCAAAAATTATCACACAATCGCTATATTTTTAATTTTTAACATTATGTTTTTCGACTGTTCTGTCGAAAATATTGTATATGTACTTATGTCGTATATTAAAAATCGTTAATCTCTATATTTGTTTATTCGACATACTCCATGATTTTATTAATAGTTTTTTGATAATTTATAGAAATAGTATTATCTTTTTAAATATATTTGTTTTTAATCAACTAGTTTGTTTTTTGGAAATGAGGGGATTATTATGTCAACCGTTATTACTTTTACTAACCAAAAGGGTGGTGTTGGTAAAACCACTTCTTCAAGCGCATTGATTTCAGGGCTTGCCATGAGAGGCTATCAAGTTCTGGGAATTGATTTGGATCCTCAGGGAAACTTGGGTTTCTATTTTGGTATTGATATCGAAAGCAGCACATCCATATATGACGTTTTTAAGGGTCAACACAATATCGAATCAGCCATTTATCACACCGAGCATTGCGATATAATACCATCTAACATCCTGCTCAGTGGTGCTGAAATTGAATTCAACCAGTTCGGAAGAGAATATCTCCTTAAAAATGTAATTTCTGCGATTGGAGACAGATACGATTATATAATAATCGACACTCCTCCGGCACTCAATATACTTACCGTTAACGCCTATGTAGCCTCTGACTACCTGATAATCCCGATGGTTCCTGAAATCCTGAGTTTGCTTGGTGTTTCTCAGCTCAAAGAGACATTTTTGGCCGTGCAGAAATTCTATAACCCCAAACTTCGGATTTTAGGTATCCTTATTACCAAATTTAATGGTCGTACCATCTTGGCCAGAGAAGTTTTGGATATGTCCGAAAAAATCGCCGTCCAGCTTGATACAGTAGTCCTGTCTTCTAAAATACGTCCTGCTGTAGTGGTTGCCGAATCACCGGCTCACGGCATAAGTATTTTCGAGTATGCCCCAAGTTCGAATCCAGCTAAGGATTACAATGATTTTATAGATGAAATTTTATCTAAATTTTAATAACTTACAGGGGGTAACCTAATGGCTAGAAAAACTAACAAGACTGCGCATGTTTTAAATTTAATTGCAGGTTCTGGAAATGAAAATTCCAGTAACGATGCGATAGATGAAACAAAAGATGCTACTGCAAAACCCGGTGCCGAGGACAATGCCCTTAGTAACGATTCAGCCTCTGTTAAAAATACGTCTTCATCTAATTTCGAAAAAACTTCAAAAATCAATGAGCCTAATAAAGCTGGAAACAGCCCTAATTTAGAGATTTTATTCAATGATCATGATCCGCTTTCCGATTTAATAAAAGATGCGTTGGAGGATATTGAGGATATGAATACTCCCGATGAGCTTTCAACCCAAGAAGAACTTCCTGTTGAAGATGGCGACATCTCAAATGAAAACAGTCCTGCAGATGATGGGGAAAAACCAAGCCTTCCAGATGAAGAAACTGATATCTCTGATAGTATGGCTCATGAAAATAAAATTCAAGAAAATAAAGAGTCTTCAGATGATGTTGAAACTTTACCCGGTGTAACAGACCATGAAAATATAATAATCCCAGATGATAACTTAAATGTCGAGCAACATGCTCCCAAGAGTACCCTTTTGGAGGAGATTGAAAAATCCAGCCGGGTGCATTCTCATGACCGAAAAAATTTGAATTCGATGCTTGATTTGGATTTTAAGTATGTAAATGTCTATGAGCGAATTGTGCAAGATAAGATTCTTGAGTATATGGATAAGTTTGATATGTGCAAGTGTGACCGATGTATCATTGATACCTTCGCCCTTGCGCTCACCTTCCTCCCTACGAAAATTGTAGTGGTTGACAGGGATTCGAGCTTCCCTATGATCAGTTTCTATGAAACTAAAAATACTGCCATCATATCAACATCCCTTATCAGGGCCTGCGTCATGGTAAAAGACAAGCCTAATCATTAACATATTATATCCGAATTTCACACTAAAAAACCACCCCCTGGAGCATATCAAGTCTCCAATAAGGGGTGGTTTTTAAAACTCTCTAAATTCCTCTGTCTTCTGCCTTCGATTGTTTTGCCCTTGCCAGGAGCATATCTATAACTTCCACAAGATGTCCTATTTCAGGCTTGCTGAGTTGTTCATCTGCACCCAGGCTTCTTCCTTTTATTCTCATCTCTTCATTTATTAATGATGAGAATATTACAAGCGGTATGGATTTGAGATCCTTGTCATCTTTTACAAGTTTGGTCAGTCTGTGTCCATCCATTTTAGGCATTTCAATATCGGTTATTATAAGACCAATGTTCTCGCCAGCCGTTTGATTCTCCTTCATTTTGTTCAAATAATCCCAGGCTTCTTCCCCATTATTGCATTTTATAACATTCGTATAGCCTGCTCTTGAAAGTGCTTCCGTTATCATTTTAGAAAGCAGCACAGAATCTTCTGCAAGCATTATAGGCACTTCATTTCTCGTTCTTGCTCCCATTTTTGCTATTGATTCGAGCTGTATTCCGGTCTCTGGCGCTATGTCTGCTACAATCTTTTCAAAATCCAGTATGGTTACCAGGTCATTATCACATTGTGCTATTCCAGTCGCTATACCTTCTTCACCTCTGCTGAGTGTTTTATCCGGCTTTTGAATTGCCTTCCATGATACCCTGCTTATTCCAACTACCGTATGCACTCTAAATGCCATATACAGTTTATTGAAATTTGTTATTATAAAAAGATCCTTCTCGTTCTTTTCACTTTCTTTTCCAGAGAGATACATAGGAAGATCTACCACGGTAAACACCTTTTCTCTTGGTTTGAAAATACCTTCAACGGCAGGGTGCGCATGAGGAATCGGTTTTACCTTGCTTGCCATCATTATCTCTTTTACTTTAGCCACATTTATTCCATAGAGCTCGTCATAAATTGTGAACTCCATAATCTCAATTTCGTTAGTTCCTGATTCCAGCAGTATTTCATTCTTTCCTCGGTTTCTACTATTCATATTATTCATACTATTCACCTCTCTGAGTTTACTTTAATAATTAGAATACTATATCTGACTTTCCAAACACTTTTATTTTTGCCATTCCCGTACTCACATCAAAGGAAAGCGTCCTGGCATAATTGGCTCCCGTATCTTCTTTTAAAAGCTTTATTCCCTCTGCTCTTAATATACTCCTTGTACTTATAGTATTTCGCTCTCCAATGTTGCCCAAAGGGCCTGTTATTTGCACTTCAAACATCTTAGCGCCTCCAGCTATCTTTCCTGATATCCGCTGTCTTTGCGCCCCAAATACTTCCATCTTTCGTAAGGTTTCTCTTATTCCGGTATCTGCATATTTAAATATATTCTGATTATTAGATGAAAGTGATTCTGGCAGCATGATATGAATCATGCCTCCCAGTTTTATAACCGGGTCATACAGGCATATACCTATGCATGAACCCAAAGCATAAGTTATTAAGGTTCCCTCTCCTCTTGCTATTTTCATATCTGCTATCCCGACTATATGCTTATTATCCATTTTGAATACCTAGTTTCTCGAACAGGCTATTTAGCGATTCCATTTCAGGCACTAGTATCAAATTCCCTCCTATTTCCTGTTCATCACAGACAAGGCTTCCTCCTATCGTCATTATTTTATCCGTCTCATATCCAAATTCAATCATTGGAACAGAGAGTATCCCTCCAAGCATACTCGTTGATATACAGGGTACAGAAAGCTTTGCACTTATTCCCACAAGACTTGTCAGGGAATTTATGTACGAAGATATTATTATGTTTCCAATCTCCATTATTGCCGATATTTCCATCTCCCCCAATTGCTCGTAGCTCTCTACTTCTTCTGACATCAAATTTTTAAGTACTATATTTATGAATTTCAGATCCTGGATGTACAGCATTAAACCCTTTATGTCCCCCGTGATTCTGGTCAATACTCCTACTACTATTTTTTCCGGGCCTCCGAGCTTGTACACCGCATCATTATATCCCATGATGGATACATCTGGCTGCGTCATCTTTATTTCTCTGGATAACATGGATGCCAGTGCTGTCGCGGCGTTTCCTATCCCTATGCTCCCTATTTCCTTCAAGACGTCCAGCCCCATGCTGTCTATCTGTTCATAATTAGTTATTTTCAATATTTGCCTCCCAGCTTAACGTAGCGAATTAACGATGCCCTGTACCTCATCCGATGTTTGAATCATTTTTATCGAAAACTGATATGCCTTTTGCGTCTCTATTATCTTTGACATCTCTCTTGCTATATCGACATTCGATGCTTCAAGGGAACCTCTTTCAAGCCTTTTCTCCGTGTCCACAGACTCTGGAACCCCATTTTTTTCAGATGGCTTAAATCTGCCATTTTGCACGCTGTGCATTCCATTTGATATCGGAAACTTGAAAACGCCTATGTTTAACATCTCTTGCGAATCTGCAAGTTCTACCGGTTGCTCCTGTGAATCGAGTACATAATATCCCTCTTTTGTAACCAGATTAACCGTTTCCCCATCAAAGTCCGCTGGCTGAGACATTTCGAATCCTCCATCCCTTGTGTAGAATATTTCTTCAGTCTGAGGATTTTGAACTGCAAAATACCCATCTCCCATTATTGCATAATCAAGCGGATTCCCTGTCTGATTTAAGCTTCCCCAGCTGGAGTCGATATCTGTTCCTTGAATTTTCACGCCCGTTCCTGATTTCAAGCTTCGGGACTGCTGAGCTTCATTGATGTTGTTATATATAAGATTAGAAAATACTGCAGACTTACTTTTATAGCCCTGTGTATTTACATTCGCCATGTTATTTGCTATGACGTCGAGTTTTGACTGTTGCATTCCGGCTCCCACCGATGCTGTATAAAACGATGCATTCATATATTATTCCTCCTATACTCTGCCTATCTCTGTCGTGGATTTTGCCATCATCTGATCATACATTTTTATTATCTGAGATGCACTCTGTATGGCTCTTTGGCTGGTCATCATCGCTGTCATCTCCTCTACCATCAATACGTTGGATTGTTCGAGTGTATTTTGCATTATCCCCCCATCGACTTGCATTGGCTCTGAATTCGTAGTTATATTCCCTGCAAGGTCTTTGTTAAGCTGGTCATAATTTGCAAAATCTACTACCTTTATGGTATCTATATAGCTTCCTGCTCCATCATAGATTTCCCCTGATGAATTTATACTCACCTTGTCTGTATCCAGAAATATCGCTCCTGATGTCCCCATCACTTTCCCTTCTCCAGGGAGGCTCAGATATCCCTCTTCATCCGTTATGAATGAGCCATTACGTGTATAGGCTTTCCCATTTGATGTTTCTATCTCAAAAAATCCATTTTTGCTCAGGGCTATATTAAGCGGATTTGCAGTCTCTTCAAAAGCTCCCTGGCCATAGTTGGTTATGGTTTCCTGTGCAGTAACTATCTTTGACGTGGTATTAAGGTTGCTTGAATTTCCCCTGTTGGTATTACCCGTGCGTGAGAGCATCTCTTCCTTGAATGTAGTAGCCATCATCGTATCCTTCTTATAGCCCGGAGTAGATATGTTTGCTATATTATTGCTTGCTACGTCCAGTTTTCTGTTTTGAGTAATCATGGATGAAGTTAAATTATAGAATCCCTGTAACATTTTGAGCTCCCTTCACTGTTCAATTTTATACCATAAACTTCTTCATTTCCAAGCGGAGTTTTTTTATTGCATTTGAATGTATTTGAGATATCCTCGGCTCACTTACACTCAAAGCTTCTGCGATTTCCCTCATGTTCTTATTTTGGTGATAATACATTATTATGACTTCTTTTTCACGTTCTCTTAGCACATCCAGGCAATTCTGCAAAACACGCTCCATTTCGCCGTTTATAAGAATATTCTCAGGTGAATTTTCGGCATTAGTCGGCGGTAATTTAGACGACTTTCTGTTTTCTCCGGTTTCTTCGGTTATGAGTTCCAATGACAGAATCCCAAAAAAATTACTTTTTGATACCTTTTCCCAATATTGATCTATGTTGATTCCAAGATGACCTGCAATTTCATCATCCGTCGGCATCTTGCCGTTTGT
>JBATTG010000098.1:0-16065 GCA_049670425.1 Proteocatella sp.
TAGTTTCATGCCAACCTGATAATTCAAAATGATGGTGTATCGGTGCCATTTTAAATATTCGTTTTTGTGTTTTTTTGAAATATCCAACTTGAATTATTACCGAAACGCTCTCCATAAAATATACGAAACATATTATAGGAACTATCAGTTCAAGATTCAATATCACTACAGCCGCTGCTACTGCTCCACCAAGAGCCATTGAACCTATATCTCCCATGAATACTTTTGCAGGGTATTTGTTTACACGTAAAAATCCAAGGCATCCACCTGCAACTGTCATTAAAAATATTTCAACTCCAGTATTGTTGAGCATCTTAGCTATTATGACAAAGCAAATCGAAACTATTACCGTCACACTGCTCGCCAGACCATCCAGGCCATCCGTCAGATTGACGCTGTTAACTATTGCAATTATTACAAATACCAGAAATGGTACATACATTATTCCAAGGTCGAGTGTCGTGTCGGTGAATGGAACAATCAGGCTGCTTCCTAACGCAGAAGTCTTTAATTGTATGATTGAAAGTCCTAAGGCGAAAATAAGCTGCAATGCAATTTTTTGCTTGGCTTTTAATCCCAAAGACCTCTTTTTGACTACTTTGATATAATCATCAATAAATCCAACCAGACCAAAAAGCAACATAAATGCAAGTGAAAATAATATTTCCGTTGAAATCCCCTTGAACAATATCATTCCTAATATTGACGATATTATAATAGCTAACATAAATATTATTCCGCCCATTGTCGGAGTTCCATTTTTTTGAAGATGTGATTCGGGTCCGTCATCTCTTACCGTTTGTCCAAATTTCAATTTTCTCAGGACTGGCAGTATGCTTGGTCCTAAAAGAAAAGCTATTGCCCATGATGTCAGTAATATAATAATTTCCATATTTTGTTAGCAGATTGATTCTGCAACCTCCTCTAATTTCATCCCTCTTGATCCTTTTATGAGTATAGTGTCTCCCGGCTTCAATATTGAATTTATTTTTTCTATTGCTTCTTTATTCTTATCAAAGCAATGTATGTTTATACTTGCAAAACCAAGTCTTTGTGCTTCTTGTCCTATATAACTTGCTTCTTGTCCTATGCAGATTATTACATCAAATATGTCCCCTGCAATTTTACCTATCATCCTGTGTGATTCTTGCGAAATCCCACCAAGTTCAAGCATATCTGCCAGAATTGCAACTCTTCTGCTTCCGTCTATATCTTTAAAAGTTTCGATTGAAGCTTTCATAGAATCAGGATTTGCGTTATAAAAGTCCTCGACTACAGTTTTGTCCCCAAGTTGTTTTATTTCCATTCTGTATTTTGATGGCTGATATTCGGCTATTCCCTGTATTGATTTGTCCATATCCAGCCCCATAACCTTGCATACTCCCAGAACGCTTAGAGAGTTGTATATGTTGTGAATTCCAAGAGTCGGGATTGTATATTCAAGTTCTTCTCCGAGCATCGATGCCTTTATTTTCATAGAATTTTGAAGTACGTTGTAAGAAGTCATCCTAAAGTCATTTCCTTCTTCAATACCAAATGTGTATATCTTGAATTTGTAAGCATTTTTATCAACAGTCTTTAACATGTCGTTGTCCCCGTTTATAATAAGGATATCCTTAGCTGTCATATAATTTGAAATTTCCATTTTTGCTTTGAGTATGTTTTCCCTTGAACCCACGCTTTGCATATGCGCCACCCCAACATTCGTTATTACTGCAATATTAGGCCTTGCTATTTCTGCCAGATAATCTATTTCTCCAAGCTCATACATTCCCATTTCTAGAATTGCACATTGATGTTCTTTATTAAGGTTGTAAATTGTCATTGGAAGACCGATTTCAGTATTGAGGTTTCCTAGATTTCTAAGAGTATTACAACTTTTTGATATTGCATAGTAAAGCATATCTTTGGTTGTGGTTTTCCCACTGCTGCCAGTAACTGAAACTATTGGGATATCAAACATATCTTTGTATGCCATTGCTATACGTTTAATTGCCACGTAACAGTCATCAACCAAGATGTCCCTGCCAGATGTGGGCTTTTCTACAATAGCTGCGATAGCCCCATTTTTAAGCGCACTGTCTACAAACCTGTGCCCATCCAGATTTTCTCCGTTTATGGCAACATAAAGCGAATTTTCCTTAATTTGCCTGCTGTCATGAGAAATATTTTCTATAATTAAATTTTCATCTATCTCAAAATTTAACGTTCCATTTGTCATTTCTAATATCTTCTTTATACTGATGTTTTCCATTACGGCCTCCAATTAAATATATTAACATTTATAGTTTGAATATTTTAACGTTCTGTCTTTTGAGCTTCAGGCTTTTGAACTTCAGGCTTTTGAGCTTCAGTCTTTTCAGTTTTCGGCTTTTCAGTTTCACTTGAAGGAGCTTTCATCTCAAGACTTACAACAGTTCCTGGTTTCAATTTTGTTCCAGCTACAGGAGCCTGACTTACTACATTTCCCGTTCCTGTATATGATGGATTCAGCCTCATTCCTGTAAGAATTTTATCTGCCTCTTCCATTGTTTTTCCTATGAGCTTTGGCATTTTAATTTCCGCACTCTTTTGTTCCACATAGATGATAATTTCTGACCCTTTTGAAATCTTTTCTCCTGGTTTTGGGAAACAGTCTGAAACGACGGTGTCTAAGCTAAGTTCTTCTTTTACTGAAAGTTTATAGCTTAATCCTGAATTAGACAGCTTTTCCCTGGCTTCTGAAATTTTAAGTTTTCTTATTTCGGGAATTACCACTTTGCCCCCATTTGGGTTGTATTGAGTGTTGTCAGGGTTGACGCCAAGGTATCTTAAAGAATAACTCATTATGTCCCTTACAACTGGGCCTGCGATAACTCCTCCATAGTAAGATCCGCCTCTTGGTTCATCTATTATGGTAAGCACCACCAGTTGAGGATCTTCAACCGGAGCCACCCCAACAAAGGAGCCGATATACGCCCCTTGCAGGTATTTGCCATTGACTACTTTTTGAGCTGTTCCACTTTTTCCGGCAAGTCTGTATCCATCTATTTGTGCTGCGCTTCCTCCAGCATTTATTACCGCTTCCATTAGGTCAATTACCTTGGCTGATGTCTGTGGTGAAATCGGTGTTTTCACTTCCTCTTTTTCATGCCTGATTATAATGTTCCCTTTTGAATCCTGAACCTCTTTTATCAATGTTGGTTTCAATAGTTTTCCATCATTTGCTATGGCTGCGACAGAATTTATCATTTGTAGCGGAGTTACAGATATCCCCTGGCCAAATGACATTGTTGCAAGTTCAACCTCGCCTGTCTTTTCAACCGGATATATTATCCCAGGAGCTTCTCCAGGTATTTCTATTCCAGATTTTTTCCCATAGCCAAAAGCTTCTATATATTTTATAAACCTCGGTGCTCCTATTCTATTTGCAACTTGTACAAATACCGTGTTCACCGAAGCCTCTACTGCTTTTCTGAAGGTCAGACTGCCATATGGTACTGATGTCCAGTTTTTAATGGTTCTATCCTTTATTTTTATATATCCTTTGTCATAAAAAAGTTCCTCTGGATATACCAGGTCTTCCTCCAGCGCTGCCGATGCAGTTACCAGTTTAAATGGTGAACCTGGCTCATATACGTCATTTACTGCTGGATTTCTCCACATGTTGCTTATTATTGAAGATTTTTCATCGACACTTTTTGCGTTTGACAATTGCTTTTTGTATATTTCAAATTTCGCTTCTCTTGGAGAGTTTGAATCATAATCTGGTTTTGAAGCCATGGCCAATATTTCACCATTTTTAGGATTCATTACTATTGAAGTAACCCTCGCTGCATTGTTATCTATATACGCCTGATTTGTCACTTTTTCTACATGATGCTGTAAAACTTCGTCTATTGTAAGTATTATTGTATTCCCATTTTTTGCTTCATTATACCTTATTTCAGAATTTGGAATTTCACGATTTTCTCCATCTTTTACTACAATACGCCTTCCAGGAATACCTTTAAGTTCAGTATTCATATAGGCTTCTATTCCAGCAATACCTTCATTATCATAAGATACATGACCTATTACAAATGGCGCAAACTGTCCATAAGGATACACCCTTTGGGAATTTTCCTCAAATTTCAGCCCCGTAACACCGGCTTCTTTTATTTTTTCAACATCTTCAAGGGGGACATTCTTTCTAAATATAAATCGCTTTGTATCATCGTTGAATTTTCCCATAAATTCCTCTACCGTAGCATCCTCGAGAACTTTTGAAATTGCTTCTGCTGTTTTTTGTGCATCGCTTATATATATTTTTTCTACGAGTATGTCGTATGTCACTATGCTTACGGCTAACTCCTTGCCATTTCTGTCAAGCACACTTCCTCTTAGCGGTTGTATTATTTCATCTTTTTGCTGTTGTATTATAGCTTTGTCAGTATATTTTTCAGGATTCACTATTTGAATATAGCCTAATCTTACAATTAATATGCCTATTAAAAAATAGTAAACACCCATACTAAAACTTATCCTTCTTGAAATTAGTCCGTTATATTTATTTTTCATGAGTTCCTCTTTAATCAACTTTTATATAGACGATTTGATTTTTTGTTGGGTATACCATATTCAATCGATATTTTGCTAAATTTTCTATAGTTTCACTCTTATAGGTACTTTCACGTTCTGCTTCAAGTTCATTAAGAAGATTTTTTTCTTTGGTAATATCTTTTTTGAAGGAATTCATCTGATATTGTAATTCCGATATATTTGAATTATTATAAAGAATTCCCATCGAAACCCCTATATAAAACACAACAAAGCAAGCCACCAAAAATATCTTTTTATTACTTTTGATTGCATGCCATATCTGTGCTTTTCTCTCTTGCTTTTCAATTTTCTTTTTTTCTTTTATTTCTTTTTCGCGCTCCTGGTTAAGCCGTTTTTTTGCTCTGTCTGATTTTAAATTTGATGATTGTAAGTAGCCTCGAGATGTTTTTTTATTTAGATTTGTACTTTTGCTTCTTTTGCTCTTGGCTGCTGACTTATCCTGGGGTCTGGCTTTGTTGTTTTTGGGTTTTACTTTTTTGTTCTCCGTTTTGCTTTTGTTTATTTTTTTGTATGTCCCAGAACTATTACTTTTATATTCTTTATAAGATTGATAATCCTCATTCATAAGCCTTCCCCTATAATCTCATGGCACATCTTAGTTTCGCACTTCTGGCTCTTGGATTTTCTTCAAGTTCCTCTTCTGAGGATAATATTGGTTTTTTATTTATCAGTTTCAGTTTTGCAACAGTTTTGCATATACATACTGGAAATTCTGGCGGGCATGTGCAATCATTGCTCAACTCTTTAAATACCGTTTTTACAATTCTGTCTTCAAGGGAATGGAAAGTTATTATAGATATAACCCCACCTTTGTTCATGTTTTCAGTCGCTTCAGTTATTACTTTTTCTATAACGTCAAGTTCCCTGTTTACAGCTATTCTTATCGCCTGAAAAGTTCTTTTTGCAGGATGTAGATTTTCATCTCTTGCCTTTTTAGGCACCGCCGACCTTATTATATCTACAAGTTCAAGAGTCGTTTCAATTGGTTTTTCCTGTCTTTTCTCTACAATGAATTTAGCAATTCTTGCATGCCAGTTTTCTTCACCATAATTTCTGATTACTTTCGAAATTTCCGCTTCACTGTAATAATTAATCAGATCATAGGCGCTCTCTTCAATGCTTTTATCCATTCTCATGTCCAATGGTGCATCATTCATATATGAAAAGCCTCTTTCGGGAGTGTCCAGTTGATATGAAGATACGCCTAAGTCCAATAACAGGCCATCTATTTTACCTATATTATTCTCTTTTAATTTTTCATCCAAATTTTCAAAATTCGAATGAATCAATATGACTTTATCCATATAATCTTTAAGTTTTATCTTTGCATTTTCTATGGCATCCATATCCTGGTCAAATGCAACCAGCTTTCCTGTTTGTAATTTTTTTACTATCTCCAAAGAATGTCCAGCTCCGCCCAATGTTCCATCTACATATATTCCATCTGGCTTTATGTTTAAACTCTGTATACATTCGTCCAATAGGACTGATTTGTGAATAAATTCCATTTTTTTCTCCTAAGTTTTTGTTCCTTTGATTTGCATTAATTGCGTTTTGTAGTTTATTTGTGAATCCAATATTTTAAATGAATTTTATGAACCAAGACCAGCTTATTCATCTTTTTCATCAGAAGTATACGCGGGTTTTATTCCATTTCCCTTATTATATTGCATCAGGCCCAGGCCTAAAGCTATAAACAATATACTTATCAGTTGCGCTGTTCTGAATGGCCCAGCCATCAGTGAATCGGTTCTTAATCCCTCAATGAAAAATCTGCCCACTGAATATAGTATCAAGTAAAGCCCTGCAATTTGACCTTCGAATTTCTTGTTTTTACTTATTTTTACAAGTAAAATAAAAATCGCAATATTCCATAGGGATTCATACAGAAAGGTCGGATGTACCCTTACACCCTCCACCATTATTCCCCAGGGAAGGTTGGTGGGTCCACCATGAGCCTCTTGATTTATATAATTTCCCCATCTTCCAATTGCCTGACCGAGTATTAAATATGGCGAAATAAGATCCATAGTTTTTAAAATGTTCATTTTTCGATATTTAGCAACTATATAACCCCCTAGAAATCCTCCTAAGAGTCCTCCGTGTATCGCCATTCCACCCTGCCTTATATTGAAAACATTTATGAGGTTGTCTTTATATAATTCAAAATTAAAGGTTACATAATATGCTCTTGCGCATATTATGGCAAGCGGAAGTGCAACAAGTGCTAAATCCAGTAAATTATCTCCTATAAAGCCCTGTTTTTCGCCATTTTTTATTGTCAGATATATTGCAAGCATCATAGCCGATGTTATTATTATTGCATACCACTGTATGTCTATTCCAAATATAGTAAATGCCGTGGGATTCATTGTCACCTCATTCTAATTTTCTTTTGGTTCAATTAAAGATGTAACACTCATATTTTCATCAAAATGCTCTCTTAATCTGGAGTTGACATCATTGATGCTTATCTCCTCTATGCTCTTTAGTATATCGAAATAGTTAATGCCTTCGAAGAAGTAACCTAAGAATGAATTAGCTATATTTTCAATTGAATCAAAAGATCTTATAAAACCACCTATTTTAGCTTTTTTTATCCGTTTGAAATCTGCTTCTGGTATTCCTTCTTTTTTATATTTCTCTAAAGTCTCTTTTATTATAGTTATCGTCTTTTCCAATTCTCTTGTTTCTCCAGATATTATTGTATATCCAAAATCATTATGGGACGAGTAATCACATGAAAGTGAATCATATATTAATTGTTCCATATATAGTTTTTCATTCAATTCGCTGCCCTTTTTGAATATGCAATCCAGTATTATTTCTGTGCAGATGCTTTTATGAAGCATTTCATCGCCTTCAAGCACCTTATCCATTTTATCTTTATATCCGAGACAGAACATCGGTATTGAAACTTCCATTTTCTCTTCTATTTTTTTTATATTGATTTCATTGGGCTCCAGTTTGTTTATACGCTCTATCTTTCCGCTGAATTTATTATCATCCTTTATTGTATTAACAATATTTGCCCTTACCTCGTCCCACTCCAGATCGCCTATTACAAATATCGCCATGTTTGACGGAGAATAAAATGCATTATAGCAGCTGTAAAGTTCTTCTTTGGTTATTTTGTATATGCTCTCTACTGTGCCTGCGATATCTATATTGTTATGATGATTTATATACATGGCTTTAAGCGTGTTGAAAAATAACTGCCAGTCCGCATTGTCTTCATACATTTTTATTTCCTGAGCAATTATGCCTTTTTCCTTTTCGACATTTTCATCCGTAAAATGTGGAGTTTGAACATAACTTATAAGATGGTTCAGCGAACCGTAGAAATTATCTGTTGTTCCAAAAAGATATGCAGTCATATTGAAGTTCGTAAATGCATTGGCATTGGCTCCAAACTCCGAGAATTTTGAAAAAGCATCTCCGCCATCAGGCTGTTCAAACATCTTATGTTCCAAAAAATGAGCTATCCCCTCATTTAAAGATATATGTGACTTGTCAAAAGGTGATACGAATCCCAAGTCATTCGAACCGTAATCAGTCGCAAATATGGCATATTTTTTTGTAAATCCCTTTTTGGGCATGAAAAAAATGTTTAGATTATTTTCCAATTTTTCATGGTAAATGCTTTCCTTCAATATTTCGTTTGTAATTTTTTTCATACTACTCCCCTTTTTTAGTAAGAAAGTAAATGGTGTCTAATTGAATATTAGCAGATATTTTTGAAACGTCTTCGACTGTTATATTGTCAATTTTTCCCAAAAATTCCTCTACACTTTCATTTCTTCCCTGATTGCTTAGATTATAATAGTAATCAGATAATGACCAAATACTGTCTTTCAGTGATTGTAGATTATTTCTGACAAATTTTTTCGCAAAATTTATTTCATTTTCAGAAATAACACCATTATTCATATCCTGAACTTCCTTTTTTATAAGTTCTATCGTCTTGTCAAAATTAACGGTATCGATACCCGCTGTAATGAACATTATTCCTTTGATTTTTTCAAGATATGAATTTATTGAATAGCAAAGCGAATGCTTCTCCCTTATATTCATGAATAATTTCGAATAAACTCCCGATCCAAGTATTACTGAATACATAAATAGCGGCACAAAACCATCGCTTTTAACGTCCACATTGGTTCTGTAGCCCATTACTATCTTGCCCTGTGAAACATCAAGTTTTTCTATGATATTTTTAACTTCTTTGACTGGATAATCTATCTTTTCTCTTGGTATTTTAACGATTTCACTCTTTCTGAATTTAAATCTTTCTATTATTTCACTTTCTATTTCCGATATATCCACATCGCCTGTAACTGCAATGTCAATTTCTGATTCCGATATTACTTTCAAATAATGTTCATAAAGAGTTTTCGACGTTGCAGCCTCCAGGTCTTCAATTTTGCCATCTTCATGTATGCTGTATGGCTCATCTTTGCACATTTCTTCGATACATCTTTCAAGCGCATAACTTCCCTTATTATTGATTTTTGACAGGATAGACTCTTTCAATACGTCTTTTTCAATTTCGACATAATTTGCCTTAAATCCGCCATCTTCTAAAAGCGGTTCTAAGATTATATCCATCATTAAAGAAAATGCATCCTTAGTAATCTTCTCATTTAAATACTTGTCATTTGTAAGTGATAATTTGAAACTCAAAATTTGCTTTTCACCTAGTTTTCCCACGCCTACCCCGAATGAACTTCCGTAAAGTTCTTGAAACTTTTTTGATATTTCTGCCTGAGTTTTAAACTGGCTGTTTCCCATCTTTAATATCGATGGTATAAGAGAGTTCATAGTAACTTCGTGATCATTTAAAGGTCTTTTTATATAAAGTGTTATAAGATTCGTTTTGAATTGTTGACTTTTCAAATCTAAAAGCCTTATATTCCCTGGTAATAATTTACTGTCTATAGCCTTCAAATCATTTTCTCCTCTCTAATCAACGTAAGTTATTTCAACGTTGTCAAGCTGTTTTCTAAAGTTGTTTCTAAACTGGTTCAAATACTCTTTTCTCAATTCTTGCTGATCATGTTTTTCTTCAGCTGTGAGCCCTTCTGATTTCGATTTCCTTGAAAGATAATTTATTCTATCTATTAGTTGTTTTTCCATTTATATTCTCCATTCAACAGTTTTTGCATTTTAACATTTTCTATTATATTTTACCATAAAAAAATAGTCTAGTGTATATTTCACTAAACTATTTTGTGGTTTTATAGTATTTTTTAGTTCGTAATATTTTTTATTTTATCCTTCTTGAGACTGAGAATCCTCATACAAATCACATGAATCTACAGTACAAGTTTCATTTACGCAATTTATGCAGGTTATCGCTCCGCAAAACATCATTGTTTCTCTTTTCTTGTTTAATGTTTGAATCAAATTAGTTCTATTTTCCATCTTAATCCCTCCGTTTTCATGCAATATTTAATATGTACAATTCAATTTCCGCTCTTTTTACATCTTCTATAGATATAAAATACCATATTCTGCAAGTTGCGTCAATAGATATTTCATTTTTTTGTATTTTTTTATTATTACTAATGTTCAGCAGTACGAAACTTAAAATGTAAATTATGTAGAATTTTTGATTGCTTTGAATTTTCAAATATTTTTACGCGCAAAAAAACACCCAGAGTGCCGTCTAGTCCAGTAAATTCACTCCCGAGGGTTCCTCAGGTGGGTTTCTTGATCTTTGTTTCTGAGATCCTTGCAAGAAGGCCTGTCATCCACAAAGATACTATCAGAATCCCATATAATCTATGTCGGTTGAATTTAAAAAAACTATAACGCACACCCCAGGTGTTAATGTTATTATACTACTAATTGTCTCAAGTTTAAAGAGTTTTTTTTAATATCATCTATTTATTTTTATAAAAGCTTTATATCATGTTACTTTGAACTTTGTCTTTCTATTATCTGATGAGGAAGAGTTATATTTTTTTCTTTAATATCAAATCCTTCAACTTTTTTTATCAATATTCTTATAGATATTGCTCCTATATCGTATAGCGGTTGTTCTACCGTTGTAAGCGTAGGTCTTATTATATTGGAAATTTTAGTATTATCATATCCAACTACTGATACTTTTTCCGGAACCGCTACTTTATTATCGCTAAGTGCATTAATAACTCCAGCTGCCATCTCATCGGTTGTTGCGAATATAGCGTCCGGCAATTTCAAACTCGAATTAATATATTTATCCATGAAGTCATATGCTGCTGATACGCTGTCTTTGATATAATTAATGTTATTTTCATCGAATTTTTTGTTATTTTCAAAATAAGAAAGTTTTACGCCATCAATAATAAATGAGTTTATTGTTTGTGAATTGTTCTCAGGGCTTAAAAACATAATGTCTTCATGCTTTTTATTTAATAGATAATTTCCAACATCATACCCTGCTTTTTTATGATCTACTCCTACAGAAAATACATCATATTCTTTGGCATTCTTACTTATAAATACCGATGGTATCCCACATTCATTTATAAGTTTTACAACCTCATTTTTCAAGTCCCAGCTTACGAATAAAATCCCTGCTACTTGCTTATTTTTTAATAGGTTTATATATTTAACTTCCTCTTCTAACTCACCGTATGAGTTGCAAAGCAATATATCATAGTCATACATCTTACCGATTTCTTCTATTCCATTAAGTATTTCACCTATTTTGTAATTTGAAATATTTGGTACTATAACTCCTATGAAGTTGCTTTTTTTGAGAACAAGACTCCTGGCAACAGGGTTTGGTACATAACTTGTTGCTTTTATCACTTCGAGCACTCTATCTCTTATATCGCTCGATACCGGCTTTGAATTGTTGATTACCCTTGATACCGTAGATATTGATACTCTAGCCATTCTGGCTACATCTTTTATCGTAACTGACATCGTCTCGCTCCCTATATAATATTATTAAATTTTAGTTATCTTTGTCTTCATCCTATATATCTTCTTACCCATATCTACAAAT
The DNA here is from genome assembly GCA_049670425.1 of Proteocatella sp. Classification (GTDB taxonomy): domain Bacteria; phylum Bacillota; class Clostridia; order Peptostreptococcales; family Filifactoraceae; genus Proteocatella. The sequence goes on from JBATTG010000098.1 coordinate 11,582, forward strand.
TTATTCTCATATTCCGTTTTAATAATTCTTTCATCATCATTTTCAAATTGATGATTGTGCAAATCAAGCTGCAGTTCTTCAATTTTATGATTAACATTGCTAGTCTCACACACTGAAAATTCAAACAAATCTCGATTATCTGTTTTAAACTCTATATTTGAATCACTTTTTAAAATGTTCTCGTACTTTTTGAGCATATTTGTATGAGTAAGCCTCTTGTTGGCATTTCGTTTTTTGGGCCAAGGGTCTGAGAAATTAAGAAAAATTTTCGAAATTTCGGATTCATCAAAATAATCTTCTATAAAGTTTGCATTTATACTTATTAATTTTATATTTTTCAAATTCATCTCTTTTATATTTTTCGCAGTTCCTATGATCAGGGGCTCTATTTTCTCAATTCCGATATAATTAATGTCCGGATTTCTAACAGCATGTTCAAGAATGAATTTTCCCTTTCCCATTCCTATTTCAACAAAAATTGGATTTTCATTTTCAAAAAACAAATGCCATCTGCCTTTTGTTTCTTCCTCGCTATTTATAATTATATCTCCGTCAAATTCTAATATCTTGTCTTTATAGTTTTTTGGTTTTCTATATCTCATAATAATCTCCTATTGAATTTTTATTGAAAAAAATATTGATTTAATGTTTGTATTGTATTATAATTCTTACGAGGTATTTATATACCATTTTTTGTAATAGGAGGACTTTATGATATTTAAAACAATCAAAACAATCATAAGTGAACAACTGGGTATAGATGAAAAAGACGTAACCCTTGATTCTAATTTAACAAGTGATTTGAATGCAGATTCACTTGATGCTGTAGAAATCATCATGGCTATTGAAGATGAATATTCAATTGAAATCCCAGATGAAAAAATCGAGGATTTCGAAACGCTGCATGATCTTGTAGAATTTATAGAACTCTTAGTTCAAGCTTAATTTTATTATCAGCTCCTCGATATCATCTTGGAGCTTTGTTTTTACAACTATTGCGTCTTCTATCCTAGGGGAATGAAATCCCAGCTGTATGCAGTGAAGCGCTTGGCGGCTCATTATATCCATATTGCCACCATACAACTCGTCCCCATATAAAGGATGTCCAAGGTGAGACAGATGGACTCTTATCTGATGTGTTCTTCCTGTTTCCAATTCCAGTTCTACTAAAGATGCTACTTCATTGCTCTTGATTGACTTATAATGTGTTATTGATTTTTGACCATCTTCATCTACTATTCTTCTGACATCATCTTCTTGTTTGAAAATCGGCAAATCTATCGTGCCTTCACCTTCCAAATTCCCTTCAACTACAGCAACATATTTTTTGTGCATGTCCCAGATCGAAGTATCTTTTGTCAGGACGCTATGCGCATATGCATTTTTTGCCACTATTAAAATTCCGCTGGTATCTCTGTCTAGTCGGTTTACAAATCTGACTTTTGATTTTATTCCGTTATTATCAAAATAATATTTTATTCCATTTAACATTGTGCCTTCGAAATAACTCTTCGTAGGGTGAACAACCATTCCATATGGTTTTTCAACAACTAACAAATCACAGTCTTCATATATTACTTTTATTTCAAGATTCTGAGAAATATAATCATTCGCTTCCTCTGCCAAAGTAATTTCTATTATATCATCTTGCTTTACCAGTGTGTGCAATGGAACATTTTCGCCATTAAGATACACTGATTTTTCCTTCTTCAAGTTGCATATCATTCTTACTGATATGTTCATTTTATCGAGTATTTCCGACTTCAACTTGTTGTCTTCCTGACACTTCCAAACTAACTTATTATATCTTTGCATTTTTTTTTGCCACATATTATTCTCCATTTACTCTATCTTACTATAATAATATCATTAAAGTCATCTGTTTTCAATTAAATTGAATGTTTTAGTATGACTTTTTGTTTTTATTTATCTTTCAAATGTGATATAATGATTTTTGGAAAGGCGGATTGAATTATGAGCAGAAAAATTGTTGTTACTTCTAATCCTACTGAGAAATCTCAGGAGGTCTATTTTGAAATATCTAATAAACTCGAAATACATGGATTTTCCGTGTACAATAGCTTTGTAGATGATGCCGAGTTAATAATAGTCATAGGCGGCGATGGTTGGTTTATAAAAACAATTCATGATTTTGAATACCCAGATATTCCTATCGTAGGTATAAATACCGGGCATCTTGGTTTCCTTCAGGATATAAATCCCTGCGACATAGATTTGCTTATCGAAAATTATCTTAATAAAAATTATTGCATTATGGAGATTGCTCCTATAAAAGCTGACATCTATATGAATTGTGTTCAAAAAACTTTTTTTGCAATCAACGAGGTGGTTATACGCGGTACCAAGAGCCGAATGATTCATTTGAACCTTAAAATAAACAATTCAGTAATTGAGTGTTTCAGTGGCGACGGTATAATCGTATCCACGCCTACAGGATCTACCGCTTACAATTACTCTTCCGGCGGCTCTATAATTGACCCATCGCTTGAGAGTCTTCAGATCACCCCACTATCCCCTACAAACACAAATGCTTATCGTTCTTTTACTTCAAGTATAATAACGTCTCCGGATTCTTTAATTGAAATAAATCCCGAATACAGATTTGAAGATTCTCTTTTGATAGTTAACGATGGGATAGAAAACCAATATAACCAAATATCCAAGGTTAGATTGACTACATTCACTAAAAAAATAAAAGTTCTTAGATTACATAGCTATGATTTTTGGGAAAAAGTTACTGATAGGTTCTTATAGGGAGGTTTTTATGAAAATTGGGATAATAAGTGATACGCATGGAAGCCTTCATTTTTTTGAAAAGGCACTAAATATTTTAAAAGACTGTGACAGGATACTTCATGCTGGAGATGTTCTTTATCATGGACCCAGAAATGATTTGCCAGGAGGGTACAACCCAAGAGGACTCGCAGAGAAAATCAACACTTTGGATAATATATACATTGCCCAGGGAAATTGCGACAGCGATGTCGACCAAATGGTTATAAAGCATCCTTTTCAAAATCCTTGTGTCTTTTTGGAATTCAATAAAAAAAAGATTTTTGTGACCCATGGCTATCTGGAAAGCAAACTTGCTATGATTTATCGTGCTAAAGAAGCTGGTGCAGATATTCTAATTTCGGGTCATACTCATGTAAAAGAAATTATAAGAGATGAAAACTTGGTTATACTTAACCCTGGCAGTACTTCTATTCCAAAAGATGGAACTCGCTCTTGCGCTATAATAAGCCCTGACAAAATCGAATTATGGGATATAGAGTCTGAATCGATTATTCAAACTTTTTTATTATAATATAAATTAAAAATAGGAATATCAACTTTGATATTCCTGTTTTTAATTTATATCTCGTTTTCAACTTCTTTATTCCAATTTTTTTAAGGTTCCATGACTTCTACGCCAAAACAATACAATCTATTTCAAATTTGATAATAGTAAAATCGTCATAATTACATTTATCAGAAGATAAAAATATCTTGAACTTTTAAACTCATTTTTATTCATGGAATTAAATTCCTGATTTATCATTTTTTTCAGTTCTTTTAAGTCTATTACAGATTCGATATCTGTAAATTTAACCATTATTACGCTGTTCGCAGCCAGATTCATCCTTAATTCTATCTTAGAAGTGGTATCATTTATATATATCGTAGGTATACGGTAGTAGGTATCTATTCCCTTTTTCCTGAATATTTCCTTTATTATTTTGTAAAATTGATCCCATGACATATTAATCATAAAAAAATTATTATTCCTTAAAACCGATGCCAATATGACATATAGAATTATGCCATAATACATCAAATCCAATATTGAAAACCCATATTTTGCATTAAATTTAAATGATGCGTTTATCGGTTCTATCACTAAAGCTGCCGTAAATATAGCTATCGTTATAAAAATATTTTCATAATAATTCTTTTTAAATACAAATGAATAGGCAACATATGTCATATTGACAACCATAAGTATCATTACTATTGACGTCACATTATTATTCACCCTCAAATACCTCCCTGATATTTATGACATCTTCTGATTTTTTTTTGATTGAACAAACTTCTTCTTTTACACATGAAACCGAAACAATTACGATTAAAGCTCCAAATATCTGAACCAGCGACATAACTTCCTTGAGGAACACAAAGCTGAATACAAATGTAAACATTGGAATTAAGTTTAGAAATACGGAAGTTATGTTTATTCCCAGAGTTTTTTGTCCGAATAAGTAAAAATACGTTGCAAGAGCCGAACAAAATACTGTTAAAAACATAAAATGCCCCCATACGCTCATATCGAGGTTTGATATATTTATATAATCATACTTCAGGAAAGGTAAAAAACCCATTACCCCAAAAATACTCTGATATAGAAGAAGGGTCATGCCGCTGTATTTAGAAAATAAAGGTTTTGTGACAAACTGGAATGCCGACCATGAAACCGCTGCCAT
>JBATTG010000099.1:0-20298 GCA_049670425.1 Proteocatella sp.
TCCCGTAAAAGCCCCTCCCTTAAATCTTCATTCGAATCCACCCCTCCGCCTGGAAAGCTGTAATCATTATAGCGCTTTGTATATATAAGAAGAATTTCTTCATCCCGAATGATTATCCCTCGAGCCGTCGTTCTTTTAAAAATATTTTTATTTTCAATATCCGAAACTTTATTATGTGTATAACTTTTTAATAACTTCATTCATACCTCTTTACATTTTTATAGTTGCTAGCACTATTAAAATAATAACATACAGATACTTATTCTTCAAGAATAACAAGTTTTTTCAAACTTATTGCATATCCGCTGAAATGCTCATTAACAGTATTTCGCTAAATAGAGACATGTTATATGTAGGTAAAGCAAAGCCCCCGATGACAAAATTCCGTTTTAAGGGGTTTTTGCTTTATTATTATAGGGCCTTACTTGCCTATCATATATGCGATTACTATTATTACAATTATTATCCCTATGATACCTATTGACATCATGACGATTCTCCTTCCTTAACATCACTCTTCAGTCACATGTAGCTTTTCGCTATATGTCAGGTTTCCAACCTCTACATTTGGAAGTATTTTTTTGAGAATCCGGTAGGCCTTTTTCATAACATTTATCTCGGTTGCCGGTATATCCATCTTGTAATGTGGGAAGTATCTTGAGATATGAAGTACAATCTGAGGATTTACACTTTTTATAAATTCGCCTATCTGCACCAATTGCTCCTCATTTGTATTCTCCGTACCCACAAGAAGCGTAGTCACCTCTACATGAACTCCCATCTCGTTTGCTATTCTGATGCTGTTCATCACCTCAGGCATTGTGCCCGCACATATTCTCCTGTAAAAATTGTCATCTCCCTTAAGGTCTATATTCATAGCGTCCACGTATGGAAGCAGCTTCCTTAGAGGCTCCTCATTTATATATCCATTTGTGACAAGCACTATCTTCTTTTCGGGCATCAACTTCCGGATTAATACCGATGTATCGTATACATACTCGTACCATATGGTTGGTTCATTGTAGGTAAATGCAAGTCCCAGACTTTCAGGATATGCCTTAAGCCTCTTGAGCATGTCTTGGGGAGATAAGAAACTTGTCTTAGGATTTCCATGAGCTATAAAGTAATTTTGACAGAAAAGACATCCCAGGTTACATCCGTATGTGCCTATGGAAAGTATTTCACTGCCTGGATGAAACTTGATCAGAGGCTTCTTTTCTATCGGGTCCATGGCGATTGATGATATTTCTCCATAATTCAAGGTATAGAGCATCAAATCTCCGGCCTCGTTCCTGCCAGCCTCCCTTACCCTGCATATCCCTCTTTTTCCTTCTGCAATTGTACATCTGTGAGGGCAAAGCTTGCATCTGACCTTGTTGCCCTTTATTTCATAAAACTGAGCTTGCACCTTCATTTTTACTCCTCCTCATACCTGGTCACCTCAAAGCGCTCTACGTCATACTCTTCAGCTGCTGATATTCCTGCCTTTTGAAGAGCAATCTGAAGCTGCTTTTCTACAGTATCAATTCCATCAAGCTTAGGCAGCAGTAGCCCCCGCTTGAAACCATGACTCACAATTACACCATATCTGAGTGGATCCAGCTCGTCTTTTGTCGCCGGCTCCGAATCTCCAAGGACATCAACGGACAGGTCCGAAACAAGGAGCTCATCCCTGTTCATCGGCATGAACCTCGGGTCCTTGGTGGCAGCCGATATGGCATTTTGAATTATCTCCTGGGCTACAGAGTCTGTCGTTGGAGCCGTAGTTCCTATGCATCCTCTGAGATTTCCAGATTTTTTTATGGAAACAAAGACCCCACTCTTCTTTGCAAAGAGCTCCTGCCACTGATTGTATTCTGCCTTCATAGGCCTGTGTGTGGTGAAAAAATAATCAAGACTCATTCGTGCCAGCCGGGTATAGGGATTTCCGGTCTTCATTTTACGCTGATGTCTTTCCTCGTTTATATTTTCCATATCTGCATATATGCTTCTGCCCGGTTCAAAGTTAAAATCCACTACGCCATAACCAACTCCAAAAGGCCCCTCATAACTGAGGACTTCCCCTTTTACTTTTTTCCCATCCATGGCTCCCGCCAGTATAAAAAGACTCCTGAGCCCGCATTCTCCCGCCTCACTTACAAGCTTTCCAGTAAGGCCTATAAGCGTTTTCATATCACCCTCTTTGAGTATTTCCATGAGCTTTTCGTCAAATTCTGCTCCATATGGGCTGTATGAATAAGGACCGCCTTCTTTCAGACGATGGGACAAATCTCCAGATGCCAAAAGCACTGCATTTCTGCCAAGCTTGTGAACACTTTGTTCTATCACCATTCCAAAACGGTACAGCTCCAAGGGAGAAAGCAATCCGTATGCTATATGAACCAGGTTGTACTTCTCCCCTTTTACAAAATAAAGCGGAACTATGGCTCCATGATCCAAACTGGCACTCTCGCCATAACGTTTTGCTGAGCCACGCTCAAGAGCAACTGTAGCGATTCCACTACTTTCAGCATTTTTCATTATTTCCTCAGCAAGCCGGACATCTATATTGATATCCAGGCTTACTTCTTTCGCTCCGAAGTTCCCAAGATTTCCTGAAACTGACCGCTCGGTAATCACGGCTAAGGCGTCGCTGAATACGAGCCCATGAGGGCTTATTATTACTATGGTCTCTACACCAAGCTTATCTATGCGGTTTCCAATTTCCTGGCACGCACGCAGGGTGCTTTGTATCATTTTTTCCTCACCTTTGCCCACCAGTGGAACCATTATTGGCGGATGGGGCATCAAGTAGTAACCTTTCATATTATTTACCTCCTGAAATTTTTCTTAACTACCTTATACCCAGATATCCTTGATATCTTACGCAAGTTCTTTTAATCTATGCAGTAGTTTTAGAAAAATCCCATCCTTTGCCGCATCCTCCCAGGCGCCATCATAGACACTTTCCCACTTGGAATAAAATGTTATGATGCCTTTCAATAACTCCAGGTCTGCAAATTCTATGAGTTCCAGAGGTTTAGCATCTTCGGTGCTGCTTTTTTCAACCAGGCTGAGGTATTCCCCTGCTACGAGGTCTGATTTATTGAGCTCATTTAGAAATGATGTGAGTTCTTTGCTGTAGGAAGGATATTCGAAGGAAACCAGGTCTCCTCCGCTCCTTCCTGGACAAATCCATTCACAGTATATACTTGTTTCATCTTCAAAATAAGCTATATATTTAAGTATTTCGCTGTATTTTTCCATTTTTCCTCCATTTGATTTCTTATATAAAGTAAAGCCCTTGATAATTTCCAATCATCAGGGGCTTTCTAATTGCATGCTTATTATTATCTTTGACTGGCTATATCATCAGCCCCATAGCTACTAAATGAGACAGTTTCCCATCTATGCATATTTCATTTTTCAATATTCCCTCTGTTTCAAACCCGCATTTTTCATACAGAGCCCTTGCCCCATGATTTTCCTCGGCAGTTACCAGTGATATCTTCTTGGTTATATGATTAGTCCTGCACCAGGATATAAGGTCGTCCATCATAACCTTTCCGACCCCAATATTGCAATATTTCTGAGTTATAACTATGCCCAAAGTAGCCACGTGTCTGCCTTTTATCTTTTGATTCGATGTTATTGTGCCGATTCCTATTATTTCGTTATCTTTTTTCGCAAGTAGCATCGTATTATTTTTTGATGCGTTTACATCGTCAATCATGCCTTTTTGTTGTTCCAGCGTAGCTCTGTATTCCCCGCCACAAAATGAAAGATACGTCGTCTCTGCACCTGCCATGTTATAAAAAGCTATTATAGCCTCCGCGTCTTCATGGGAAGCTTGTCTTAATACTACATCGTATCCTTTTTTAGTTGTAACTGTTTTCATATTATGTACCTCTCTTTTTTTTATCATTCGCGCCGAGAATCCCCCACCTCTATAGGTGGTGGGAGCGTTCAATCTTCTACAACTATTATATTGCTAATCCCTTTGTTTTTCAATGGTTAATATTTTCCAACAACTTCGGTTCTGCTGTTTGAAATTTTCATATCTCCAATCAGCGATGCAAAGGTAACTGATTTTTTTCCATATTTTTTTCGCAAATCATATATAGTTTTTTCGGCTCTTTCCATTTTTTCATGTCTTTCATGATTATTGAACATATCATATTGATACGGACTTTTCTCATGCACAAGATTTAAAGCGCATATTGTCAGGGCGCGGATGTCATTATTCCAGACATGCTTTTCCTGAAAAAGCCTCATTGCCGCGCGGGTCAACTCAGTTGAGCATTGTGTGGGAAATGGAGTCTTGCACTGGTATTGCTTGGTAAACAGGTTGCTGTCCTTTACAGATATTTGAATGGCGCTCGCTTCGAGCTCATTGTCCCTTAATCGCCTCGATACATCCTGAGAGAGTTCTAAAAAAACATTGCTGACTTCTTCCATATTCAAGAGATTTCTCGCACAGGTGATACCGTGGCCTACACTCTTTAAAGGCACTTTGTAATCGGCATCCATTACTCTTGAATAATCCCTGCCATTGGCGAAATTCCATAATTCTATACCATTTTTACCCAGCAGTTGCCTCAAGAAATCGGGATTAGCATTTGCCAGGTTTCCCAAAGTCGATATTCCATAGCGTTTTAACTTTACCGTTGTAGCTGCGCCTATGCCAATCATCTCTGATACGCTCAGCGGCCATAGCTTCTCTTTGAAATCCACTTCTGATATAACGCTCACTGCATCTGGCTTTTTCATGTCACTGCCAAGTTTTGCAAATACCTTATTGAAGCTTACGCCCGCGGATATTGTAAGGCCCAACTCTTCTTTTATTCGCTCCTTTATTATGTGTGCGATGCTTGCTCCATCTCCAAATAGCTTTGTGCTTCCAGAGCAGTCCAGCCAGCATTCGTCTAATCCGAAGGCCTCGACTTGATTGGTATATTCATAGTATATTTTTCTGGCAAGTCTTGAGTACTTTATATACTCCTCGTAATGAGGGGGCACAACGATTAGATCCGGACACTTCTGCTTTGCCTGCCATATTGTCTCGGCTGTCTTTACGCCAAACTTCTTTGCTTCTTCCGATTTTGCAAGCACTATCCCATGGCGGTCTTCCTGCGAACCGCACACAGCAATTGCTTTTCCCCTCCACTGAGGATTGCTTATCATTTCAATAGAGGCATAACAGTTATTCATATCGCAGTGCAGTATCGTTCTTTCCATAACTTCTCCTTGACATAAAGTGCAACATATAATAATATTAGGGTAATTCAACTGCCCTCATCTTCATTATAGGGCAGTTAACATGCACTTGTCAAGGACAATGTCTCACAAAAGTGCATTCTATTTGCATCAAAACAGGAGGTATTTATGAAATTCAACGAAAAAATCAAGGAACTAAGAAAGAATGCCAATTTCACACAGACTGAAATGGCTGAAAAAATCGATGTTTCCTTAAGAACATATAAGAACTATGAACTGGGCGAAAGTTATCCAAGAAACCGCAAAGTGTATTACAGGCTTGCCGATGCGCTGGGCGTAGATGTAAACTATCTTCTTACTGAAGATGAAGAATTTGTAACTTCCGCTTCTGAAAAATATGGCCTTGGTGGACGAAAGCAGGCTGAAAAAGTCATCCATGACGTCGCTGGCTTATTTGCCGGAGGTGAATTATCTGATGTTGACAAGGATGCTGTAATGCAGGCTTTGCAGCAGGTATACTGGGATTCTAAGGAAGAAAACAAAAAATACACCCCAAAGAAATATCTTAAGGGTGATTCAAAATAGATTCGTATCCCGATAGCAACAAACAAGGAGGTTATTATGTGGCTCAGCTAAAAACTATATATGATCATGTAAACACACTGGTAAAGAAATATGCAAGCAGAGACCCTTTGCAGCTTGCCGAATTTCTCGGTATCCACATCTACTATGTCAAAGGCTTTGCCGATCTTCTTGGAATGTACACCATTGTCAATCAAAGACGTGCAATACTCCTGAACAACAATCTGGATGAGCATTTGCTTCGCCTGGTTGTTGCGCACGAAATTGGCCATGACAGGCTCCACCGAGATTTAGCCAAACAATGTGCTTTTAAGGAATTTCAGGTTGCAGATGTAAGTACAAAACCTGAGTATGAGGCAAATGTATTTGCTGCCCATCTGCTTATAGATGATGTTAAGCTGATTTCCCTCATAAAAGAAGGTTATGATGTTGTGCAGCTTGCCTGCATCCTGGATGTAAATGCCAATTTGCTTCTGATTAAGCTCAATGAAATGAAAAGGCGGGGGGCCGACTATAATATCAGCTATGTCCCTCATGGTGATTTTTTAAAAAAGATTAAGGCCGATATTTCCTGAAATACTGATAAACAAACCCCTGTCCGACATAAGTATCAGACTGGGGTTTGTTTATTTCTATCTTATATTTAATTTAGATTTATTTTAAATTCAGAAAGTGGCTCACCTGCAAATACAATCATTCCTCCATCTGGAAGGATGATGCTGTTCTTTCTGCTTATATAGGAAGCATTGATGCATTTACCGTCTTTATCGTAAACCGTAAATGAAGCTTTTGGAGGAATTTCCACTTTCAATGATTTTCCGGCTGCCTTATCTGCCTTATACCATATTGCATTGCCATCTCTAGAAATCATGCAACTTGATGACCCTGGATTAATTTCCTGGATTGCATCTTCGCTGATTGATATGTTGTGGCTGTCTTTCAGGTACTCTATGCCATCTTTGATATAAAATCTAAATTCATTCATATCACGTCCCAGCATTCCCGGAATTTCCACTTCAGTGACCGTCGTATTCTCGTCTTGAATTTTCCCAGATCCAAAATAGCCTGGAATTTCTTCATCTATCCGCACCTTCATACTTGTTATCGGAATTACATATGCCTGAGAAGAATACTTTTCGTCCAGGACGTAATAACTCTTCCCGTTTCTTTTTTCCCATGCAGCTGCAACGTTTTTTTCCAGCTTATTTTTTTCCAGCTTCTGTGCGATATAATTGGAGAAATTGCTCTGTCCCAGTCCTGGAATAGCGCTTTTTGACGCAGCATGAACATATGTATGCCCATTGTCTTCCTCTATAAAACCAAGCTCAAGTGTGCCAAGCTCATCTGTAAAAACTCCGTTAGCTGTATATTGGTAATTTTCCTTATAGCCCTCGATAGACGGAACCGTAATCGACAAAGTCCCAGTCTCGCTGATATCGAGCTTCATAACTTTTTGATTATCACCATAATATCCTGCATATTTACGCATGTCCTCAGGCATGCCTGCAGGCGTCTGTGATTCTTCTGCAGATGCCTGCATTGCACCGGCCTTTTCATTTTCAGGCATAATTCCCTTAGCTTCCAAAGCTTCCGTCAGCAGACTTTGTGCAAGCATCTGGTTGTAAAGGCTTGACCCTCCCGATGAAAGAACAACCGCTGCCATGTTGCGTTCAGGTAAGACTAGAAGCATACCATGGTAAAAATATGTGTCACCACCCTTGTTCAGCGCTTTTATGCCGTAATCTGCAAAAGGCTGGGTCTGAACATTGTCCCATCCGAGTCCGTATTTGAAATTTTCAGACTCATCGGGCCATATGCCCCTTTTGTATTCTTCCCCTGCCATGGCATCTGTCATAACCTTGGAAAGCACCGTATCTCCAGGCCCCTGTTCCTTCATGAAAACCTGCGCAAATCTGCACATATCCTCTGCTGTTGAAAATATGCCACCGGCTCCAATGACATTAATGGTGTCTGTAGGGACTGCATTTTCTAATCCTGGATAATATGCCCTGCTCAGCTGAGATTCATCAAAAGAATCTTGAGTTGTTTTTGTATTTTTCATTCCAAGCGGTTGTGTGATATATTCATGGACAAAATCTGTAAAACTCTTCCCGCTGACACGCTCAACAATTAATTCCGCCAGTGTGTATCCATCATTACAATAAACCGAAAAGGCACCCGGATCGGCTTTCAAGTGCTGTTCTTTCAACCTTGCAAGCAACTGATCATGAGCTGAAGAATCATTGTCATCAAACAAGAACGCATTGTTGAATGAAGAACCCATAAGTCCGGAAGAGTGGTTCAAAAGCATTCTCACGGTTATGCCCCGGTATCTTTCGTCTGCCATTTCAAATTCGCTTATATAGTCTGTCACTGGATGATCCAGCTCAAGCTTCCCCTGCTCTACCAGTTTCATAATAGAAGTTGCAGCAAACATCTTGCTTACAGAACCAATACCATACATATTCTCCTCAGTAAGCGGCAGGCTCTGCGAGTTGCTGTATACCCCGCTTTGGCCAGATACTGAAATTCTGCCGTTATCTATTATGGCATACTGAACACTAGTCACCCCATAAGATTTAATGAGCTCATCCAATTTGGCCATCGAATCCATTTTTTTTTGATTGGTATTTTCCGTTATATTCACAGCCTCCTGATTGGCTGAAAATGCAAACTGCATGCTTGTAACGGACATTATAATTGCTAAAATCATTGTCATAGCCAGGTTACTGTTTATTGCCAGTTTTTTTTTCATCGCTATCCTCCTGTTTTTTAAATATACCAAATGCAACTGCCCGCCACTTTAGAAGTGGAGGCTTCATTCTCGTATTTTGACCGATTTTAGCATTATACCCAATGAAAAGGTGGTTATAAACATCTTGTCATACGATTCACCCTATCACCGCTGACAGACATCCATATCAAATATAACTCTTTATGGTATGGAAAAATGCGTAGAATCTCAATTTGATTGTCAAGACTCACTCCAATTGAACGCTCCCCCCACCTTCGTTCTCTCTAAAGCGAGCCAGGAGACTTAGAGGCAGGGGTATTCTCGGCGCGAATGATAAATTTTTACATTTAAAAAAGGCCGTCAAATTTTACATTGACGGCCTTTTTTGCAATTTTGCAAACTAGACTAAATTGAAATGGAGTTTTTGCACCAATGAATCAAAGATATTTTTAGCATCCTATAAATTCAGATCTAGCTTTGTTTTTGCGTAAGCTTCTTTTTGACTCTGTGAAGGGCGCTGCTTATCCCTTTGTCGCTTATCCCTATTATCTTTGCCATTTCCACATAACTGTAACCCTGAAGATAAAGGTCTACTATTCGCACTTCTTTTTCTGTCAGAATCTCCTTGAGGGTTTTTCTCAGATTTTCATTATCTTCTTTTTCTATGAGTATTTCTTCCGGGCCTTTTATCTTCTGCTTGTTAAGCTGATCTATCAAGTTTTCCTGGTCTTCTTCATAGGTTGCATTAAGGGATACATAATCATTAAGCGGGATATGTTTTTTTCGATTTGCACCTCTGACCGCAGTCAATATCTGTCTGGTTATGCAAAGCTGTGCGAATACATGAAAATAGATATTTTTTTCATGGTTGTAATCTCTTATGGCTTTATAGAGTCCAATCATACCTTCTTGTATAAGATCTTCTTTGTCTGCACCGTTTATATGGTACTGCCTGGCATTGCTTTTTACAAGATTTTTATATTTCTTAAGTATAAACTCCTGTGCATCGTTGTCTCCAGCCTGAGCCTTCATGACTATTTCGTCATCACTCTTGCTCGCTGTTTCTATTTTAAAAATATTCGTATTTTCCATCAATTCACCTTTTGCCAAGGAAGCTATCTCACTTTCCTCTTCTCATTTTTTCCAGTTTTTCCACTATGTCCTGTTTTAATATGGTGTCTAATGTATTTTTGTTAATCTGTCGTTTATTTATTTGGGCTTTGATTTTTTTTTGACTTTCTTTTACTTCGAGATACAGCTCCCATGTTGGCATCCTGGCCGCACCCTTGCCTAAAATCATATTCTGTTCCGCCATATCATCTGTGGCAACCCTTATGATGGTATGCCTTTTGTCTTCAAAGTCGTGGATGAATTTTTCTATATAACTGTCTGCGGTCTGCTTTTCCCTGGTATATATTATGGTGGTATGCTGCGTTTTTTCTTCCCTGTTCAGCGAAGTCTTTATTTTGTAAGCATCATAAATTATATAACTGTGTATACCTTTGTAGGATGAGTACTCGGCTATCATAAAGTTGAGTCTGTCCCTTGCGTTCTCAAGGCTGGTCTCTGCTATCTCAATTAGCTCATCCCAGGCATTTATGATGTTATAGCCATCTACAACGAGTACTTCCTTCTGCTTGTTTTTCACAGCAGTTATCCTCTTTGTCTTACTGCTTCAAACATCAGTACGGATGCCGCTACCGAAGCATTAAGTGAATTTATATGGCCTTTCATTGGAATGCTTATGGTGAAATCACTTTTTTCTTTTATGAGCCTTGATATTCCCTTCCCTTCGCTTCCTATTACCAGGGCAATCTTGCCTTTAAGGTCGGTCTTGGTGTATTCGCTGCCGTCCATGTCTACGCTGTATATCCAGATTCCTGCTTCTTTCATTTTTTCTATAGTCTGAACAAGATTCGTGACTCTTATAATCTTCATATGGCTTGTAGCTCCGGCAGATGTTTTTTCTACCGTGGCATTTACCTGACAGGCTCTTCTTTTTGGAATTATTATGGCATCGACCCCGCTTGCCTCTGCGCTCCTTATGATGGCTCCAAGGTTATGTGGATCTTCTATCTCATCGAGTATGATGAAGAAGCCCGGTTTTTCTCTGGTTTCTTCAAGGACATCTTCTAGTTCATGATATTTGTATTCATTTGCTATGGCAATGACTCCCTGATGATTTTCACTTTCAGACATCTCATCTAGCTTATTCCTGTCTACGATTTTTATCATTATTTTTTTATCTTTGGCTTTTCCAATTATCTTGGTTATCGAGCCCTCGTTATCGCCTTTTTTTATATATATATAATCTATTTCCCTGTCATTTTTCAGGGCTTCCATTACGGCATTTCTTCCTTCTATTTGCATATTGTCTCCTGTTAAACCTTATTTATTTAAAATTCCATCTGTTCTATACGTATTTTTGCTGCTTCTGGCTTCTTGCAGCTCATTCTTCCTTCTTTGCAGCTCTTCTTGTAACAGCTTGGTCCGCAATTCTTAAACAGTATCGGAGCTACTTTCTTGCATTCATAAAGCATTTGATATGCAAGTTCTCTTATTTCCCACTGAGCTCTCTCACAGCATCTGTGTTCAAAGAAATTGAAAAGACTTCTTGCATTCATAGTTATTACAATTTTAGTTTCACAGGCATTTGGAAATACGTATCTCGCATCTTCTATAGCTTCTTTTTCCGTCCTGCCATTTTGCGTAAGCTGGTCTACCAGTTCATTATACGCTTTTTGAGCGCTATTCATAGATTCGATAAATATCTGCTTTGCTTTTTCATCATTCTTTATTGTCGGCGGTATTATATATTCAAACTGCTCGAGTTTTACATATCGTTGTGACTGCTGTGAATACGATGCCATCCTGTGTCTTACTATCTGATGGGAACATGCTCTTGATACACCCTCAACGGCAAATGTGAAACTGGTGTGCTCTACCGGACTTTCATGACCCAGGCTTATAAGCATGGACAGAAATTTATCTACCTCGGTTTCGGTTATATTTTGTGCTATCTCTTCTACACCTACTGGGGAATAACATAATTTTGCCGCCATAGACACTACTTTGTCTGGCTCCGGTGTATGCGCTATAAGTTTTACTTTTAATTTATCCATTTTATTTCTCCTGTTTTCTTTTAAATACTGTCATCGTTTGTCTTTTAGAAGAGTGTCAGTTGGTTGCTTTCTGGAAGGTCTGTAAGGCAGCCATGCTTTACCAGGATTTCTATAACCGACTTGTTGGCTTTGGTTCTTATCCTGAAATCTTCCAGGGACATGAATTCTCTGTCAGCTTCTAATTGTATTTTCCTGGCTACGGTATCGCCGAGTCCCTGTATCGCAATCAGCGGCGGAAGCAACTTCCCATCTTCTATCTTGAATTTTGTCGCATGTGATCTGTAGACGTCCACATTCTTTATCTCCACGCCTCTTGCAAACATTTCATATGCAACTTCCAGCACTATGAGCTGGCCTTTTTCCTTTGTCGTTATATTGTTGCCGAGCTCATCAAGTTCCTTTATTTTTTCCAAAATATATTCCTGGCCCTTGCATATGACATCGGCATCAAAATCGTCTGCCTTGGTTGTAAAGAAGGTGGCGTAGAAGGCTTCTTTGTGGTGAACTTTGTAATATGCTACTCTGAAAGACATCATTACATAGGCAGCCGCGTGGGCCTTTGGGAACATGTATTTTATCTTCTGACATGATTCTATATACCACTGTGGCACATTTTGTTCTTTCATGTCGTCTATATGCTCATCTGTGAGGCCCTTACCTTTTCTTACATTTTCCATTATCTTAAATGATGTTTTCGGTTTAAGCCCCTTAAGCATCAGATAATTCATTATGTCATCCCTCGTTGAAATTACTTCTTTAAGGGTGGTTACCTTGTTTTTTACAAGCTCCTGGGCATTGTTAACCCATACATCGGTTCCATGAGAAAGGCCCGATATTCTTACCAGCTCTGCAAAAGTGCTTGGTTTTGTATCCATAAGCATCTGCCTTACGAATTTCGTTCCAAACTCTGGTATTCCAAGTGAACCGGTTTCGCATTTTATCGCTTTAAGATTACACTCTATGGTGTCCGTGGATGTGAATATTGCCATGGTGTCTGGATCATCGAGCTTTACATCTGTAGCTATCACCCCGGTAAAATCTTCCAGCATCTTTATTATTGTCGGTACGTCATGCCCAAGTATATCGAGTTTCAGGATTCTACCGCTTATGGAATGGTAATCGAAGTGGGTAGTTCTTACTCCGCTTGTTGGGTCATTTGCCGGATACTGTATGGGTGTAAAATCGTACACATCCTTATAGTCTGGCACTACCATTACTCCGCCCGGATGCTGCCCGGATGTTCTTTTTATCCCTGTGCAGCCGTCTCTGAGTCTGGTTATTTCAGCCCCGCTGGCAATTTTTTCAGTTTCTTCCAGATATTTCATTACATAGCCGTAGGCCGTCTTGTCTGCTATGGTTCCTATCGTTCCTGCCCTAAATACGTAATCCGATCCAAAAAGATCTTCTGTATATTTATGGGCATTGGACTGATATTCTCCAGCAAAGTTAAGATCTATATCGGGCTCTTTGTCCCCCTCAAAACCGAGGAATACTTCAAATGGTATGTCATGGCCATCCTTTGTAAGCTGATGGTTGCAATGCGGACATATTTTGTCGGGAAGATCTGCTCCTGAACCGTAACTTCCGTCTATTATAAACTCGCTGTGTCTGCATTTGCTGCATACATAATGAGGGCACAGGGGATTTACTTCGGTTATGTCGCTCATAGTAGCCGCAAATGAAGATCCTACAGATCCTCTTGAACCTACCAGATACCCATCCGCTATGGATTTGGTAACCAGCTTCTGAGCAATGATATACATCACGGCATACCCGTTTCCTATTATGGAATTAAGTTCCCGGTCCAGCCTCGACTGAACGATTTCAGGCAAAGGTGTTCCATATATATTTTCTGCTTTTTTGTAGCACATTTCCCTTAGTTCTACATCGGAGCCTTCTATAAACGGAGCAAAGGTGCCGTCTGGTATGGGTTTTATATCTTCTATCATATCTGCTATTTTATTGGTATTTTCGACTACTACCTCATATGCCGTCTTGCTTCCCATATAGCTGAATTCTTCGAGCATTTCGTCTGTAGTCCTGAAATAGAGGGCTTTGTCTTCCCCGTCATTTGGGAATTTTTGCGCTATCTTGAGTATTTTTCTATATATGCCGTCTGACTGGTCTTTGTAATGGACATCGCCTGTAGCTACTACCATTTTATTGTTTCGCTTTGCATATTCATATATCTTCTTATTCATCTCTTTAAGCGCATTTACATCTTTGACTATGCCCTTATCAATCATGAACTTATTATTTTCCCAAGGCATTATTTCCACATAATCATAATAGCTTATTATTTGGTCTATTTCTTTTTCCGGAAGGTTTTTTTGTATTGCCTGGTATATTTCTCCGGCTTCACATGCACTTCCTAATATAAGGCCTTCCCGATGCCTGTTTAGTACGCTTTTCAGGGTTCGGGGAGTCTTATAGAAGTTTTCTATGTGGGCTATCGATATGACTTTATAAAGATTTTTAAGTCCCGTCATATTTTTTACTAAAATGGTTATATGATTCGGCCTTTTGCTCTTATAATCCTTGTCGGTGTACATCTCATTGACCTGTGACAGGATTTGCACACCGTTTTCCTGAAATTTTTCGACAAATTTTAAAAATATCTGTGCGGTGGCTTCAGCGTCATCTACGGCCCTGTGGTGATTTTCCAGCTTTATTTTAAGATGTTTTGCAATCACATTGAGTTTATGTCTTTTAAGCTCTGGAAGCAGTGCTCTTGATATGCTTACTGTATCTATGGCCTTCAGATTATATTCCATGCCATGTCTTTGGCACGCGGCTCTTATAAAGCCTGTATCAAAGTCACTGTTGTGGGCTACCAGCATATTCCCGTCAATGAAATCCAGGAAATCGGGGAGCACATCTTCTATTGTTCTTTTGTTTCTTACCATTTCATTGGTTATGCCTGTAAGCTCTGTTATTTTTCCAGGTATTGGCATCTGCGGATTCACAAGTTCGCTGAATCTATCTACGATTTCATAATTGGATATTTTAACTGCCCCGATTTCGGTTATTCTGTCATTTGACGATGATAACCCTGTGGTTTCTATGTCAAATACTATGAAGGTCTGGTCAAGTGGAAGGTTGTTATGTTCCTTGAGCACTCTGCTGAGATCATCTATAAGATAGGCCTCTACTCCATACAGTATTTTAATTTCATGTTTTTTGCCTGCACTCATTGCATCTGGAAAGGCCTGTACTATTCCATGATCCGTTACCGCCATGGCCTTATGTCCAAAGTCTTTTGCCTGTTTTACAAGGCTCCCTACATTTGCTACGGCATCCATCATGGACATTGAAGTATGCAGATGAAGTTCTACTCGCTTTTCTTTTGCAAGGTCTCTTCGGACGGGTTTGTCGGATTGATTTATGTCCTTGGCCATTACTATGAGTTCTCTTGCATAGGTGTCATACTGGGCATCACCTTTTACTCTGATGTAATCCCCTTTTCCCACTATATCTTCCTCGCTGTCGGTAAATATTTTACACATCATGGAGTTTGTAAGATCCGTTACACAAAATGTCTGGATTACTTTTCCCGAATTGAGGACTCTTTTTTCAATCTGGAATACTTCTCCTTCAAAAGCTATGTTAGGAGTTATATCCCTTATCGTAGTGAGTTTTACCAGTTCCTGAGTTATCTTTCTTCCGTGTATCACATCGGCATCGGTCATCTGTTTTTTAGGCGCTGAGATTTTTTTGTTTTTTTCAGCCTCTATCTCTATTTTATCAATTTCTTTTTGTATGCTTTCTGAATTTTTGGTAATAAATTCAAGTGAGTCTATGGTAGAGCTTGAATCCCTTATTTCTATATTTATATCGATTCCAAGATCAAAGGCTATGGTGTTTCTTATCTGCATATCGAGCTTCTTGTTTTTCACGCTGTTATATATGATCTTGTCTTTTATATTCAAGATTATTTGATCATTTGTATTATCATGAAATATTTCTACATAGTCTGCCTTTGACTTTATTGCAGGGCAAACTGCTTCAAGGATATATTCTATATTTGAAATATATCCCTGAAGCAGCTCTTCTTTTTGCTTATTTCCCAGATATTTGACTTTTATAATTGCCTTCTTTATCTGGGGATTTTTTTGCATAAAATGCTCTTCAATCTGCCTTATATCTTTATAGCTCACTATGTGATTGGAATTTGTAATAAATTCCAATTTTTGCTCCTCTTTATAGAGATATATGTTTTCTATTGAAATATCATGATTTTTAAAATATTCTTTTAGATTTTGCATTTTTTTTCTTTCTGTTTTCAAAACAAATTTAGCCTATATCTGATAGTCTTGTATTTCCTTTAGCAGTACCTGTTCAATTTCAGATTCTTTGAATTTCTTTACAATCTGGCCTTTTTTAAACAGGATTGCCTCTCCATCTCCGCCCGCTATTCCAATATCAGCTTCGCTTGCTTCCCCTGGTCCATTTACAGCGCAGCCCATTATGGCTACGGTTATTGGTTTTTTTATATGCTTGGTTTTTTCTTCAATTCGCTCTGCAAGCCCAATAAGATCTATCTTTGTTCTGCCACAGGTTGGACATGATATTATCTTTATTCCATCTCTTCCAAGATCCAAAGATGAAAGTATGTCCTTTCCAACGTAGATTTCTTCTACAGGGTCTGCCGTAAGCGATACTCTGAGAGTATCTCCTATCCCGTTTAAAAGAAGATGACCTATTCCTATGGAAGATTTGATTGTGCCCTTTTTTATGGTTCCCGATTCAGTTATCCCAAGATGCAGCGGATAATCTGTAAGCTTTGCAAATTTTTGATAGGCCTCTATAGTCTTGAATATGTCACTTGACTTGAGGGATACTACCGTGTTGTAAAATTCAAGGTCTTCAAGGATTTTTATGTGTCTCATGGCACTTTCCACCATTGCCTGCGCCCCGTTGCCATGCAGATTCACAATCTCCTTCTCCAGAGAACCGCCGTTTACGCCTATCCTTATTTTAATATTTCTTTCCTTGGCTTTTTTTATTACTTCCCTGACCTTTTCTTCGCCCCCTATGTTTCCAGGGTTTATCCTGAGGCCCTCTACTCCATTTTCTATGGATTTAAGCGCCAGTCTGTGGTCAAAGTGTATATCTGCAACAAGAGGTATGTTTATCTTTTTTACAATGTGTTTTATGGCTTCTGCGGACTCAAAATCAGGGACTGTCGCCCTTACTATTTCGCACCCTGCCTCTTCAAGCCTTTTTATCTGAGCTACGGTGGCCTCTACATCCGAGGTTCTTGTGTTGGTCATTGACTGCACAGTTATCCTGTGACCACTGCCAATCTTGAGACCTCCAATTGTAACTGTTTTTGTTTTTCTTCTATTTATCATATATGCTCCATTTTAATTTAACTTATTTTTATCCGATAAGCTTCATTATGTCTTTAAAGGTTATAAACAATGTAAAGGCCATAAGCAGCGCAAATCCTATCATTGTAAGCCTCATTTCAAGGTTACGGTTCATAGGTTTTCCTGTTATTGCTTCAAATCCATATATCAGTATCTTGCTTCCATCGAGTGCCGGTATCGGAAGCAGATTGAGTATACCCAGATTCAAACTCAGTACCGCAGTAAGGTATAATATGTTTATCAATCCCGTACTCGCCGCATCCTTTACTATTGAAACTATACCTACCGGACCTGAAAATTCATCCAGATTCGCCTTTCCTGTAAAAAGCTGCTTCACAATGTCAAGCATCATAGTGCTCATCCTAGCGGTAGCCTGGGTTCCATTTACTACCGATTTACCCAGATTTTTCTCCATTGCAGGGGTTATGCCTATCATCAGCTTCCCATCTTTTTCTATCGGAGTCAGTTCCAGGTTTTTTACCTGTTCATCTGGTGTCTGTACAACAACTTGGATGTTTCCGCTTTTATATTCTGAGATTCCCTCTACAACACCCTGCCAGTCGGTTATTTCCTCACCGTCTATTTCAATTATCCGGTCTCCCACCTGTATTCCAGCTTCTATGGCAGGCATTCCGGGTGCAAGGTCCCCTATTTTATTCATAGGAACGCCCATCATGAACATTACAAGTATCATTATCAGAAGTGCTGCCACTAGATTTACCAGCGGCCCCATTATTATTATCTTCATTCTGTCAATAGGACTCTGATTCATGAAATTGTCGCCTTCTTCAAAAAGCGAGTCTTCCTCGTCGCCAAATCTTACATAGGCTCCAAAAGGAATGGCTCTTAAAGTATATTCTGTATCTTTGTATTTTTTCCCGAATATTTTAGGTCCCATTCCTATTGCCAACTCATACGCCCTTACTCCAAGCTTCTTGGCTGTAAGAAAATGCCCAAGTTCATGAATTAAAACAAGAAATGTGAACATCAATATTGCTATTACTATAGTCATAAAGTCTCCTTAATCTATAATAAATCTGTTTAAAGGTGTTGCAAAAAATATATGAAAGTTATTCCATAGTAGGTAAGCGGTGCCGTAAACAGTATGCTGTCAAATCTGTCCAAAATACCTCCATGCCCTGGAATGAGATTTCCATAATCTTTTATCCCGAATTCCCGCTTTATGGCCGATGCAAAAAGATCTCCAATCTGTGAAACTATGCTTCCGATGACCGCCAGCGGTATGAAGTATAGCAAATTAGGTTCTTTGAAGTACGTTGCAAACAAAAGCGTCAATATTACGGTACCAATAATACCTCCTATAGCACCTTCTATAGTTTTCTTCGGGCTTATTTCCGGGATAAGTTTATGTTTTCCAAAAAACATTCCAGCGAAATATGCACATGTATCGCTTCCCCATGCAAATATGAACAACAGCCAGATAAATATAGAACCTTCTATGCTCAGAAGGTTTATATGTGATAAAAATACAGGTACGTATATATACCCCATAAGAGTTATCATTAAATCCTCTACTCTTATTCTGCGGTTTATTATATAAATTGCTCCTGCTGCTATTATTATATAGGCTATACTTATTATTATATATGAAAAATCCATGCCTGAATAAGTCATTGCGGTGTACATTATTGTCGTTGCCATATATGTGGTTATTTTTAATGGTTTATATCCACTTTTTTCGAATACCCTGAAAAATTCATAAAGTCCTATGAGTGAACAAATCAGGCCCCCAAGGTATATGAATATACCCCCTTTTATTATTACCAAAAAAAATATTGGCAGTAGCAATAATCCAGAAACAATTCTCGTTAACATAAATCCCCCTCTATTTAGCGTTGCCAAATCGTCTGTCTCTATTTTGATAGTCTGATATAGCCTTTTGTAATTCTGATGCGCCAAAGTCTGGCCAGTTTATATTTGAAAACCAGAATTCACTATATGCAGCTTCCCACATCATGAAATTTGACAAACGGTATTCACCGCTGGGTCTTATTATCATGTCTGGGTCTGGCATGAAATTAGTGCTTAGATGCTGAGATATTGTCTTTTCGTCTATTTCGTCAGCTGACAATTCTCCGTTTTTAACTTTGTTTGCAATAACAGTGGTCGCCTGTACGATATCCGCTCTTGCACCATAGTTCAATGCCAGTGTAAGCGTCAGCGTCGTGTTGTCTTTTGTCAGTTCCACGGCTTCCTGCAGTTTTTTATATGTTGAACTTGGGAGTTTTGTAATGTCTCCGATGGTTTTTATTCTTATGTTTTCCTTGTGGAGCTCGTTTAACTCTTTTATCATATACTGTTCCAGAAGCCACATAAGTGCAGAAACCTCATCTTCCGCTCGCTTCCAGTTTTCAGTAGAGAAAGCATAGACCGTTAGATATGGTATTTCCAGGCGCTTGCATTCTTTGACTATGGTTTTTAAGTTTTCAACTCCCTGCTTATGCCCCAAAGTTCTTTTGAGCCCTCTTGCTTTTGCCCATCTTCCGTTTCCATCCATTATTACGCCTATGTGTTTTGGCATCTTTTCTTTGCTCAGCTCTATCATCTCATCCTCTTTTATCTGATTTATTTGTCTATATTATATGTCAATGCTTATTATTTTCTAATTTATTTTTTTAATAAACTCAGCGGTTTTTCCGCTGAGTCTGCTTCTTATTATATATCTGTTTTAAATCCCGTAACAGTAAGAATTATTTTATCTTTTTCTCTTACGGCCTTTACTACATGTATTTGTGATAGAATTTCAGTGTCTTTTCCGCCACTCGTATATTCTATAGTATAATTTTCGTCTTCTTTTTGAAGCAATTCTTCGGCCTGCGCCCTGCTCATAGATATTAATCTTTTAATATCCATTATACTTCCATTATTTCCTTTTCTTTTCTGGCAACCATTTCATCTATAGTCTTTGTATACTTTTCTATGATTTTTTGTACTTCTTCTGTTGCTTTTTTAGCATCATCTTCTGTCATTTCGCCTTCTTTTTCAAGCTTTTTGATTTTATCGTTTGCTTCTCTTCTTTCATTTCTAAGAGCTACTTTTGCCTGCTCTCCGGTCTTTGCAACAAGCTTTGTGAGATCTTTTCTTCTATCTTGCGTAAGTTGTGGTATAGCTATTCTGATTTGAATTCCATCATTCGTAGGATTGAATCCAAGATCTGATAATTGAATTGCTTTGTCTATGCTCTTAAGCAGACTCTTGTCCCATGGCTGAATCAAGATTACTCTTGGCTCTGGAGCTGATACTCCCGCCATCTGCTTAAGCGGTGTAGGTG
>JBATTG010000100.1:0-5852 GCA_049670425.1 Proteocatella sp.
TTTGGAAAATAACATGGTTTTTGAAGGAAAAGCATTTGGCTACCTTCATGAATCTGTAGGAGAAGTAGTTTTTAATACAGGTATGACAGGATATCAAGAAATTCTTACAGACCCATCATACTATGGACAGATAGTTACCATGACATACCCGCTCATTGGAAACTATGGAATAAACCTGGATGACGTTGAATCATCAGGCCCAAAAGTAAGAGGATTTATCGTAAGAGAAAAATCGAACCATCCAAACAACTTCCGCTGCGAGCTTGAACTTGACACTTACCTTGAATCTAATAAAATCCTTGGTTTAGAAGGCATAGATACAAGAGCCCTTACCAAACTTCTTAGAAATGCCGGTACCATGAAGGGGATCATAGTTCTTGAAAACAGCGACTATTCAGATGAAGAAATAAAAGCAAAACTAGACGCTTTTTCAAATAGAGACGCCGTAAAAACCGTATCCACAAAAAAAGCTTACCACATTGCAGGCAGCGGAAAGAAAGTTGCAGTAATAGACTATGGCGTAAAAACAAACATCCTTAGAAATTTCAGCAAGCGAAACTGTGATCTTACAGTTTTCCCATGCACAGCTACTGCAGACGAAATTCTTGCAATCAATCCAGACCTTATCTTCCTGTCAAACGGCCCCGGTGACCCTGCCGATATGCCCGAAACTATAGTAGAAATAAACAAACTGGTTGCTAAAAAACCGGTAGTCGGAATATGCCTTGGACATCAGCTCCTTGCAATAGCCTTTGGAGGCGAAACAGGAAAGCTTAAATTTGGACACAGAGGCTGTAACCACCCGGTTAAAAACCTGCTTATGGACAGAGTTCACATCACTTCTCAAAATCACGGATACTATGTAACCAAGCTTCCTGAAAACTTTGAAATAACGCATGTAAGCATGAATGACGGTACCATCGAAGGAATGCGTCACAAAACTCTTAGCGTATTTTCAGTTCAGTTTCACCCAGAGGCAAGCCCTGGACCTGTAGATAGCGAATATATATTTGACGAATTTCTCAAATATTCACTGTAACCATAGTTTATTCAAGGAGGATTAATATGCCATTAAATAAAGATATAAAGAAAGTATTAGTAATAGGTTCAGGACCTATAATCATAGGCCAGGCCGCAGAATTTGACTATTCAGGAACGCAGGCCTGCCAGTCCCTTAAAGAAGAAGGTATAGAAGTAGTACTCGTAAACTCGAATCCTGCAACCATCATGACCGATGCTGAAATTGCAGATAAAATATATATAGAGCCTATAACCCTTGAGTTCGTAGAAAAGATAATAGCAAAGGAAAGACCCGACTCACTTCTTGCCGGAATGGGCGGACAGACCGGGCTTAACATGGCAATAGAGCTCCATGACAGCGGAGTTCTTGCAAAATACAATGTAAAAGTAATCGGAACTTCGATAGCTTCAATCAAAAAAGGAGAAGACAGAGAACTTTTCCGTAATATGATGAATGAAATAAACCAGCCCGTAATCGAGAGTGAAATAATAACCGACCTTGAGTCTGGTATGCTTTGGGCTACAAAAGCTGGCTACCCTGTAATAGTAAGACCTGCCTACACACTAGGAGGCTCGGGCGGAGGAATAGCCGATAACGAAGATTCCCTAAGAACTATCCTGGCTTCAGGACTTATGCTCAGCACAATAGGTCAGGTACTTCTTGAAAAAAGCATAAAAGGCTGGAAAGAAGTAGAATACGAAGTTATGCGTGATGTAAAAGGAAACTGCATAACAGTATGTAATATGGAAAACATAGACCCGGTTGGAATTCATACAGGAGACTCAATCGTAGTCGCTCCTAGCCAGACACTTTCTGACAAGGAATATCAGATGCTAAGAACATCTTCATTCAAGATACTCGATGCCGTTGGAATCGAAGGCGGATGCAACGTGCAGTTTGCCCTTAACCCAACTTCGTTCGAATATGCTGTAATCGAAATAAACCCCAGAGTTTCGCGTTCTTCTGCCCTTGCTTCAAAAGCTACAGGTTACCCTATAGCAAAAGTTGCAGCAAAACTGGCACTTGGATACGGACTCGATGAAATAAAAAATGCCGTAACTCAAAAAACCTATGCATGCTTTGAACCGTCCCTTGACTATGTGGTTGTAAAGATACCAAAATGGCCATTTGACAAATTCTACCTTGCTGACAGAGAGCTTGGAACCAAGATGATGGCTACAGGCGAGGTAATGGCAATAGGAAGCAATTTCGAAGCTGCATTCCTAAAAGGAATAAGATCCCTGGAATTGAACAGATTTTCCATGGAGCATCCGAAATTCAAAGATTATTCCTTTTCCGAACTTAAGGCCAAGATAATATCTCCAGATGATGAAAGAATCTTCGCGCTTGCCGAGATAATAAGAAGAGAATACAGAATGGATAAAATTGCAAGAATGACTGGGATAGACCCTTTCTATCTTGAAAAATTCAAAGCTATAATAAATGAAGAACAAAAACTCAAGCTGAGCAAACTTTCAGACCTTACCAAGGAATGGCTGCTAGATCTTAAGAAACATGGCTTCTCAGACAAAGCTATCAGCGACATGCTGAAAGTTTCTCCTGAGCAGGTATACCAGCTGCGTAACATCTGGAGCATATCCCCTGCCTACAAAATGGTAGATACCTGCGCCGGAGAATTTGAGGCCGTGTCCCCTTACTACTATTCTACTTACGAAGAATATGACGAAGTAGAAGTTTCTGACAGAAAAAAAGTTATCGTTCTTGGTTCAGGACCGATTAGAATAGGTCAGGGAATCGAGTTTGACTACGCTTCCGTACACTGTGTAATGGCTCTTAGAAAAATGGGCATAGAAACCATAATAATAAACAACAATCCCGAAACCGTAAGTACCGATTTCAACATATCAGACAAGCTTTATTTCGAACCGCTTACCGAAGAAGATGTACTGGAAATAATATATAAAGAAAAGCCAGATGGAGTAATCCTTCAGTTCGGCGGACAGACAGCAATCAAACTTGCAAAATTCCTTAAAGAGAAGAACATTCTTACTCTTGGAACCACGTCAGATCAGATTGACCTTGCCGAAGACAGAGAGCAGTTCGAAGCACTCCTTGAAAAACTTGACATAGCAAGACCAAAAGGAAAAGCCGTATGGAGCGTTGAAGAAGGTCTTGTGGAAGCTGCAAAACTCGGATTCCCGATTCTTGTAAGACCATCATTCGTGCTCGGTGGCCAGGGTATGGAAATAACCCACTCCAACGAAGAAATGGCGCACTACCTTGCCGATGCCTTCCAAAAGGACAAGAAAAACCCAATCCTGATAGACAAATACCTGATGGGAATGGAGCTGGAAGTAGACGCCATATCCGACGGACAGGACGTGCTGATTCCAGGAATCATGCAGCATCTTGAAAGAGCCGGAGTTCACTCAGGAGACAGCATCACCATATACCCTACTCAAAATGTAAGCGACAAGATAAAAGCCGACATACTCGATTATACAAAAAAACTCGCTGCAGGAATAGGCATACAGGGTATGATAAACATCCAGTTCATCTGCTACAACGACAAGCTTTACGTAATCGAAGTCAACCCAAGAGCCTCAAGAACCGTTCCTTATATATCGAAAGTAAGCAAGGTGCCAATAGTTGACATCGCAACAAGAGTAATGCTTGGCGAAAAGCTTAAGGACATGGAATACGGCACAGGAATATATAAAGAAAGCAAGCTTATCTCAGTCAAAGTTCCAGTCTTCTCTACTCAGAAGCTGCCAAATGTAGAAATGAGCCTTGGACCAGAGATGAAATCAACAGGTGAAGTCCTTGGAATAGGAAGAACCCTTGAAGAAGCCCTTTACAAAGGCTTTGTAGGCGCCAACATGTTTACCGGCAAAAAAGGAAAAACCATACTTGCTACAATAAACGACCAGGACAAGGACGAATTCCTTGTCATAGCTAAAGACCTTGATGCGCTTGGATTCAAGTTTGTTTCTACCGAAGGAACTGCAAACGCCCTTAAAAATATAGGCGTGGATGCAAGACAGGTAAACCGAATAAACGAAGACAGTCCCAACCTTATGGATATGATAAAGAACATGGAGATCGACCTTCTGGTAAATACTCCTACAAAGGGAAATGATTCAAAAAGAGATGGCTTCAACATGAGAAGATCTTCAATCGAAAGAAACATAGACGTAATGACTTCACTCGATACCTTCAGAGCCTTCCTTTCTTTTGAAAGACTGCACATAACCCCTGACAAGCTTGAAATATTCGATATTTCAAAATTCTAAACAACTGCAAGCTCACAATTAGTAAAACATAAATAGCATATTTTAGACGAAAACCACGTGATAATTTGAATTATCACGTGGTTTTCGTCTATTTCGAGCTGTTGAAAGCTATCAAACTGCGGTCATGGTTATAGAGTTTATAAATAATACTTCGAAAGCGTCAAAGCATAGAAACCATAGTTTATACATATAAACTAGACTACAAAATCAATTAATGTTATAATAAATCAAATTATTATTTATGGAGGTACGTATATTGGATTTATTTTTATTGATAAACATATTTGAAATACTCGCTATTAATACTTACACAACCTATTCCTGTTCCAGAAAAAAATGGTCTCCACTAATTTCCATATTATTAGTAATTTCCTTGACAGTTATTAATTCTATTCTATTACTTTTTATTTATCGCTTTTTTTGGGGAACAACTCCTTTTAACGGCAAAGGTATAATTGCTTTATTCGGCTTTTTATATGTAATTCCTTTAAAGTATTGCTTTGATCAGTCTTTTAAAGAAATGATCATAATTATGACCTCCTCTTGGATTTATACAACATTTGCATTTGTATTTGCAGTTCAGGTTGGATACGTCTTTCCCATAGAGAAGCTACCCCTGTCCACCTTAATTGCCCAAACCATTTTTTTTGTGGTAACTCTCACTTATTATATAAAATTTGTCAAAAAATTCTTTTCATATATTTTTCAGAATTTGAAAAAGCAAATTATTAATTCCATATTGATAATAAGTTTGTCATGGTTTTTCCTTATTTTTCTAATTAATTACATATTCGTTGAGGGGAGCTCTGTATCTTTAAAATTTTTAATATTATTTATCATTCTTGTAAATTCAATTCTTTCATACAAAATGACTTACTATTTTGTATCGACAAATAATAAAGCCGAAACACTAAGCCATATCACAAAAATCGATCCCCTTACCCACTTGAAAAATCGCGAGAGTTTGTATTATGATTTATCTGGAAAAATAGAAAGTAAATTACCATTCTCACTTATTTTTGTTGACTTAGACGACTTCAAATCCATCAATGACCGCTATGGTCATTCTATAGGGGATGAATATATTAAGGAATTTACAAAGGAAGTTTCAAAATTTCTCAATGTAAGCGACTCTTTATATCGGCTACACGGAGACGAATTCATTATTTACACGGAAAATACTGAAGTCTGGCAACTTTGCAATGAAATCAAGAATTTGACATTTTACAATTTTATTAATGACATAAATTTTAAGGGTCTTAGTTTCGGCTATGCCTTATTTCCAGAAGACGGAAATAAATTGAATGATTTGCTTCATATAGCCGATTTAAAAATGTATCAAGAAAAAAAATTGAATCGAAACAGATGAAGCAAAAGGAAAAGCCGTATGGAGCGTCGAAGAATGTCTTGCGGAAGCTGCAAAACTTGGATTCCCGATTCTGATAGACAAAAACCACAGGAAAGTAATTCCCTGTGGTTTTGTCTGTTTTTGTTCACTTTTTAGTAAAATTAAAGCCTGTACAGTAGTTTTTTAGAGATATAAAGAAATAATTGACAGATTTATCATTATACAGTAA
>JBATTG010000101.1:0-13524 GCA_049670425.1 Proteocatella sp.
GAAATATGGCTATTATAGAGTAGGAGATACACCTGTTCCCATTCCGAACACAGAAGTTAAGCCCTACATCGCTGATGATACTTGGAGGGCAGCCTCCTGGGAAAGTAGGTCGTAGCCAATTAAAAAACACTTAGGCATAAGCCTGGGTGTTTTTTTAATTGCTATAATATGACATTAATTATTGACAGTACAAATAGGTAAGTGTAATATATATTATGATAAGTACATAGCTAAAGTAGGCTTGATTGAGAGGAATAAACAATTAAATGGGATTAAGATTAAGAAAAAGTTTTACAATATGCAAGGGTGTAAAAGTAGATTTAGGGAAAAATGGTCCAAGTGTAAGTTTTGGAACTGGAGGATTAAGACAGATAATAAACTTAAACGGGAAAAAGTCTGCATCATCAGCGCCTGGAGCAGGAATACCTTATGCAACAAATCCAAGCCTTAATAAAATATCACCGGAAGTTGTTATAAGTGAGCCCAAAGGATTCAGTAAAGATAACAGAATTGCAGTGCAAGAATATGACCGGATGATAGAGACCATAAGAGGAATTCATAAATATGCGGATGATGAAATAGATTGGAATATAGTTTATAACAGTCCGGAGCCGTTTAATATAAATGCAATCGGACCCAAGGGCAAGCTTGCAAAAGAAAAATTGAACAGTTATGAGCCATCTGTGAGTGAAAAAATACTTAAATTCAAGCTGGACAAAAAACTCAATGAGTTCAAAGCTGATGTAAAACGTTCCATGCAAGAAGATGAAGAACTCTATGATGGTTGGAGAAATTTAGTAGATCTTGCCGGCAAAATAATGCAAGGAGACATTGATTCATATTTTGAAGTGATAAACGAGATGAAACCGCTGGATGATCTTTTAGAATTTGGTATTGATTTTGAATTTGGAGCAAATAGTTCGGACAAGATGCATGTGGAATTTATCATTAATTATAAGGATATTGTTCCTTATTTTGAACTTTCACTTACCCAAAATGGAAAATTATCAAAGCGAAATCTAACTAAAACCGAGTATTATAAATTAGTTAAAGATTATATAAGCAGCAGCGCGATAAGAATTGCAAGAGACATGTTTGCACTTCTTCCTGTTGAAAAAACAGTAGTCCACATAGTTGAGGATTATCTTGATACACAAACGGGAGACAGGGAAAAAATAACCGTATTATCCGTCGAGTTTGACAGACAAAAGCTTAATTCTTTAAACTTGGATTCAATAGATCCTTCTGATGCAATAAATAATTTCAAACATAATATCAAGTTTTTAAAGATGGCAGGATTAAAAGAAGTAGAACGGATTTAAAATAAAACCACCAACAGTGTGGTTTTTTTAATTATATTATTGAAGTGAGATTTCAATTGTGTTATACTAGATATGTTATTAAAATTCAAACTGTAACCCTTTGTATGCAAGGGCTATAAATAGACAATACAAAGGTGTCATTTTAAAATATACTGAAATTGAAATTTTGAGCACATGAAAGAGGAGAATATAATGCAAAAATGGAATGGAAAATCACTTGAAATAGGTGAGTTAGTAGCAAAAACTCCAATAGTTCAAGGCGGAATGGGGATAGGAATATCTCTTTCGGGTTTGGCATCGGCTGTGGCTAATGAGGGCGGTATTGGAGTTATATCGGCGGCAGGTATAGGTATGGACGAACCAGACTTTGGAACTGACTATATAGAGGCAAATAATCGCGCTATTAAAAAAATAATAAGAAAAGCCAGAGAACTTTCAAATGGCATTATTGGTGTAAATATAATGGTCGCAGCCAGAAATTTCGAGCAGCTGGCAAAGTCGGCAATGGAAGAGGGTATTGATATTATATTTGCAGGAGCAGGGCTACCATTAAACCTTCCTGCGTTAAAGGAAATAGGCTGCAAAACGAAACTTATACCTATAATATCTTCAGTTAGAGCCCTTAAAGTAATTACAAAAAAATGGGTAGATAAATATAACTATATACCAGATGGTTTTGTTGTAGAAGGACCTTTGGCAGGAGGACATTTAGGATTTACCAATGAACAGGTAGGAGATGAAAATTTCAGCCTGGAAAATATCATGGTGCCTATCGTTGAAGAACTGAAGTCCATGGAAAAGATATTTGCAAAGAAAATACCTCTTATCGCTGGAGGCGGTGTATTTACAGGAGATGATATAAAGAAGATATTAGATCTTGGAGCGGATGGGGTCCAAATGGGGACACGATTTGTAGCGACGCATGAGTGTGATGCTGACATTAAGTTTAAAGAGATGTACGTAAATGCTAAGGAATCTGACATACAGCTTATAAAGAGTCCGGTAGGATTGCCAGGAAGAGCCGTATACAATAATTTCATAAATGAAGTTAAAAATGGAAATAAGACACCTGCAAAATGCCCATTTCATTGTATCGTTACCTGCAAGCGTGAACAGAGTGAATATTGTATTGCCCTGGCGCTTATCAATGCATATAAGGGCAAGCTTAATAATGGATTTGCCTTTGCCGGACAAAATGCGTGGAGAGTGGATAAAATATTAAGCGTAAAGGAACTTATTGATTCTTTGGAAATTGAATATAGACAGTGCATTACAAATTAGATTGGCTAAAATTTTAAAAGACACTTCTTCTGAACTATTCAGGGGAAGTGTCTTTTTTGTGCAAGAGTATTGGTAGTGAGCGATTTTCTATAAATGTAGTAGTTATTCTACTAATGGACGGCATCCTTATCAATTTTCAAGTGATTAATTCCAAGTCGGGATTATATATGTTATAATAAATTTGAATATGCAAAATTGAAAGGGGTTTTAAAATTGATAGAAATAGATATGGTTTCAAAGAAATTTGATGAAATCGAGGCATTAAATAATATAACATTGAACATAAAATCACAGGCAATATTTGGACTTGTTGGTTCAAATGGGGCAGGGAAATCGACGCTTATGAGAATCATAAGCGGAATCATAAAGCCAGAACAAGGAAAGATATTTTTAGAAGGTCAACCCATATATGAGAATGTGGAGTCTAAAAGAAAAATATTTTATATATCAGATGAACAATATTTTATAAAAAATACAACTTCAAAAGAAATGATGAATTATTACAGAATAATTTACAAAAACTTTTCACAAAGCAGATTTAAAAACTTGATGAAAAATTTTGATCTGGACGAAAATCGAAAGATAGAAACTTTTTCAAAGGGAATGAAGAAACAGGTGTCAGTGATATTGGGTCTTTGCAGTGGAGCAGAGTATTTACTGTGTGATGAAACTTTTGATGGGCTGGATCCTGTAGCAAGACAGGCCGTAAAATCACTGTTGATAGAAGATATAAAACAAAGAGGAATAACTCCGGTGATAGCTTCTCACAATTTGAGGGAGTTAGAAGACATATGCGACCATATCGGGTTGCTGCATAAGGGGGGCGTTTTGCTTTCAAAAGATCTTGTAGAGATGAAATTAGGACTTCAGAAAGTTCAGTGTATTTTTAATAAGGAGATTGACAAAGAAGAATTTTTGAAGCAGGGAGTGAATGTGGTCAAATTAGAAAAAAGAGGTTCATTATATACACTGATAGCTAAAGGCAATAATATGAATGTTGTAGGGAAAATTAAAAATATGAAACCACTTTTTTATGAAGTATTGCCCCTTAATCTGGAAGAAATCTTCATCACAGAAACGGAGGTGGCGGGATATGATATCAAATCAATTATACTCTAGCTGGAGACTCGTAAGGGACAGGCTGATTCAAAACCTATGGGTTACGGCGATATTTCTTCTTGGATGCATGTTTGCACTTCCAATACAGGCAGCCCTTATTATACCCAAATATATCGCAGATGTAGAAAATAAGTATGTATCCAGAAGCCAATCCTGGGAATATATACTTAAAATAGTAGGACAGGAGAATGATTTTTTAAAGTTAGCTATAATTATAACCGCAATAGTCATGGGATGGGCATTTTTTTCGTATCTTCACTCAAAAAAGCAGATAGATTTTTACCATTCCCTGCCAATAAGCAGAGGACGGATGTTTTTGAACAATTTTATAGCAGGAAACATAAGTTTTATTTTAGTTTATTTAAGCAACCTTATATTAACTATAGCAATAATAGGATTTATGGGTTTTGCTTCGAGTATTGAATATATGGAAGTAATAAAAACTGTGCTTGTTAATGTGGTATTTTTCAATTTGATATTTTCAATAAGCATATTATCTGGAATTATCACAGGAACCAAACTCACCCATGTTTTGATGACAGGGGCAGTGCTGGAATATCTGCAGCTGTTAGTACTTCTTATAAATGAATATCTGGGGTATTTCTTTAAAACTTTCTATCCAGCTGCAATATTTACAGATGAATTTATAATATCATTATCACCCCTTAGCAATTATTTTTCGAATTTTAGTTATGGAGAGCTTACGGTACAATTGATGATGGTCGGTGCAATAACAGTGCTGAACATATATGTTTTTGTGATAAGACCATCTGAAACTTCAGGAAAATCGCTGCTAAATCAGAGGCTTAAAGAAATCGTAAAATATATGATTTTATCACTGGGATCTATGGCTGGAGGGCTGATATTTTATGAGGTAGGTCAGGGGAAAAACTGGATGATATTCGGATTTTTTTTCAGCTGCATCATAGGACATTGTATACTTGAGAGTTTGTTGAATTTTGATATGAAAAGCATATTCAGCAATAAGAGAAAACTTGTTGTATTTGCTATATTAGCAACATTATTTTTTTTATTTATGGATATGGATTTGATTAAATATGATACAAGAATTCCGGAAATAGCAGATATTGAGTCAGTATCCATAAAACCGGTAAACTTCGATGAATATGCAAGTTATTATGAAGATACGCTAGATGCAAATAAGGCACAGAGTGAAACTGGAAAGCTTGATAAGGTAAGGCTTTCAAATCCTGAAAGTATAGAATCCATTGTTGAAATATCAAGGCTTTCGGTTGCTAACCAGCAAGTGTCACAGAGCAAAGATTCATATTTATATGACGAATATCTTGAAATGGTTGTGAAGTTCAATCTTAAAGACGGAAAGAATATTATAAGGCATTATGAGTATGCGCCAAGGGAAGAATCGTTAGAATTTTTTGCTTCAATATTTGATACTCAGGAATTTAAATATAGATATTATCCTGTAATGAATTTAAAAGCCGACAAGATGACAAAAGCTACAATTGAATTTCCAGGATATGCAAGTGCTGACAAGGAATTGACTGATACCTCAGAGATTATTAAACACGAGAGTATGCGCAGAATACTAAAAGCTGCTCAAAATGATTTTTTAAAGATAAAATCTAAGGATTTGAAGAGGAACAGCCCGATTGCGCTTATAACATTTTATGAAAAAAATGAATCAGGGGAAGCTGTGAACTTATTGAGCAACGATGCAAGTTCATATGATAATCAGATTGAAGTGCCTGTGTTCAAGGAATATGAGGAAACTTTGAAAATGCTATCAGCCTATGGATGCAATAAATATTTGGAAATTAATTCTGGGTTAATATCTCATGTCAAACTTTACAGCTATGACGAAAATAGTGGAAATAAAGATGACTATTACAATTCAGGAAATCAAGGAGATGTGAAAATAATTGAGACCGAGCCAGAGCTAGAAAAGTTTTTAGAAGAATATTTGTTGAATTTCCATACAAATTTGAATCCCTTTCTGTCAAAAGATACTAACAAGTGGGCAACCGTTTATTTCAAGAGTGACAATAACTCAGGCTATGATTTTGCCTTTGCTAAACAATCTCAAATAAAATAAATTAAAAAAATAGTTTGCAAAATTTCAGGAACTATAGTATTATATTAAAAAGAGTACTGAGTACAAAGACAATTGAATATCCAGAACGAACAACTTATCAAGAGTGGTGGAGGGACTGGCCCTTAGAAACCCGGCAAATGCGAAAGCTAGTGCTAATTCCAGCAGACATACGTCTGAAAGATAGGTGTAGGATTATAGAAAAAAACTATGGCCACACTTATTTGAGTGTGGCTTTTTAATACCACAATAACAAATAAAATCATATAACGCAGAAAGGTAACATCAAAATGAAAAAATATGCACAAGAAACTTTATGTATCCACAGCGGATATGCACCAAAAAATGGAGAACCAAGAATACTTCCGATATTTCAATCAACCACTTATAAATATGATGATGCGGATGAAGTAGGTAAACTATTTGATCTGGAAGCAGAGGGGCACATGTATTCAAG
Source organism: Proteocatella sp. (assembly GCA_049670425.1). Classification (GTDB taxonomy): domain Bacteria; phylum Bacillota; class Clostridia; order Peptostreptococcales; family Filifactoraceae; genus Proteocatella. The sequence continues at coordinate 6,251 of JBATTG010000101.1, forward strand.
AATAAGCAATCCGACAGTGGATGCCTTTGAAAAAAAAGTTGCAGCCATGGAAGGCGGAGTTGGAGCACTCGGCACATCATCTGGCCAGTCAGCCAATCTGCTTGCTATTTTGACCATATGCAATGCAGGAGAACATCTGGTTGCTATGTCAAATCTTTACGGAGGAACATATACTTTATTTACGTCAACATTAAAGAAAATGGGAATTGAAGTGAGTTTTGTAGATTTCAATGCGGGGGAAGAAGCTATTTTAGAAAAAATAAGACCAAATACAAAGCTTATATTTGGAGAGACTATCGGAAATCCGGGAGTAGATGTCCTGGATATAGAAAAAATAGCGAAGCTTGCACATGATAACCGCATACCTCTTATGATTGACAACACTTTTGCAACACCATATCTTTGCAGGCCTTTCGAGCATGGAGCGGACATAGTTACACATTCGGCAACAAAATACCTTGATGGACATGCAACAAGTGTAGGCGGAGTAATAGTAGACAGCGGCAAATTTGACTGGGAAGGAAGCGGGAAATTTCCTCATCTTACAGATGCAGATCCTAGCTACCACGGTCTCAGCTATACGGAGCGGTTCAAGGAATCAGCGTTCATAGTAAAAGCCAGAGTTTCTTTTTTAAGAGATATGGGAAATACCATGAGCCCATTCAATGCCTTCCTCACAAACCTGGGAATGGAAACGCTGGCAGTGAGAATGGACAGACACTGTGAAAATGCGCTAGCTGTAGCCAGATTTTTGGAAAATCATCCAAATGTTTCATGGGTAAATTATCCGCTGCTTGAATCAAGTTCAAGCTATGATCTGGCAAAGAAATATCTTTCAAACGGAGCCAGTGGAATAATCGCATTTGGAGTAAAAGGCGGAGTCGAAGACGGAAAGAGTTTTATAAATAATGTCAAGCTTGCAAGCCTGGTAGTCCATGTAGGAGACCTGAGAACTCATGTGCTGCATCCTGCAAGCATGACTCACAGACAGCTATCAAGTGAGCAGCAGCTTCAATCTGGAGTGAAGCCTGATATGATAAGATTGTCAGTGGGGATAGAGAAGCTAGAAGATATAATACAAGATCTGGATCAGGCATTAAAAGCATAGCAGCAGTCATAAGAAGAGGTGGAGAAGAGTGCCAGTAATAATACCATATGATTTACCAGCAAAAGACATATTGGCAAAAGAAAATATATTTATAATGAATGAAAGCAGGGCACAGTCCCAGGACATCAGGCCACTCAGGGTCGCAATTATAAATCTTATGCCAACCAAGATTGAGACGGAGACTCAGCTGTTACGGATGCTTTCAAATACAGCGCTCCAGGTTAATGTAGATTTGATAAGAACGAGTTCGCATCAAAGCAGGAATACCAGCAAAGAGCATCTTGAAAAATTTTACAAGACATTTGATGAAATAAAGAATTCAAAATATGATGCGATGATTGTTACCGGGGCTCCCGTAGAGAAGATGGACTATGCAGACGTCAACTACTGGGAAGAACTTAAAGAAATAATGGACTATGCAAGGGAACATGTATATTCGACCATGTTCATATGCTGGGCATCGCAGGCGGCACTGTATCACTATTATGGAATTGAAAAGCATCAACTGGAAAAGAAAATTTCGGGAGTATTTGAAAATGAAGTGGCAGGAGAGAGCGTCCTTACCAGAGGATTTGACAAGTATTTCTATGCTCCTCAGTCAAGGTATACTTATTGCAAAGAAAAAGACATAAGGAAAATTGACGATCTTGAAATAATAGCAAAATCAGAGGAAGCTGGAGTTCATATAACAGCAACCAGAGATAACCGGCTGATATTCATATCTGGTCACAGTGAGTATGATGAGGAAACCTTGGACAAGGAATACAAAAGAGATTTAATTAAGAATCCAGACGCAGCGGTACCTGCAAATTACTATAAAAATGATGACCCAGAAAAGGGGATATTACTGAGATGGAAATCTCATGGAAATTTACTTTTCAGCAACTGGCTAAACTACTGCGTATACCAGGAAACGCCGTATGATATAGAGGCAATAACCAAAAAGATAGTTGCAAAATTCGGGGGAAGTTCGCTGTCGGATGCAAAGCAGTTTAACAAGGTAAAAGATATAATACTTTCGAAAGAAGACCGCAATCACATTGTAGTATCGGCACCGGGAAAAAGACACGATGGAGATATCAAGGTCACGGATATGCTGAGTTATACTCATGAGACCCAGTTAATGAAAAAAGAAATTGAAGAACAGATAAGACTCTTGCAATATCAGGAGCAGTCCTTGGCAAAGGACAGGGAGCAGATAATTTCGCAGATAGAAGAACGGTTTGAAGAAATATGCAATGATCTGAATGTCACAGACAAGTCGAAAAAAGAAATTAAAACGGTATGTCAGCAGATACGAAATTCAAAAGACAGAGATTTTATAATAAGCAGGGGAGAGTACCTGAGCGCCTTAATAATGTCAGACCATTTAGGCTATGACTTTGTAGATGCGGCAGATATAATATTTTTTGGTGCAGAGGGAAATCTTGATGAAGCAAGGACCTACAAAGAAATAAGAAGAAGAATAACAGCCGAAGACAAGGTGGTAGTTCCAGGATTCTATGGTTCTGACTGCCGGGGGAAAATAAAAACCTTTGAAAGAGGAGGCTCTGATATAACAGGGTCAATAATAGCAAAGGGGATTTGCGCAGATATGTACGAAAACTGGACAGATGTAACAGGGGTAATGACGGCAGATCCAAGAAAAGAAAAAGATGCAAAAACTATAGACAAGATGACCTACAAAGAACTGCTGAAAATAACTCAAGACGGAGCACAGGTATATCATCCTGATGCAATCAGACCAGTGGAAAACGCTGAAATACCAATTAACATAAAAAACACAAACAAACCTAACGAGATGGGAACTATGATACAGGGAGAGTAGTATAATGAAGAAAATAAAAGTAGCAATTTTGGGATTGGGAACAGTTGGATCTGGAGTCAAAAATATATTGATGGAAAAGGAAGCCCAGCTTTCTCAAAAACTGTATGAAAAAACAGGCGAGCATAAAAAAATAGAAATTAAAAAAGTACTTGTAAGAAATATCCAAAGAGATTACGGCCTGGATAAAAACATGATTACAAACGACTATGAGGATATACTTAACGATCCTGAAATCCAAATTGTAGCAGAACTTATGGGCGGAGAAAATCCAGCGACAGAATATATGACTAAGGCTATGGAAAAGGGCAAACATGTCATTTCTGCCAATAAAATGGCTATTGCAAAATCCAAAGGAGCCCTTGATGAAAAAGCCAAAGAGCAGGGAGTAAGTTTCATGTACGAAGCCAGTGTAGCAGGTACGATTCCAGTAATAAGGGTAATTAATGACTGCCTTGTAGCAAATAAGATTCAGAAAATATCAGGAATAATAAATGGAACTACAAACTACATTCTGAGCAAAATGGCAAATGAAGGTCAAAGTTTTGAAGCTGCCCTGAGGGAAGCGCAGGAGTTAGGTTTTGCAGAAGCCGACCCAAGCGCCGATGTGGAAGGTGATGATGCAATGTACAAGATTGCAATCATGTCAAAACTCGCATTTGGAAAAGATGTGGAACTGGGTACAATTAGCAAGACTGGGATAACTGGAATAACTGAAGACGATGTTGAAAGAGCCAAAAAAAATGGCAGGATAATCAAATTTCTTGCACAGGCAGAGCAGATTGGTGATGTAATTGAAATTTCGGTATCATTGCAGGAACTTGAAAAAACACACCCATTGGCAAATGTAGATGGGGCAATGAATGCAGTGTATATAACCTGTGACAATGCAGGCGAAATCATGCTTCAGGGAGCAGGGGCAGGTTCAAGGCCTACGGCAAGCGCGGTCGTAAGTGACATATTTGCTATTGCAGAAAGATTGTAAATGAAGTAAGATTTAATAAAGTATAAATTTTGTATTGGTAACATTGAAGGTCAAAGTATCAGATTTTGGCAATCGGAAAAAATTTAAATATTAATTGTAACAAGGGGACGAGCAATGAAAAAAACAAACATAGCAATATTAGGTGCAACAGGAATGGTAGGACAGCGATTTGTGACATTATTGGAAAATCATCCATATTTTGACGTAAAAGTACTAGCAGCAAGTCCTAACTCAAAAGGTAAAAAATATATAGATGCCGTGGCTGGAAAATGGAAATTAGACAGTGACATACCGTCATATGTAAAAGAAATGGTAGTAGAGGACGTAAGTGATGTTGATGAGATAAGCAAGCATGTAGAACTTGTGCTTTGTGCTTTGGATTTAGATAATGAAAGCATAATTAAAATAGAAGAAGCTTATGCAAAAAATGAGATAATAGTTGTATCAAACAATTCAGCAAACAGATGGACGCAGGATGTACCCGTTCTAATCCCGGAAATAAATATAGAACAGCTTGAAATTTTAGAATTTCAGAAAAAAAGACTGGGAACTAAAAAGGGGTTTATTGTGGCAAAACCAAACTGCTCGATTCAAAGCTATGTACCGGCGCTGGATGCCCTTAAGGAATTTGGCTTAAAAGAAGTAATCGTTAGCACTTATCAGGCAATATCAGGAAGTGGTAAGACTTTTGTACAGTGGCCTGAAATGGTGGGAAATGTAATTCCTTATATCGGTGGAGAAGAAGAAAAAAGTGAAAAAGAGCCCCTTAAAATCTGGGCAAAAGTAGAGGCTGGAAAGATTGTAAATGCTACGGAGCCTGTAATAAGTGCACAGTGCATTAGAGTAGCTGTTTTGGATGGACATATGGCAACTGTAGCGGTCAAATTCCATAGAAAGCCAACTAAAGAAGAAATTTTGGACAGATGGAATAACTACAATAGCAAAATAGCAGATCTTGACCTGCCACTTGCTCCAAAAAAATTCCTTAATTATATGGAAGACGAAAGTAGACCGCAGCCGAGACTGGACAGAGACTTAGAAAAAGGAATGGCCATAACAATAGGCAGACTCAGAGAAGATTCTATTTTTGATTATAAGTTTGTCTGTCTTTCGCACAATACACTTAGAGGCGCAGCAGGCGGGGCTCTTCTTACGGCAGAATTGATAAAAAAATCAGGATATTTAGATTAATAGAAAATTAAAACCATCATCAGCTTATCTGTATTTACAGAGAGTCCGATGATGGTTTTTTGATTTATATTAGAATTCTACCCTTATTCGGTTGCCTTCTTTTTGGAATATATCAAGAGTAGACGTAGCCAATCTGTATTCGTCAAAGTTAAGTCTTGATACTATGTAGCTTTTTCCGCTGTATTTGCATAAAATTTTTATTCGGTCAGCCTGATGTGATAGAAGAAAATCATCAATATTTCTTATTTGATGGAGCTTGGAGTGCTCGCCTAAACCGTAATAAACCAAAATATCCAATTTACTTGAAGGATATTTATGTAACTCCCGAATCATTTGGTTGAATAATACCATGTGAAAATCACCTTCGCTTTCTAAAATTAAATCATATATTACAAAAAATACTTTATTGATATGATAAATTCTTTATACTCAAATCTATATAACTAATTATAATATAAAATGAAGTATTTGTACATAATGTATTAATGGAATAGATATGTGAGGAATATTCTTAAGATTCTAAATATAAAGCTGTTTTTTGAAATTTTTTTCAATAAACTCGGAAATTTACTTCAAAAATGAAAAAAAAGGTACCGTATCAGGAGTCCCAATAGTTCAGATATTTTCATAAAATTAGTTTATATATTAACAACAAGGAGCAAAGCTCTGAAAACGCTATCTTAAGAAAATTGTTAAATAAATACCGGTATTTTTGGCACGGATATTGCGTATTATATTGATACATGGTAATATAAATAAAATCAAATAACAATCTAGGAGGAATTATGGAAGCAAGAAAACCGTATCTTTATGAAGCAATTTTATCATTTTCATTTTTAATTATATGTATGGCGGCGGGAATAGCGGTATATGGCGCTAATCCACACATACCGATGCTCATAGGAACTGCATTTGCAGCAGTAATGGCATTAAGGATGGGATATAAGTGGAAAGAGATTGAGGATAGTATGTTTCAAGGCATACTTCAAGCAATGCAGGCAATCATAATATTGGCAATTATCGGAGTACTTATAGGTGTCTGGCTGAATGCTGGAGTAGTACCTACTATGATATATTACGGGCTTAAAGTCTTATCGCCACAGATATTCCTTATTGCGGCAGTTATCATATGTTCAATAACTTCTCTTGCAACAGGAACTTCATGGGGAACTGCAGGTACTATAGGCGTTGCACTTATGGGAGTTGCAACTGGACTTGGAATTCCAGCTCCGATTGCAGCAGGGGCTATAATTTCTGGATCATATTTTGGAGATAAGATGTCTCCACTTTCAGATACTACAAATCTTGCACCAGCCATGGCAGGAACAGATGTGTTCACACATGTTAAATTCATGATGAAACCAACACTTACATCATATGCAATAACTCTTGTGATATTTGGAGTAGTAGGCATGCGTTTTGGAGCGGACAACGTGGATTTTGGAGCGATAGAGCAAATAAAGCAGGGGCTTTCGGACAGCTTCAAGATATCGCCACTACTTTTACTTCCACCAATTATAGTTATATTTTCAATAGCTAAGAAAATGCCGGCAATACCAGGAATATTCCTTGGAATAGTTGCTGGAGCAATCCTTGGAATGATTTTTCAGGGGGCAACTTTTGGAGACATACTTAATGTTGGATACAATGGATATGAGAGTACAACGGGAATAGAAGTTATCGATTCTCTTCTTTCAGCAGGTGGACTTTCTAACATGTTCTATTCAATATCGCTTACCATATTCGCCATGATGTTTGGAGGAATAATGGAAAGAACGGGTCAGCTTGAGGTAATAGTAGAAAAACTTATAAAGAGAGTCAAGACAGATCAGGGTCTTATTGGTCTTACGATGTCGACTTGTCTGCTAAGTAACCTTACTATGCCAGAGCAGTACATTGCAATAGTGCTTCCAGGAAGAATGTATGCTCAGGCATACAGAGAAAGAGGTCTGCATCCGAAGACACTATCTAATGCACTTGAATCATCAGGCACAATCGTTTCGGCGCTTATTCCCTGGAATACCTGCGGGGCATTCCTTACAGGAGTTCTTGGCGTTTCAACATTTGCATATGCACCATGGGCTGTATTTAACTACATTACGCCAATCGTAGTCATGGTACTAAGCTATGTTGGAATAACGGTTGCAAAAATGAGCAAGGAAGAA
>JBATTG010000102.1:0-20398 GCA_049670425.1 Proteocatella sp.
CTTCAAATTCCATCAGTAACTTATGTAGAAGAAATTGAAGCTTACGACAAATCAATAGTTGTAAAAAGATCATTCGAAGACGGATATCAGATGATAAAAGTTCAGACTCCATGCCTTATTACAGCACTTAAAGAGCTTAACGAGTCAAGATACATGAATGTAAAGGGTATCTTCGAAGCTTTTGAAGGCGATAAAGTTGAAATATGGACAGTAAATGATATAGAAGTAGATCCAGCTAATCTTGGCCTTAAAGGTTCTCCAACAAAGGTTAAAAAATCATTTACTAAGGGAGCTAAGACAGCAGGTAAATTATTTGATGTAAGCCCGCAGGAAGCAGCACAGATAATAGTAGATAAACTACAGGAAAAATACCTTATCTAATATTTTATATAATTAGTAAACTTCATTATTATAGGAAAAGCTTGAACTTAACCTGAAAATAAGTGAACTAAATCATAAATATTCAAAGACAGAAATAATTTAGAATGTAAACGTAATTTATTTAAAAGAAAACAGGAGGTATTTAAGTGAACCTTTCAGAATAGAAAGGCGTATTAGTATTCATAGAGCAAAGAGATAAAGAAGTACAAAAAGTATCTATGGAACTATTAGGAAAAGGAAGATTGTTGGCAGATGAATTAGGAGTGACTGTAATTGCAGCACTTTTAGGACATGATGTAAAAGATTTAGCACAGGATTTAATTGCGCATGGAGCAGATAAAGTAGTTATAGCAGATGATAAAATGCTTAAATTATTTGCTACAGAGCCATATACAAAAGCACTTACAGGAATTATAAAACGTGAAAATCCAGAGATTGTCTTATTTGGAGCTACTTCAATAGGAAGAGACCTTGCACCAAAAGTTTCTGCAAGAGTTCATACAGGACTTACAGCAGACTGCACAAGTCTTGATATAGAAGAAGAAACAAATAACCTGCTTATGACAAGACCAGCATTTGGCGGAAATATAATGGCAACAATAGCTTGTCCAGACTACAGACCTCAGATGTCAACAGTAAGACCAGGCGTAATGCAAAAAATGGCATCAGATCACAGCAGAACAGGCGAGGTTGTATCTTTTGATGCTAGACTTGTAGCCGCTGATATGAATATAGAAATACTTGAATATGTTAAAGAAACAAAGGCTAAAGCTAACATCGAAGATGCAGGAATGCTAGTTTCAGCTGGTAGAGGAGTTGGAGGAAAAGACTATCTTGGACCACTTTATAATCTTGCCGATACAATTGGCGGACTAGTTTCTGGATCAAGAGCAGTAATAGATGCCGGCTGGTTAGACAAGGACAGACAAGTCGGACAGACAGGAAAAACAGTAAGACCAGAGGTTTACATGGCTTGTGGAATTTCAGGAGCAATCCAGCACGTTGCAGGAATGGAAGAATCTGAGCTTATCATAGCTGTAAACAAAAACCCAGATGCTGCAATATTTGAAGTAGCGGATCTTGGACTTGTTGGAGATGTTGCGAAAATACTTCCTCTAGTTACAGAGTTAATCAAAAAAGTTAAAGCAGAAGCTAACGCAAAATAATAAAATGTATTTTACTAAATGTAGCAATCGTATCTTTTAATCGATTGCTGCATTTTTTGTTGCATAAAATTTTGAAAAGTAAAGTTGATTTTGCTATGCAAATCATAAAAAAAGAAAAAGATAATATTATAACGAAGTTGCGTATGATTTGGAATTTTCCAGCTTGATATTAATGGAACAAAATGCATAATTATTCAAAAAAATAAAATGAAACCAACAAAAAAATATTATAAACAATTGAAAAAATATTTAAAATAATTCCGAAAGAAGCAAAGTTGAGTATGAGATTTCAATTGTAAATACTGATGCAGCTGGATTTGAAGGCAGTTGTAAAAAAAGAAAATAGGCTGGGAACTTGTAGTATAATATTTTTTTATCAGAATCATTAAAATATTAAATAAATGTGTTGACGTAGTAAGATAAATTTGATATTATATTATCAAGCGAAGGGTATACGTGGTTAATGTATAATCGAGATTAGAAAAATATGTGATGAAGAGGAGGCTTGTGAGATTTTTTTAGTAGCTTTTATTCGATTTAATGATTGCGTTTATGATGATTTCTAAGAAGGGAGCATTTATGAGTAAAAATGCACTGCAGGGAAAAAAAGACAATTCAGTATATTACATATCATTATTAATAACACTTATGATCGTTATCTGGGGCATACTGGCACCAGGAAATTTTGAAGCAGTTGGAAATAAAATTTTTGGTTTTTTAGTTAAAGAGTTTGGATGGTTCTATACCCTATCAATGTCATCATTCGTTGTATTTGCGGTTTGGATTGGATTTTTTTCCAAATACAGGAATATAAAATTAGGACCAGATGATTCAAAACCGGAATACAGTAACATATCATGGTTTGCAATGCTGTTTTCAGCAGGTATGGGAATTGGACTGGTATTCTGGGGGGTGGCTGAACCTTTAAACCATTTTATGTCGCCACTTGGAGTTGAGTCTGGAACGGCGCTTGCTCAAGAATTTGCAGTTTCAAAATCTTTCCTTCATTGGGGGCTGCATCCATGGGCAAATTACAGTGTACTAGCACTGGCACTTGCATATATGCAGTTTAGAAAAAATAAGCCAGGACTTATAAGCAGTATATTTATCCCTCTTCTTGGAGATAATGTGTCAAGTACCTGGATAGGCAAGATGATAGATATTTTGGCCGTATTTGCTACAGTAGCAGGAGTGGCGACATCATTAGGGCTGGGTACATATCAGATAAACAGCGGGCTTAATTTCTTGTTTGGAATACCAGAAAACAGCATGATACAGATTCTTATTGTTGTGGTCGTAACGGTAGCTTTCATGATTTCAGCGATTACAGGCCTCGACAAAGGTATAAAATTTCTTTCAAATCTCAATGTTGGAATAGCTGGAGTCTTAATAATAGTAGCCTTCATATTAGGGCCTTCAGTATATATCATAAATCTACTTATAGAAGGTATAGGCCTCTATATTAGAGATTTACCTGCAAATTCATTTCAGCTTGGGGCTTTTGGAAATTCAGAGTGGTATGGAGGCTGGACTATATTCTACTGGGCATGGTGGATAGCATGGGCTCCTTTTACAGGGACTTTCATCGCCAGAATATCCAGAGGAAGAACTATAAAAGAATTTATAACAGGGGTTCTGTTAGCTCCAACGCTGGCATCTTTTATATGGTTCGCAGTTTTTGGAGGAATGGGATTCAACCTTGGAACGGGTGTTGCAAGTGAGGCTATAAAGTCAACCTCAACAGCATTCTTCGTTGTAATGAGAGAATACCCAATGGGAGCAGGCATATCAATCATAGCAATCCTGCTTCTTTGCACATTCTTTGTAACATCTGCTGACTCAGCGACGTTCGTACTGGGAATGTTTACATCAAATGGAGACTTGAATCCTAGTACAAAACGAAAACTTGTATGGGGAATGGTTCAGTCTTCACTGGCACTTTCACTCATGATAGGCAGTAAAAATGGTCTTCAGATGCTCCAGACTATATCTATTGCAGCAGCCTTTCCCTTTGCATTTGTAATGCTCTTTGGAATGTGGTCTCTCTTAAAGGTTCTAAAGACTGAAGATGTGGGTTATATAGTTGAAGAATCGATGGAGTTTGTAGAAGATGAAGAAATTAGGGCAGAAGTAGTTGGAGAAGTATTATAAGTATGAAAGGAGAATTTTAATGAAATTAGAGATGGGTAATTTTTATGTAAAAGATGTAATTTTTGGAGATAGCACAAGTTACAGTAGTGGAATATTGACTATAAACAAGGGTGAGGCCTTAGCCTTTATAAAAGAGGCGGAGAGTCATATTACGGATGTAGACCTTATAATTGCAAAGCCGGGTGATGATGTAAGAATTGTTCCGGTTAAAGAAGCAATTGAGCCAAGAGTAAGACCCGATGGAAGAACTCTTTTCCCTGGAATAACAGGAGATGTTACCAGTGCGGGCGAAGGAAGATTGCATGCGCTGAAGGGCTGCAGCGTGCTCGCGGTAGGAAAGCACTGGGGAAGTTTCGGAGATGGCATGATAGATATGAAATCGGGAGCGAAATATACATATTTTTCGAAACTGATAAATATATGTATGGTTGCTGACACCGATGAGGAATTTGAAAGATATGAACAACAGAAGAAAAATAAAGCTCTAAGATGGGCAGCGCATAAATTAGCGGAGTATATAGGAAGTGCAGTAAAAAATCTTGAACCTGAAGAATTAGAGATTTTTGAATTAGATTCAATAATAAAAAGAGATGAAAAAACAAATAAATTACCGGCAGTAGTACTGGTTATGCAACCTCAGTCACAAATGGAGGAACTTGGATACAATGATATGATTTACGGATGGGATATGAACAAATATGTACCTACATTCATGAGTCCTACAGAAGTTCTTGATGGTGCAATCATTTCAGGAAGCTTCATGCCGGCATCGTCAAAATGGTCGACTTATGACATGCAAAATTTCCCTACGATAAGAGAATTGTTCAAGGAGCATGGAAAGACAATTAACTTCCTTGGAGTCATAATGTCGAATCTGAATGTATCGCTTGAACAAAAAGAAAGATCAGCAACATTTGTAGCGCAGATTGCTAAATCGCTTGGAGCCGATGGGGCCATAGTTACCGAAGAGGGATATGGTAATCCTGATGCAGATTATATCAGATGCATAGTGGCACTGGAAGATGCAGGGGTTAAAGTAATTGGAATAAGCAATGAATGCACAGGTAGAGACGGCGCTTCTCAACCGCTTGTTACCCTGGATAAGAAAGCCGATGCTCTAGTTTCAACAGGCAATGTGTCAGAGCTTATAGAGCTTCCGCCGGCAGCTACTGTCATCGGAGAACTACAGGCACTTGCAAGAGACGGACTTTCAGGAGGATGGTCATACGACGAGTTCCTGGGGTCTTCTGTAAGAGAAGATGGATCGGTAATTCTGGAAAATAATGCTATGTTCTGTGGTGACCAGATTGTAGGTTGGTCAACTAAAACGATGAAAGAATTCTAAGGAGGAATATTATGAAAAAAGCGATACATTATATAAATCAGTTTTTTGCTGGAATTGGTGGAGAGGATATGGCTGATCACGCACCTGAAATCGTTGAAGGGGTTGTGGGACCGGCAATGGCGCTTAATGCGGCTCTTGATGCTGAGGTTACGCATACTATAATATGTGGGGATAATTTCATGGGCTCCAGAGAAAAGGAAGCTGTTGAAATAATACTAGGATTTCTTGAAGATAAAGAATTTGATATATTTGTTGCAGGTCCTTCGTTTCAGGCAGGTAGATATGGATTTGCATGCGGAACGATATGCAAGGCAGTAAAAGAAAAATTTGGAGTTCCAGTTGTGACTTCAATGCATATTGAAAATCCGGGAGTTGAGATGTTTAAGAAGGATATGCCTATATTTATCGGAGGCAAGAGTGCTGCTAAACTAAGAACTGATGTTAAGGCAATGGTTTCTTATGCAAACAAGGTTCTGGCAGGACAGGATACACTTACAGCGGCTGAAGAAGGTTATTTTGAAAGAGGAGTTAGACATCAGGTATGGAGAGAAGATGGAAAGACTGCTTCTCAAAGAGGAGTGGAGATGCTGCTTAAGAAACTTAACAATCAACCGTTTGAAACTGAGTTTGTAATACCGGAAAAAGATCTTGTGCCAATAGCGGTTCCTATAAAAGATCTTTCCAAGGCGAGAATAGCTATGCTTAACACAGGAGGAATAGTTCCGATTGATAATCCTGACAGAATACAGTCAGCATCAGCAACAAGATGGGCGAGATATTCGGTTGAAGGTCAGGACACAGTAAAATCAGGAGAGTATAAGACTATCCATGCCGGATTTGATCCAGCGGCAGCTGATGCCGATCCGAATGTAATAGCACCCGTTGATGCACTTAGGGTTCTTGAAAAAGAGGGTAAATTTGGGTCATTACATCCATATTTCTACACTACAGTTGGAACAGGAACAACTCAGGCAGAGGCAGCTAAAATGGCTAAAGAAATAGTCGAATATTTAAAAGCGGATAATGTAGATGGAGCAATAATGATATCCACGTGAGGTACCTGCACACGTTGCGGCGCAACGATGGTAAAAGAAATAGAAAAAGCGGGTATTCCAATAGTTCACATGTGCAATATTGTACCGGTAGCAATGACTGTTGGAGCAAATAGAATTGTACCTACAATATCAATTCCTTATCCACTTGGAAATCCAAATACTTCAAAAGACGAACAGTGGAAACTCAGATATCATAGAGTAAGTGTGGCGTTGGATGCATTAACTGAAGATGTTCAGGAACAAACGGTATTTAAAGTTAAAATATAATTTGAGTTAAAATAATTGGAGGGATATTATGAATTTTTTTGAAGGAAAAAAATTAATAATCATTGGCGACAGAGACGGAATTCCGGGTCAGGCCATTGAAGAATGTGTAAAAGATACGAGTGCAGAAGTAATATATTCATCTACGGAATGTTTTGTCTGAACTGCTGCTGGGGCTATGGACCTGGAAAACCAAAAACGTGTAAAAGAAGCTGCTGATCAGTATGGAGCAGAAAACGTTATGGTTTTAATAGGTGCCGCGGAAGCCGAAGCTGCTGGTTTAGCAGCTGAAACAGTAACAGCCGGAGATCCAACATTTGCAGGTCCTTTAGCAGGAGTTGCTTTAGGATTGGCAGTATATCATGTAGTTGAGTCTGAATTCAAAGATTCTGTAAATGCAGATATATTTGAAGAACAGATAGGTATGATGGAAATGGTATTGAATGTTGAGGAAATAGTTGAAGAAATGGTTAATATAAGAACTGAATTTGGTAAATATTAATCGCAAATATAAACTGCAAGAAAAGATGCCAGATTAATCTGGCATCTTTTTAATTTATAGAAAGTGGAGGATTCAATTAAAATGTTGAATTATAGATATATAGTGATATAATTATAGTAGTATATATTTGTATTTAATGGAGGCAAGATATTTTGATAGAAAAAAGCAGTTGTAAAACAAAAATTAGTGATAAAAAAGCAATACAAAAAAAGAGAATTATTAAATATTTTATTAATGCGGTAATACAAATTCAGGAAAAAGAAGGCCTGGATGCAGTGACAATAAGAAAAGTTGCAGATATTGCGGGCTATAACAGTGCCACACTCTACAATTATTTTGAAAATCTGGATAGCTTGTTATTCTTTGCTTCGATGGAATATTTCAAGGAATATATCAATGAGCTTCCAGGCAAACTTGAGGGTGAAGCAGATTCTCTTAAAAGATACAGAATAATATGGGAGTGTTTTCTGAAACATTCTTTCAATTATCCTCACAATTACTATTCGATATTTTTCGTAAAATCAGAAAGCAGACCAAATGAATATCTACGTGAATATTATACTCTTTTCCCACTTGATACTTCTGGAATGTCAGATGATATAAAGAATATGATGACCTGCGAAGATTTGTTCAGCCGAGGAAACATTGCTATAAATGAATGTGTTAAACAGGGTTATTTCAAGGAAGAAGAAGGTTATGAACTTAACGATGTAATAACATATATATATGAAAGTTTTTTGTATAGGGTTATAAACCGTGATTTGGATTCTGATATTGCTTATGAAAAAATAAATAAATACTTGTCAAATATGATAGAAAAGTATAGAATAAAGTAAGGCTTTATGATTATTAAAATTGCATAGAATTTAATCTAAGATGAGGTTGAGTAAACTTGATACTTGAGTACAGAAATTTGGGGATGATGAGAACCCAAAATTAAGACTGGTTGAAATTGGGACCTATGAGATATTGGCTCTGCCAACGCCGTTCCCGTTAAAGAACTTAAAGAAGTATTGAATATATTCAGTACAAGAAGGATGGCACCGCGAATATACCATTTGCTCCTTTATCAGGAGTGGTGGTTTTTTTATACAAAATTTCAGGAATTAAAAAAATAACAGGAGGTAAAAATGTCAGAGAAAAAGACTATATTTAGTGGAATACAACCATCGGGGAAAATAACATTAGGAAATTACTTAGGGGCTGTTTCAAACTGGGTTGAACTTCAGGATGAATATCAAAACTACTACTGCATAGTTGATATGCATGCAATAACGGTTCCACAGGTACCAAAGGATTTGAGGGAAAATACCATGCTGTTGCTTTCACAGTATTTAGCATCGGGTCTGGATCCTAAGAAGAGCACAATATTTATACAGTCTCATGTTCCTCAGCACGTGGAACTTTCATGGGTTCTTCAGACGATGACATACATGGGCGAATTAGGAAGAATGACTCAGTACAAGGACAAATCCTCAAAGGGTGGAGAAAATCTTAACTCGGCATTGTTTACATATCCAGTGCTGATGGCATCGGATATACTCCTTTACTCTACTGATCTAGTGCCCGTAGGAGAAGATCAAAAACAACATCTTGAACTTGCAAGGGATTTAGCGCAAAGATTCAATAACCGATATTCGGATACTTTCAACATTCCTGAGGTATACACTCCTAAAGTAGGGGCTAGAATCATGAGCCTTCAAGAGCCAACCAAAAAAATGAGCAAGTCGGACGACAATGAGAATGGATACATCAGTCTGCTTGACAGTCATGATGTCATAATCAAAAAAGTAAAAAGAGCGGTAACTGATTCTTTGGGAGTCGTAAATTATTCGAACGAACAGCCAGGAATAAAAAACCTGCTTGAAATATGTGCTAAATTTGAGAAAACTACACCACAGGAGCTTGCGCTTAGGTATGACGGAAAAGGCTACGGAGAGTTCAAACTCGATGCCGCAGAGATAATTGCAGAAGGCCTGAGACCTGTAAGAGAAAAAGCCAATGAATATATGAATGACAAGGCTTATCTTGAAGAAGTTTATTCGCAGGGAGCTCAAAAAGCAGAGGCTGTAGCAAGTAAAATGGTAAGTAAAGTTTACAAGAAGATAGGATTCATACCTAAAAAAAGAATATAGCCGAGGAGATATAAATGTTATATACCTTAATTATCATAACTCTGCTCGCATTAGACCAGATTTCTAAGTTTTGGGCAAGAAACATACTGGCAATAAAAGGCAGCATACCAGTTATATCAGAATTTTTGCACCTGACTTATGTTGAAAACAGAGGTGCCGCATTTGGAATTTTAAGCGGAAAGATTACTTTGTTTTTAGCAGTCACGGCACTTGCAATAATATTGTTGATAAGATATGCAAACAGTCAAAAAGACAATGACCATGCAAGAGGCTTATATTTAATAATAGTTTTTATAATAGCAGGGGCACTCGGAAATTTAATCGACAGAGCGATGTTTGGCTTCGTAACAGATATGATAGATTTCCGAGGTATATGGAAGTTTGTGTTCAATGTTGCTGACTGCTATGTAGTCTGTGGAACAAGCGCTTTGATTTTTTATATTTTGAAGTTCGACAAAACTGAAAATAGCTGAAAATAAGAAAAAATTCATTAAAATGGCAGGTTGATAATTTAAATTATCGAAAGAGAGGTTTTTATGAAAAAAATACTTGTTACGGGCGGCCTTGGTCAAATCGGTACGGAATTGATTATGACACTTAGGGGTATCTATGGAAATGAAAATGTAATTGCAAGTTCTATTGAGACTGATTGTCCTGAGTTTATAAGAGAAACAGGGGTATATGAATCACTGGATGTGCTTGATTCTAAAAAAATGGGCGAAGTTTGCAACAAACACAAAATCAATCAGATTGTTCATTTGGCATCGATACTTTCTGCTGTGGGAGAACATAAACCTCAGCTTGCATACAATATAAATATGAATGGTTTGTTCAACGTTTTGGAAGTCGCCAGAGAAACTGGTTCGGCGCTATTCACGCCCAGTTCCATAGCGGCGTTTGGACCGACAACTCCAAAGGACATGACCCCTCAGGACACTATACAAAGGCCTACGACAATGTATGGGGTTACAAAAGTAGCAGGGGAGTTATTGTGTGATTATTATCATCAAAGATTTGGCGTGGATACAAGGGGAGTAAGATTTCCGGGTCTGATATCATACAAGGCGCTTCCTGGTGGAGGAACTACAGATTATGCAGTCCACATATACTATGAAGCCATAAAAAACAGGAAATATACGTCTTATATTGGTAAGGGAACAAAGATGGACATGATGTATATGCCCGATGCAATAAAAGCAACGTTAGATTTAATGGAAGCAGATTCGTCGAAACTCATCCATAGGAATGCATTCAATATAGCCGCAATGAGTTTTGCTCCCGAAGATTTAGCAGCGGAAATAAAGAAACATGTAAAAGGTTTTGAATTTGATTATGATGTAGATCCAGTTAGGCAGGAGATTGCTAATTCATGGCCGAATTCACTCGATGACAGTGCGGCAAGAGCAGAGTGGGGCTGGAAACCTGAGTATAATATTGAAAATATGACAGTCGATATGCTGGAAAAACTTTCAATAAAACTTGGAAAAAGCTACTAATTAGAGACATCAGGGTTATTTATATAGACAAAGGGCTTAATAAGCGTGAGACAAAATTATAAGTGCAATTACTGGAATGAAATATACAATTAAAATTGCAAAAATAAAAGAAAACAATAAATTACATGAATTTAATTTTTGTGATTTATTGTTTTTTAAAATGTCATAAAATATGATATAATAGTAGAAAATATAAAGAAAAGGTAGTGGATAAATGAATTGGACAGAAGTGTTGATAACCGTAGATTCGCAGGCAGTTGAAGCTGTTACGAATATACTATATGAATTTGGAGCGCAAGGCGTTGCCATAGATGAACCTATAGATGTGGACAAGCTAAAGGAAGATGAACTTTACTGGGATTATATAGATGAAAAATTGCTTAAAGATGGCAATGAGGAAACTAAGATAATGGCATATTTTTCAGAAGAGGAAATAAATCTTCCTGAAAAAATAATGGACATAAGAGAAAAAATAAAAAATTTGAAAGATTTCGGGCTTGAAATTGGTTCGGCGACGGTTGAACTGAGCAACATCAATCAAGATGATTGGGAAACTGCCTGGAAACAGTATTTCAAACCAATACATGTTACTGAAAGAATCGTTGTAAAGCCTGAATGGGAAATCTATGAAAGGCAATCGGATGAAATAGTAATTGAGATAGATCCTGGAATGGCATTTGGAACAGGAACCCATGAAACTACAAGTATGTGTATAAACCAGATTGAAAAAAATCTTAAAAAAGGTGATAAAATAATAGATATTGGATGTGGAAGTGGAATACTGGCTATGGCAGCTGTTCTTCTTGGTGCGCAAAGCGCTGTTGGAGTGGATTTAGACCCTGTAGCCGTTAGAGTTTCAAAAGAAAACATTGAACTCAACAAACTTCAAGATAAGATTGAAATTTTTCAAGGCAATTTGACTGATGTAATAAAAGAAAAAGCTGAAATAGTAGTGGCTAATATAATGGCAGATATAATAGTAATCTTATTGGAAGATGTCAGAGACTTTATAAAAGATGGAGGCTTGTTTATTTCATCGGGTATAATTTTACCTAAAAGAGAGCTTATAGAAAAGACACTTATAGAGAAGTCTTTTAAAATAATAGAGGTTGAAACCAAAGGTGAATGGTGTGCAATTACAGCCCAAAAAATGCCATTAGACTAACAACATATTCCTGTATTTCAAAGATTCCACCTTGTATTTAGGCCAAGAGCACACAATATTTTCTTTTTGTTAGAAGTATGTGTGCTATTTTTGTGCTTAAAAATAAAAGGACAACAAGAAATAGATTACTGCGTGGCAATTGATGAAATTTGGTATACATTAGATAAAGAACAGAATCACATATTTGTTTGGGCCAGAGCTTGCAACCTATAAAACTTCCTACTCTCGTTTTTAAAAGGTGGTTAATATGAGTAAATATATGATAATGCTGTCTATTGTTTTAATGCTACAGACGCCATATGTAGATCAGAATTCGACTGGAAATTACAGAGATTATAATTGCTTGCCAACTGCTATAGAAATGGCAGCAAGCATATACGGATTAGAGTTTAATACATCTAAAATACGAGAAGGCTTAAATCATAACGGTGGCCTTAATCTATCTGAGATGTATCTATATTTAGATGAGTCTGGTTTTGGTTATAAATTAGAGTTTATTGATAATAAAAATACTATTAGAGATTATTTGGATGATGGAAGTTTAATTATCGCAATAGTAGATACTAAAAATCTGATGAGTTTTATGAACTCTAATGAAAAAACCAAGGGTATTTATTATGATAATGCAAGACATTGTATTTTAATCAAGGCTTATTCAGATACAGAATTTCTAGTAGATGATCCTTTTAGTATGAATAGAAAATATGATGGGGAATACATCGGCAGAAATGTTTTTATTCCGCAAGATTATTTAATAGATGAAAATTTCGATTATTTGATTTTGTGGGTTGAAGAAAAGAAAATACAGAGATAGGCAAAAAATATTCGATTGAAAGAAATAACCGATAACTATTGAGGGTGTTAGCAGTATGAGAAAACAATTAGAAAAACATGTCGATGATTAGCCATAAATAGTAAAATTTGTTAATGAGTCGGTTTAAAGAAATTCTATATTATAAAATAAATTGGTAAAATATGTAAAAATTTGGTATAATGGAATTTGGGAATTGGTTACAATGAATTGAGGATAATATGCTGTAACTATTGATAATAAAGTAATGTGAATGTTAAGACCAAGAAAAAAAGGGGAATTGTGTGCAATTACAGCCCCCAAAATGCCATTAGAGTAGGAGGGTTATCTTGGATAGATTTTTTGTAGACAATAAGGTTGGTTCAACCGCTACAATAACAGATAAAGATGAAATAAAACACATAGGCAAAGTATTGAGACTAAAAGAAGGTCATAAAGTTGAAATTTTCAGCAAAGAGGCAAAAGAATATATTGCAGAAATCGCAGAGATTTCAAAGGATGAAATTCGCCTTGACATATTGGAAGAAGTAGATAAAAAGAGAGAACTAGACTGCAAAATAACGATATATCAGGGAATACCAAAAGGTCAAAAAATGGAGCTTATAGTGCAAAAGGCCACCGAACTGGGAGTAAGCACAATAGTTCCGTGTCAATTGAGACGATGTGTAAGCACTATAGCCGAAAAAGAGGACAAAAAGATACTGAGATGGCAAAAGATAGCCCAGGAAGCATCGAAGCAGTCGAAAAGACTTATTGTTCCAGTAATAGAAAATACTATGGATATTTACGATATGGTAGAAGATATGAAGAATAATCAAATTAATATATTATTTTACGAAGCAGAAGAAGGAAATAGTATAAAACAGTATATTAGAAGAGTTCAAGAATCGGGGCTACAGGTCAAATCGGCAGGGATAATAATAGGAGCTGAAGGCGGACTCGAAAAAGAGGAATGTGAAATATTAAGTAGTGCTGGGGCTGAAATTGTTACTTTGGGAGACCGAATTTTAAGAACGGAAACAGCTGCAATATATGGAGCTACAATTTTAGCTTATGAATTTGAGTAAGGAGTATTTAAAATATGCTATATAAAAGCTATTCAGAACATCTACAAAAAAAATATAAAGAAAAAGTTTATAGAATTCCGTTGAATTTGCCTATATCATGTCCTAATAGGGATGGAGAAGTAGGTAATCATGGATGCACCTTCTGTGGTGATGTAGGAGCCGGTTTTGAGAGTCTTTCGAATGAAATGTCAGTAGAAGATCAATTGCAAAAGAATATTGAGTATATTGGGAAAAAATATCATTCAAACAAATTCATAGCTTACTTTCAGAATTATACGAACACTTACATGCCATTTGATGACTTCAAGGATATAGTAGAGAAATCTTTAAGAGACGATGTCGTAGCGATATCTATATCCACAAGGCCAGATTCGATTAATGACAAGCATCTGGAATACCTTTCAATGATAAAGGAAACTTATCAAAAGGATATTTCAATCGAATTAGGACTTCAAACTGTAAATTACAAGACTCTTAAAAAAATCAACAGAGGGCATACCCTGGCAGAATTTATAGATGCGGTAAACCGAATAAGAAAATATAACTTCGATATAGTAGCGCATGTGATTCTTAATATACCATATGATGATATGGATGATGTCATTGAAACTGCAAAGATAATCAGCGCGCTTTCAGTAGATTCTGTTAAGATTCATTCTCTGTACATTGTCAAAGGAACAAAAATGGCAGAAGATTATATTAATGGAGATATAAAATTTGGAGAAGCAAAAGATTATATAGAAAGAACCGCGATGTTCTTAGCATATCTTAATGGAGATATTATAATCCAAAGATTGGTAGGAAGAGCTCCAGAAGAAGATACTTTATTTTGCAATTATGGAATGTCATGGTGGAAGATAAAAGACGAAATAGAAAAATATATGGCAGAAAACGAGCTTTATCAGGGAAAATTCTGCGACTACTTGAATGGCAAGGCCGTTAAGAAGTTCTTATAGAAAGACAAGCTTTTATAGCTTGTAGATGAAGTGAGAAACAGGTATGTATAATACTAAAAAGATGACTTGAAACTTAAGTCATCTTTTTTTATATCATATTATTTTATTTTGATTTGAACAATACTGGAAAGGCTATAGGCTGTTTAAAAGTTTATCGGCAAGAGCATTTATATTGCCAGCGCCCATGGTAAGAACTATATCATAATTTTCTAATTTTCCAATTAAAAAATCTGATATTTCCTCGAATGTAGCGAAATAGTAGACATTATTGTGATGCAACTTTATTTTATTTACCAAATCAAGGGCATGTATAAGTCCTGTATCTTTTTCTCTGGAAGCGTAAATATCTGCTATAATGACAAAATCGCAGTCGGTAAAGCTTTTTGCGAAATCATCGAGCAAGAGATGAGTTCTTGAAAAAGTGTGAGGCTGAAATATTGCAAAAAGTCTTTTTTTATCAAGAGGCTTAGTTGCAGCTAAAGTGGCTTTTATTTCAGAAGGATGATGAGCATAGTCATCGTATATTCTGATTCCGGATTTTTCGCCTTTAAATTCAAATCTGCGGCCTACACCAGCATAAGAATAGATAGCTTTTCTTATATTTTCTAAATTAAGACCGTCAACATGAGCACAGATAATTGCTGATGCAGAATTAAATATATTGTGAATTCCATGAGTCTGTATAGTGAAAGTACCTAGATTTTTTTCTTTGGATGATATTTCAAAAGAACTGAAGTCATTTTTTAAAGCTATATTGGAAATGACATAATCATTGTCATTGTTTGTGCCAAAGTAAAGGACGTTGCTAAACGAGGAAAGAGCTTTTTTTACCGAAATATCATCTCCGTTAGCTATTATTTTTCCATTCGATTTCACATTGGCAGCAAATGTGCCAAAAGATTCTATTATATGATCAATATCTTTGAAATAATCAAGATGGTCTGCCTCAATATTTAATATTATCGCATACTTAGGGAAAAAAGATAAAAAGCTATCAACATATTCACAGGCTTCAGTTATAAAATAATCGCTGTTTCCAATCTTGACGTTGCCATTTATACCAGGCAAATTTCCACCAACTAAAATAGTCGGATCCAAGTCTGAGTAATTATATATAGTTGAAATCATAGAAGTTGTTGAGGTTTTTCCGTGTGTTCCGGAAATTGCAATTGAATTAGCGTATTTTTCCATCAATGACCCTAAAAAACAGGCTCTATCAACAGTTTTGATATTACAAGCTCTAGATTTGATGAGCTCTTCATTGTCAGGTCTTATTGCTGCAGTATAAACGACTAAATCATAAGAAGCATCAATGTTTGAAGCGGATTGACCTATGAAAATTTTTGCTCCGTTACTAGCTAGTTTTTCAGTTATGTAACTCTTTGTGCTGTCTGAACCACTAACATTGTAACCTAAATTAAGACATATGGCAGCCAAGCCGCTCATGCTAATGCCACCTATACCAATAAAATGTACATTCATTATTAACTCCTTGATTTTTAATTTTAATTTTATCCCACAAAATATTTTTTGATTAATAAGCATAACTTGAAAATTGCTTCATTGTGGATTGTTAAACTGACATTAAATAGAAGTGAATTTAAAATGATTTCTATTTAAAAATTTTACTTAATAATTATAACATATGTATAAAAAAGAGTATATATTTTTAATTTAATTAAAATAGGAAGATGACAAAATGTCACCTTCCATAAATTGTTTTTTAAATTATACCACTTCTTTTTGTCCGATTTCTGGAATAGGAGTCGTATCAAGTTCATCAAGATTATCATCCCATAGATATTTTTTAGTTTCAGCAACTAGTACTGGGCTCAATAGAAGCAGACCAATCAAGTTTGGTATTGCCATCAGAGCATTAAATGTATCCGATAAATCCCAAACAAAGGCATTGGCAGTTACAGAACCAACCATTACGATTCCAACATAAACGAATCTATAGTATTTGGACATTTTTTTACCGAATAAATATTCAAATGCTTTTTCTCCATAATATGACCAACCAAGTATGGTTGAGAAAGCAAAGGTTACCAGACCTATTGAAAGAATAAAAGGTCCTATTCCCTTGATTTGACCAAAGGCAGCAGATGTAAGAGCGGCACCTGAAAGACTGCCCAGCGTATCAGGATTTTTAAGTATACTTGTAACTAATACGAAGCCTGTTAAAAGACAAACTACGATAGTATCCCAGAATACGCCTGTCATAGAAACAAGAGCCTGTCTAACTGGGTTTTTAGTTTGAGCAGCTGCGGCAGCTATAGGAGCTGAACCAAGACCTGCTTCATTTGAAAATAGTCCTCTTGCAATACCATATCTCATGGCAAGCATGATTGTTGAACCGGCAAAACCACCTGCAGCGGCCTGTGGAGTGAAGGCAGCGGATACTATAGTAGTAAATGCTAGTGGGATATAAGATGCATTTATTACTAATATTATAACGCAACCAAGAATATAAAATAGTGCCATGAAAGGAACCAAAGTCTCACAAACTCTAGCGATAGATTTTACTCCGCCAAGGATAACTATGGCAGAAGCTATGGTTATGATTACGCCAGATATTACGGGATTAACTCCAAACGTAGCATCAAGCATTGATGTGATAGAGTTTGCCTGAGTCATATTACCGATTCCGAAAGAAGCGATTACGGTAAATATGGCAAATGTAACTCCTGCCCATTTCATGTTTAGTCCTCTTTCAAGGGCATACATAGGGCCACCTAGCATTGTGCCGTCAGATGTTTTAACTCTGTACTTAACAGCAAGTAATCCTTCTGAGTATTTTGTAGCGATTCCGAAAAAACCAGTAAGCCATGTCCATAATACTGCACCAGGACCACCGATAGAAACTGCTGTTGCAACCCCTACGATATTACCAGTACCAATAGTTGCGGCAAGAGCTGTTGCCAGTGCTCCAAATTGACTTATGTCTCCAGAGCCAGAATCATCTTTAGTAACTGATAATTTGATTGCTTTAAAAACGTACTTCTGAATAAATTTAAGTCTAAAGGTTAAGAAAACGTGTGTTCCAAATAAAAGAATAAGCATTGGGGGACCCCAAACAATACCATTGAGCCATAATATTGCGCCATGTAGTGCTTCCATATATAATTCCTCCTTTAAATTTTTTTATAAATCCCATAAAAAGAATTTATTTAAGGTGATTATATCATGACGCTTTAATTAATGCAACGGAAAAAATATTTAATTCAGAAAATTCGGTATTGTGAAAAAGTAAACGTTAAAAGCTTCAAAACAGCTAATAATCATGAAAAATAAATTTTAATAAAAAGCAAATTATTAGCCGAAAAATAGAGAAAATTATAAAAATATAAGAAGAATAAAGGTCCAAAGGTATCCAATCAGACGTGGCTGTGATTTATAAATATTTAATTAATAATTATCAGAATCAAGTTATCGTATTCAAAATCAGGAAAACGTATGTCCTCAAACCTGATATATAATTATTAATCTGAGCCGGATATTCTGAGTGAATGGGTGTTAAAAAAATACTATAATAAGGAAGATAAAAATAAAAATTAATAAATATTAAACAATAAAAAAGCTATCAAAACATAAAGAAAATATGATATAATGGTATATTGAGATGATTGTGTACATTAATTTTATATAATATAGATAAGGACGTGTTGTAAATGAAGTTTAAAGATTTTAAAGTGGATAATAAATATGTAGAAGTGTTGGAGAAAAATTATATTACTACTCCTACTAAAATCCAGGAAAAAGCTATACCGGCTATTTTGAGCAGGAGAGACGTAATTGGAAAAGCGCAGACTGGAACTGGAAAAACATTGGCATTTTTGTTGCCAATATTTAATATGCTGGATTATGATAACAATAATACACAGGCGTTGGTAATAGTTCCTACAAGAGAACTTGCGGATCAGATTACAGATGTATGTAAAATTTTGGCAGAGCCGTTTGATATTGGTGTGGTTTCTGTTTTTGGAGGACATAATATTGAATCGCAGATTTCCAAGCTTAAAAACAAGGTTCAGATTGTAGTAGGAACTCCAGGCAGAATTTTGGATCACCTAAGAAGAGGAACTATAAATTTCAAGTATCTTAAACAAATGGTTATAGATGAAGCAGATCAAATGCTTGCTTACGGCTTCATGGAAGACCTGGAGCTTCTAGCTGCAAAAATACCTAAAAATCTTCAAATTCTTATGTTTTCTGCAACTATGCCGGAGAATATTCAACAATTAGCTAGAAGAATAATGTTAAACCCATTGACGATAGAGATAGATCCGGAAATTGTAGTTTTAGATCAAATAAAGCAATTGGTTATAAAAACAACGGAAGATCGCCGATTAGACAGTCTTTTGATGGCACTTGAAATATACAATCCTTTTATGGCAATGATATTTACAAAATCAAAACAAAGAGCCAAGGAACTTTATGCTGCGCTTCTTGAAAAAGGCATCACTGACGTAGAAGTTCTGCATGGAGAGCTGAGCCAGAACAAGAGAGAGCAGATTCTTAAGAAGTTCAGAAGTCTTAAATTGCCATATCTTATAGCTACGGATATTGCAGCAAGAGGAATGGATATAGAAGGGGTTACTCATGTATTTAATTACGACACTCCAAGAGATGCGGAATATTATGTTCATAGAGTGGGAAGAACTGGAAGAGTAAATCAAGAAGGCGTAGCGGTAACTTTGGTTGATGAAAATGATGAAAAGTACCTTGCCAAGATAGAAAAGACCATCAAAATAAGCATCCCTAAGGTTTATGACAGAAGTGATTATGAAAGAACAAAGCTTAATTTTGAAAATATCAAAGAGATGAAAGTTGAAGAGATTAAGGAAAGAAAGCGAATTCCAAGAACTACGAAATATAAAGAGGGTTTCAAGCCTTCAGGCAAAAAAAATTCGGGATCAAAACCTGTAGGCAGAAAAAAAACTAAGAGATAGATCGGATAAGGTTAAGTTAAGTGCATTGAAAGATTAGGATTATATTCTAGTCTTTTTCCGTATTTAAAATCCTATTGTAAGTTTTTTCGAGAATTACAATTAGTATAACAGGCAAAATTAATCAGTTTTAACAATATGGAAACTTATTTATTTTGAACTTTAATTTATTGAACGAATTTTGAAATTTTAGAAAAGGAAAGAACATGAAAAAAATATTTACTATGCTTGCGAGTATGTTGATATTCTTAATTATATTAAGCGGATGTGGCGGATTGAAAACTCCTGAAGAGTTAATACAACCTCCGGAATTGAATGTCGAGAAAAAGAAATTGAATGATGCGCTTCTTAATTATTTACCACAAAATGCGGATTTAATAGTACTTCCTTATGCAAAGGGCTTAAAGCATGAAAGTTCGCTGATAAATAAGAATATAGATAAGGATGACGAGCGAGAAGTTGTAGCTCTTTACAGAGACAAAAACACTAGAAAAATTGGATTGATAGTTCTTGACAAAAAAAAAGAAATTTGGACAAAAAAAACAGATATAAAATTAGATGCATTTGAGATTTCAGAT
The DNA here is from genome assembly GCA_049670425.1 of Proteocatella sp. Taxonomy (GTDB): domain Bacteria; phylum Bacillota; class Clostridia; order Peptostreptococcales; family Filifactoraceae; genus Proteocatella. The sequence goes on from JBATTG010000102.1 coordinate 20,022, forward strand.
TATAAAGTAATGGATGTTAATAATGACGGCTTGGATGAAATTATAATAGGTTATTACGGCATAACAAATCCATACAAGGAAATTAACATATATAAACAAGAAGAAGGAATACTTAAAGTTATATTTAAAGAGAGATATTTAGCTATGGATGTCTTGGATGCGGATGAAGACAGCATACAGGATATAATAATATCTGATTTTGGCGATACAGAGAAAAATAACAGAGTATCAGTACTCAATGTATTTGGTGAAAATGTGGTTAAGGTAAGTGAAATAATTTACCCAAATGAAAATGAAGTGTATAGCATAGCTTTTGGCAAAGTAAATGAAAAAACTAAGGCATTCTATGTAGATATGTATGTAAATCAAACCTATGG
>JBATTG010000103.1:0-1708 GCA_049670425.1 Proteocatella sp.
TTTCCCGCAGGCCTGGGCCTGAACTACCTGCGCTCTTCCCATTTCGAGGCCATCTTCGGTTACAAATGAGTTCAATGCCATATTCTGAGATTTAAATGGTGTAACATTGTGTCCATCTTCAGTTAATATCTTACATAATGCGGTGCATACGATACTCTTCCCAGCTCCTGAAGAAGTTCCCTGTATCATGATTTTTTTTGACATTATTTTCTCCTCGTCCATCTTATCTTTAGTATAATTATTATAGAATTATATTTTTAAAACACTCAAAAAAGTAATCATTTTGTACTGAATCCTTGATATTTATCCTTATATAAGAACCATCTAACTTTTTAAAATTACTGCAATCTCTTATAAGAATACCATATTTTTTTACAAGTTCTTCTTTTACTTTCGAGGCTGCTTTATCTTCTGGTAATTTGATTAATATGAAATTTGTTTTTGTAGGATAAACTTCGATATTTTCCAATGTTGATAGCTTATTGCTGAATCTCGCAATTTCTTTTGCATAGTACAGTCTGCTTTTAATTGAAAATTCCTCATCAAAAATAACATCGGCTAATTTTTCAGCGAATATATTTATCGTCCATGGTTCTTTTATATTCCAAAGCTCAGCAATAATATTCCTTGATGAAAATGCGTATCCAAGCCTAATATTTGTCAACGAATAAAATTTCGTCACAGCACGTATTACTATAAGATTTTCATATGTCTTCACCTTGTTTATGAGACTATACTCTTCTCCATTTTCAACAAATTCTATGAAGGTCTCATCCACCATGAGTATTGTGTTGTTTTTTTTGCATATTTCTAAAATTTCGTGAAGCTCATTTATGTTTCCTGATGGGTTATTCGGGTTACATATTATTAAAAGATCCAAGTCTTTTATATTTTCAACTTCAGATTTGTCTATTTTAAATTCGTCGTCATAGTACAGGTCAACTATATTTTTACCGGCTAAATTTGCAGCTCGTTCATACTCACCAAAAGTTGGATTAATTATACCTATATTTTTTATATAATTCAACTTCATTATTAAAAACATTATTTCCGTTGAACCATTCCCTGCAACAACATTTTCTTTTTCGAAACCATATCTCTTTCCTATTTTTTCTCTCAATTCTATGTAGTGTAAATCAAGGTAGTAATTTAAGTCTTTCGATGTTATAGTCCTTAGTATTTCATCGACACCTGATGGGGTGAATATATTTACGTTAGAACTGTAGTCGGTTATTTCATCTAAATTGTATTTCAATTTAATTGCCTTTGTATCTGCTCCATGCTGGACCTGATTCATAATGTATCCTTTCTTTTAAAAAAAGATGATTGCAATTACAATCATCTTTTTTTGAAACTTTATTTTTATATTTAAGACGATTTTATTTCAGTCCAAGCCCTATCATATTCTGTAGTAAATTCACCTAAATCAAGGAAAACTTCCCCAAGCTGATTTATGTCTCCTTTTGGATAAAGATATTCGTTGTTAACTTCTTCAGCAGGAAGAAAATCAAGAGCTGCTTTATTTGGAGATGAGAATTTTATATAGTCACTGTTTTTAGCAGCAACTTCTGGTTTCATCATATAATTTATAAATTTTTCTGCAAGTTCCTTGTTTTGAGATGTTTTTGGAATTGCTATGCCATCAAACCAAAGATTTGTTCCTTCATTTGGAATTGCATATGCTAAATTTTCATTTTCTGCCATAAGA
>JBATTG010000104.1:0-11703 GCA_049670425.1 Proteocatella sp.
ACACAAGGCACAGGCTATCATTTTATGAGCAACTGTACTTGTGAAAAGAATTATCAAATCAGGCGAACCAATGTTGCGTCGCATGCTCCCTTCCATCTGTGTGAAAACTTTTACCTTGCAGCCGTAATTCTTACAAGCTTCCATATATATACGCTCCATGCGGTTGTTGCCGCCAATAATGACAATGCTCATAAAAATAGCCTCCTTAAAATAGTTAACCCTGGCTAACTTTATGGTAAATATAACATATCTATTTTGAGTTGTCAATTGGATTCTAGTAATAATAATATTATTTATGATAATGTCCTAATATAAGGGGAAGATTGAAATTGTGAAAAAATAATGGAAATGGGGTATATATATGCCAGAAATCTTAAACCTTGAAATATTAAAGTATATGAAAAGCATATATATTAAAATGATTAGAAATTTTTGCTCAGTCAGATAGGAAGGTGAATATGAGGTTTTTAAAACAATTTTCAGCGGTTATTTGCGTAGTGGCAATTTTCAGCTCTTTTGCGTACGCCGAAGAGATACCGGATTCACTCGTCTCAAAGGGAACGATTTGCAGCCAGTTAGCAAAGCTTGACTATAAAAAACCAATATTGGTTCAGGTGAAGAAGGAAATTAAAAATCCGGAAAATGAAATCAAGATGGTTTCTCAAAAGGGCAGTGAACTTCCGACAATAATCAATAAGCTCAAGGACAGGACATATCTGGTGATTCCTGTAAATATATACACACAGGCAGAGCTCAAATTTTCAGACGCATACAATATTTACAGAGTATCGAATTATTCAGGAGAGGTATATGTAGGAAGCACTGTAAACCTTAAAAAAATACTTGAAAAGAGCAACCGGGGCTTGTATCCTTGGAGAAGCAATTTAGATATAGTTCAGTCTCCTGAGGCTCCAATGGGCGAAACTTCAAAAATGGAGGATTCATCTTCGCTTCCAAATCCTGGATACAGCCAGACCAATCTGCAGGTCGAGGGAGTAGATGAGGCAGATATAGTGAAAACGGATGGCAAATATATATATTATGTAAAGGATAATATAATATACATTGCCGAAACGGACAAGGGCAAGCTTGTCCAGAGAAACAAGATAGACGCAGGAACAGATTTTTATGTCATAGAGATTTATATTGATTTATCGGCGGATCAAAAGTCAAAAAGCATGGTAATGATAGGACGTGAATATAAAAATTCAAAAACATATTCAAAAGCAGTGGTTTATGATATCACTGATGTTACGAAAGCAAAAGAAAAGAGAAGCTTTTCTCAGGAAGGAAACTACATCTCCTCAAGAAAAATCGGGAAAAATTTCCATATGGTAACAGAATTTCATTTTGGATATTATGGGAAGGGTGTAGCAATGCCTGTATACAGGGACACTGCTGTTTCAAGCTTGGAGATAAATATGGAGCCGAAAGATATTATGATATTTCCGCCGTATCTTGGGGGAACTCTGGTGAGCATAAACAGCTTCGATATTGATTCCAACGTGAAAGCACAGCGTGTAAATTATCTGGGAAATGCTCAAAATCTGTACATGGCCAATGACAGCATGTATGTAAGTTATTTGAATTCGGATTTTCTTTATTATCCGATGTTTGCCGAGCCTAAGATTGAGGCTTCTGGAGACGTGTTAAATGAAACTATAGATATAATGCCTCCTATTGAGTATAGGGAAAAAACAATAATCAAAAAGTTTGATGTGAAGGATACTTCAATAAAATATTCTTCAGAGGCTAGCATAGAAGGTACTTTAATAAATCAATTTGCAATGGATCAAAGTTCCGGATACTTCAGGGTAGCATATACCAAGGACCAGAGTAGCGGGTCAATGGTATCGGTTTTTGACAAAACCATGAAGGAAGTTGGAAAATTAAGTGGTATAGCACCGGGAGAAAAGATTTATTCGGTAAGGTTCATGGGTGACAAACTCTATCTTGTAACCTTCAAGCAGATAGATCCGTTCTTTGTCATTGACGTGTCAAAACCGGAACTGCCAAAAATTCTTGGATATCTTAAGATACCGGGATACAGCGATTATCTGCATTCATATGATGAAAATCATATCCTGGGTTTTGGAAAAGCGGTCACAGTAACGGGAGAAAACATCAGAGATGCAGGTATGAAGATAGCCATGTTTGACGTTACAGATTTTTCGAATCCAAAACAGATATCAAGCGTAATTATAGGAAGCATGGGTACCAACTCGGAAGTGCTGCACAATCATAAAGCACTCATGTACAATAGAGAAAAGAATTATTTGGGATTTCCAATAACTGTAGCTCAAGCCAAGAGAGGACCTGATAATTATTTTTATTCTGATTATGTGTTCCAAGGTGGCTATGTCTATGACATAAAAGACGATTATATGCTTCAGTTCAAGGGAAGCATGACTCATATTCCAAGCGGAACCTACAACTATGAGAATCAAAATTATATAAATAGACTCGTATATATAGGCGATTACATCTATAGTCTGTCCAGCAAGGGAATATCGGCAAATAAAGCTGAAAACATGCAACGAGTATCCATGATTTTATGGAAATAGAGCTTAAAATGAAAATTCTTATATGGCGATATTTAACTGGGATAGAAAATGAGATAAGGCTCCTGATGTTAAACCTAAGGGAGTCTTTCTTATGCAGAAAATGTCTGATGAAGCGAGCCTGTCATTAATTAGGACACAAGGCTGTTTAGGTGACTTTTTTAGTATACAACAAGGCGAGGCGGTTTTATTTACAAATTGTCCGGAATCTTTTCTGATTATGTTTTCGAGCCGTTTATGTGTGGTAATAGTTTATTAGCAATAAAGATCGGAAAAGTTATCGGTACTGGTCCTGGAAGAGGAACTGCTCTGTTGATATTACTGGCAGGAATATTACTGGCAATTATCGGGATTATTGTTTCCAAACTTAAGAGTATAAAAAAACTTGAAGAGGAGAATGAGAATGAAACTATTGCTGAATATTGTCAAGAGGGATTTTAAGAGAAACCGGGTTATTACAATTGTCCTGGCTGTATTCCTTATACTTTCGGGCATTTTTATGGCAGGCGGCTTAAGGGTGGCGGTTACAATAATATCTTCATTGAACGGGTTAAATGAATTGGCTGTGCCACCAGAATATCTGCAGATGCATAAGGGGACATATGATGAGGAAGCGTTTGAGAACTTTGTGGATACTCGTGATTATATTAAGAATTCACTTGTAGTCAAGATGCTGGATATCAGCAATGCAAATATTATCTATCAGGGCGAAACTCTGGAAAAATCCTTGATGGATAACGGATTTATTACCCAGAACGAAGGGTTTGACTTTCTCCTTAATCTGGATAATGAAATTGCTGCTGTCAAGGACGGAGAAGTCGGGGTTCCTGTTTACTATGCACAGGAGCTTGGAATTCAGGCAGGCGATGCAATCACATTGCATGAAGGCCATTACCGTAAGGAACTGATTGTATCAACAATCATCCGTGACGCATCGATGAATGCACCACTCACATCTTCAAAGCGTTTCTTAATAAGCCAGTCAGATCTTGATGAAATAAATCGCCATATGGGAGACTGGGAGTACTGTTTTGAATTCCTGCTAGACGACAGGACATCGACATCGGTATTGGAGATGGATTATATGGATGCAGGCATGCCTTCCAACGGGGTTGCCGTAACAGGCAGCCTTTTGACTATGATGAATGCTCTTTCATATGGTCTGGTGGCCTTAATAATAATCGCAATCAGTGTCCTTTTAATAATGATAGCGATCCTGTGCTTATCGTACATTATTCGGGCAACCATGTCAGAAGAGAATTATACCATTGGGGAGATGAAAGCAATTGGATTTTCAGGAAAAGCGATTGAGAAGTTATATCAGATGAAATATATAATACTTGGACTGATAGCGGGAATAATCGGTTATATGGCAGCTATCCCATTTGGAGACTTATTTTCGTCCTCGGTTATTATGTATTGCGGATATGGCAGCGGTGATTGGATGAAATGGGTATTTCCTTTCATCGGGGTGGTTCTGCTCAGCCTGATTGTAATGCTTGAATGCCACAGAATTATTCGCAAAAATCTGAAAAGTACTGTTGTGGAGCTGATGCGCGGGGAAGAGAAGATAAAGAAAGAGGGTCACTATTCTTTACCTTCCACAGGGTTGAAATATCGCAATTTTACTATAGCATTGGGTGAATTGAAATGTAAATGGAAGGAATATTGCGTTCTGTTTTTCGTATTTGTATTTTCGTCCTTTTTGATTTTGCTTCCGATGAACATGAAGAATACGATTGAAAATCCATCGTTCATTACTTATATGGGTGTAGGTGAAAGTGATATTCGTATTGATATTCAGTACAGTGAAGAACTGGCGGAACAAAAAGCTGCGGCTTTATCTTATTTGGAGAATGATCCAGAAATTGAAAAGTATGCAATTTATCAGAATGGTTACGTACAGTTTCAGAATGCGGATGGGGAAGGGGAGTATCTTCGTGTGGGAAATGGGGATGAATCTGTTTTCCCATTGGAGTATCTTGAGGGAAGTGGCCCGGATGACAGTAAAGAAATTGCGCTTTCTTATATGAATGCTTCGGAATTAGGAAAAGAAGTTGGAGATTCTCTAACGGTAATTTATAATGGGGAAGAACTTTTGTTTACCGTCTGCGGCATTTATCAGGATATTACTTATGGTGGCAAGACTGCCAAGGCAGCCATTGATTTTGACGAAAATGATGTGGAAGTCTATATTATTTATTTGGATGTCTCAGACGGTGTTAGGGTTGAGGAAAAGACGGATGAACTCCGAAGTATTCTTACAGAAAGTAAAGTAACTCCAATCAGCGAGTTCGTATCGCAGACGCTTGGTGGCATTACGGACAATATGAGCTTGGTGGAGAATGTAGGCATAGTGATTTCCTTGCTTTTAATCATTCTGATTACAGTAATGTTTTTGCAGCTTATCACAGCGAGGGAGCATAGTGAAATAGCAATCAAGAAGGCAATCGGTTTTTCAAACCGGGATATCAGGATGCAGTTCGGAATAAGGATTCTTATGATTCAATTCGGGGCAGTCGTTCTAGGGACGGTACTCTCGAACTTTTTGGGAGAATTTATTTTCGGATGGATGCTTTCTTTTATGGGCGCCTCAAAAATAAAGATGTTAGTCGAACCGGTTACCGCCTATCTGATTTGCCCGGCAGTCCAGCTGTTTGTAGTCTTAATTACAGTTATTGTGGGAACCAAAGTTGTGAGAAACTATCATATAAGAGATCAAATAATGGAATAAGGAGCAGGACTATGATAAAAGTTGAAAAGCTTAGCAAGTCATTTAAAGATACTAAAGTTTTGCATGACATATCTTTTGAAATCAAAAGGGGAGATTTTGTTGCTGTTATGGGGCCTTCCGGTTCTGGAAAATCAACGTTGCTCTACAGTATCAGCGGAATGGACAGCATTGGAGACGGCAGGATATTGTTTGAAGGAATAAACCTATCTGAAATGAAGGAGGATGAATTATCTGAATTCCGGCTGACCAAAATGGGATTTGTATTTCAAAATGCACAGATGTTAAAGAATCTTTCGGTATTTGACAATATTACGCTGCCTGGTTTTGTAGCCAAAAAAGAATTGGCGGATGACATAAGGAAACGTGCATCGGAATTAATGAAGCGGATGGAAATTGAAGGAATAAAAGAGCGTGATATCCGGGAAGTTTCCGGCGGACAGTTGCAAAGAGCCTCCATTTGCCGCGCTATGATCAATAATCCTGAAATTTTGTTCTTGGATGAACCGACGGGAGCTTTGAATTCCGGCGCCACAAATCAGGTGTTGGAAATTCTGGAAGATTTGAATCTTGATGGAATGACTATAATGACGGTAACCCATGATATGCTTGTAGCGGCAAAAGCAAAGAAGGTACTCTATATCAGAGACGGAGTGATTGCTGACTGTAAGGAATTCATAGCGGGTGCAGACCGTGAAATGGAACTGGATGAATGGTTAAAAAGATTTTAAAATCCAGTTGTCCAGGGTAAACTCGGTCAACTCGGTGTCAAAAATGATTTCATCTATTAAAAATAAATGTATTTTCAAAATAATGAATATATGCAATAATTATTATTGATGAATAACAGACAGGTCGTGTACTGATGAGACACTGGATGTTCACCCTAATTATTAAAATCTATATTTTAAGGAGAATTTTATGAGAAAGTATGAAACGGAAAATTACAAATTTAATCAACATAAGACTTGCGAATTTTTCCCCTGTCATAAAGGGGTAGCTGAAGACAAGTTTAATTGTCTATTTTGCTATTGTCCACTCTATATGCTAGGTAATGAATGTGGTGGAAATTTCAAAGAAACTAATGGCGTAAAAGATTGTTCAGGATGCACAAAGCCCCATGGTGAAGGAAGTTATGATTTCATAATGTCTAAAATGAATATGGTCATAACCAAAGGATCGAGTTTCATTAAATAGTTTAAATTCATCTTTGAAATTATCAATATAAGTGACTCGAGGAATAAATATAGAGGTGCAATATCAATAACCTAAAAACTGATTAACTATGAATTTTAGTTTCATGTCTAATCAGTTTTTTAATTTAGTGGATGATTTCTTGACGGGGCAATAGATTTGTGATATTCTTTAAATAAAATAATAATAACCGTTACTTTGTCACCGGGTAAAGTAAATCAAGGTGTTCAGACACATTCCGTAGGTCGTAGAAGGGATGTTGTATGGACACCTTTTTTCGTGGATATCTATGTATCCAGGCTCATATTCTACGTGCTTGAATTAGCCATGACGGCTGCACATATATGAGGACGATTTTTTATAAAAATAATTAACCCGCAGGTGAAGTAGCTCGAATGGAGAGAAAAGTGAATAAAAATCATAATGGGATTGAAAGTCAAATGGATAAAAAGTCATTTACAAGAAAAATGTTGTATATTGCTGTTCCAATAATGGTACAGGCTCTTATTGCAGCTTCAGTCAACTTGATTGATACGCTGATGGTAGGCAAGTTGGGGGAGTCGGCAATAGCATCCCTTGGCGTTGCAAATCAGTACTTCATGCTTTACCTTATGGCGGTCAAGGGTATATACGCAGGTGTTGGTATTTTTATTTCGCAATACTGGGGGAAAAAGGATATCTTTCGAATAAAAGCTTTCACTGTTCTTAATTTAAAGCTTGGCATAATGCTGACCATATTTTTTGTATTAGCTGGAAGCTTGATGCCTAAATACATAATGGCTATGTTTACGACGGATGGAGAGGTTATTCAATTGGGTGCTTCTTATCTTACTATAGTCGTGATTAGCTATATGCCATACACTATTGCGGAGGGCTTTAGCAATACAAGTCGAAATGTGGGAAGAACTGTGTTTCCGATGATTGCGAGTGTTGCGGCACTTTGTGTTAATGTAGTTTTAAATTATGGCTTGATATATGGAAAAATTGGCATGCCAGCGCTTGGAGTACAGGGCGCAGCTGTTGCAACCTTGATTGCCAGAGTGACTGAAATGGCTATAGTACTGCTTGTCGTATATTTCAATTATAAAGATATTGCTGTATCGTTTAAGGACTTTATAAAATCCAGTAGAGATGTTTTTAGTCAGGTTGCAGCCCCAATGTCACAAGTCGTTCTCAATGATGTATTCTGGGGGCTGGGCATGACTATTTACACTATGATTTATGGACGAATTGGAACAGGGGCTCTTGCTTCCGTTCAGATTATGACAACTGTCCAAAATCTTTTTATAACTGTGATTATGGCTATTTCCACTGCTGCCTGTGTAATGATTGGCAATCAAATAGGTGAAGGAAATTATAAGCTGGTAAAAGAACAGGCATTTTATTTCATACGCATTGTTGCAGGTGTAACATTGATTATAGGCGTATTCGTCGGCGCAGCTATCAATCCGATATTATCTTTTTTTACAATTGAAGCTGGGGTAAGACAATCGGCTGAGCTTCTGCTTTATATAACAGCTGCATTCATGCCCATACGAGGACTGGGTATTCTCTTCATTATTGGAATACTTAGGGGTGGAGGCGATGCCAAAAGTGCATTGAGAATTGAGTTGTTTACTATGTGGATAATCGGCGTGCCTGCATGCTATCTTGGTGCGATTATCCTGGGATGGCCAGTTGAAAAAGTTTACTTGCTTGTTATGGCCGAAGAAATTGTAAAGTTACTACTTACATTTACACGTTTTAGAAAAGGTGAGTGGATTAACGACTTTACACAGGAAAGAGAAATGAAAATTGTGAAAGAAGTGAACTAGCAAAAGACTACGGGACAGTTATTCAACTATTGGCTAAATATGCAATGTAATTCATGAGATTGAAGATAAAATAAAGTATTTAATCGAAGTTAACAGGGAGGATATATGGCTACATTCGAAGATTTTTTGAAAATTGATATAAGAGTTGGGGAAATCGTACAGGTTGAAGATTTTAAAAAAGCCAGAAAACCGGCTTATAAACTTTGGATTGATTTTGGTGAAGAGATAGGTATTAAAAAATCCAGTGCTCAGATAACGGACTGCTATACACCAGAAGAACTTATGAATAAACAGATTATGGGAGTCGTAAATTTCCCGTCACGACAGATTGCTGATTTTATTTCAGAAGTCTTAGTCTTAGGAATATATGCAGACCAGGGTGTTGTATTGATTGAACCAGACAAAAAGGTTAAAAAAGGCGACAAATTAGGCTAAGGAACTGTATGAAATTGTAAAAAATCTCCGTACTCTTAAAATAGAGTATGGAGATTTTTTTGAATCATATGTTTGTGTATTGATTCATGATATACAAAAGTGCGCGCAGATTGCAGGATGGAAAAGCTAACATATTGTTTGTAACCACCAATAAATAGGGTATATCTATAATAAATAAAATTGTGATGGAACGAGAAATGTTTGTTATAAGTATTGTATTTGATATAGGAGAATCCAAAGATGAAGATATCAGTTGTTGGAAGTATTAATATGGATATGACTGTTATAGCGGAGAGGATTCCGTTAAAAGGGGAGACTCTGCATGGCAGTGCCATTCATTATGTACCAGGTGGAAAAGGAGCGAATCAGGCAGTCGCTATGGCGAAGTTGGGGGCACAAGTTGAAATGTTTGGTTGTGTTGGTGATGACGATTCAGGGAGGAAACTGGTGGCGAACCTGAAGTCAGCTGGTGTTGGAACAACCCATATAAAGGTAGTAGATAGTGCACCGACTGGAATGGCATTCATAACTGTTGGTGAGAATGACAACACAATTGTAGTGGTCCCTGGGGCCAATGCCATGGTGGATAAAGCTTATATTAATAATATAGCGGAGTCTTTGTTGGAATCAGATATTGTACTGCTTCAGCATGAAATTCCAATTGAAACTGTTGAATATGTCATTGATTTGTGCATAAATCATCAGGTGAAGGTGGTGCTCAATCCGGCGCCGGCATATCCGCTGAAGAAGGAAACTATTGAAAAAGTAACTTACCTGACCCCAAATGAACATGAAGCTATGATTTTATTTGGTACAGATCTGTCGACTGAAGATTTATTGAAAAAATACCCGGAAAAGCTGATTATTACCCTGGGCTCAAAAGGGGTCATAACTTGTCTGCAAAGCGGAGAAGTTATGCTTGTTCCAGCCAGAAAAGCCAATGTGGTAGATACTACAGGTGCAGGGGATACTTTAAATGGGGCGTTTACGATACAGATAGCCAAGGGTTCAGACATAAAAGCCGCTCTGGAATACGCTAATGTGGCAGCCAGCCTGTCAACAGAGAAATTTGGGGCGCAAGGAGGCATGCCGACAGATGAGGAAGTAAGAAATGAAATGAAGGAGGATAAAAGATGAAGACATTAGGAATATTGAACAGTGATATTTCAAGAGTATTATCCTATCTTGGGCATACGGATATCATATGCATTGGAGACTGCGGTCTTCCTGCGCCGGAAGGTGTAGAACGAATCGATCTGGCGTTGAAGCTTGGGACCCCAAGTTTTATGGAGGTATTGAAGGAAGTATCCGGAAATATGAAGGTGGAAAAAATTATATTAGCAGAAGAAATAAAACTGGCTAATCCGGAAATTCTTAAAGAGGTCATAACTTTGTTTCCAAACCTTGAAATCAGCTTTAAACGACATGATGATTTAAAGAAACTCACAAAAGAGTGCAAGGCGGTCATCCGTACAGGTGAAAATACTCCATATGCCAATATTATTTTACAATCTGCCTGCATTTTTTAGCAGATTAAGGAGGAACGATTAAGATGCATATAGCGATGAAAGGAATCAATAAATCCTTTGGAGGAGTATCTGTTCTTAATGATGCGGAATTTGAAATCAGTGATGGAGAAGTTCATGCTCTTATGGGAGAAAATGGGGCGGGCAAATCGACGCTGATGAAGATTCTTACAGGAGTCTATACGAGAGATTCAGGAACTGTAGCTGTAGATGGGCGAGAGGTCTTATACAAAAATCCTCAGGAGGCAGAAAAAGATGGAATTGTTTTTATTTATCAGGAATTAAATTCCTTAGAAGACTTGACTGTGGAAGCGAATGTATTTTTAGGAAAAGAAATACACAATTCATTTGGTGTGTGTGATAAGAAAATTATGATAGAAAAAACAAATGAAATACTCGATAAATTGGGTGTTAATATCTCGCCGTCTGAGGTAATGTCTGATTTATCTGTGGGACAGCAACAGATGATTGAGATTGCCAAGGCTCTGATGGTCGATGCCAAGGTAATCATAATGGATGAACCTACGGCAGCTTTGACCCAAAGTGAAACAAGCATTCTTTTTGATGTAATCAATTCGCTACGTAAAAAGGGAGTCTCCATTATTTATATTTCTCACAGAATGGAAGAAATTTTTCAACTGTGTGATCGTGTGACTGTATTGAGGGATGGCATTTATGTTGGGACTTCGAAAATCTCAGACATCAATATGAATCAAGTAGTCAAGATGATGATTGGGAGAGAGATTGGAGAACGGTATCCAAAGAGAAACACTCAGATTGGCGAAGAAATATTGAAAATAGAGGGTTTGACTAAGAAGGGCAAGTTTGAGAATATCAGCTTTTCAGTACGAAAAGGCGAAGTGCTTGGAGTTTCAGGCCTTATGGGGTCTGGCAGGACAGAAATCATGCAGGCTATTTTCGGAAATCTAGCTTTTGACAGCGGAAAAATTGAGATTGAAGGAAAGAGCGTAATCATAAAATCTCCGGAACAGGCAATCAAGTATGGAATTGGATTTATAACAGAGGACCGAAAAGAAGAGGGACTTATGCTTGAGGAGAGTATTGAAAAAAATATATCTCTTACAAATTTGGATAAGATATCTCGAAAAAATGTGGTACTGGATAAGAAAAAAGAAGATGATCTTGTAGAAAAAGCCATTAAAGACCTCAATATCAGATGTTTTGGGCCATCCCATGAATGTAAGAAATTAAGTGGTGGAAATCAGCAAAAGGTAGTATTTGCAAAATGGATTTATTCCAATCCAAGGATACTGATATTGGATGAACCAACAAGGGGTGTAGATGTCGGAGCAAAAAAAGAAATCTACACAATAATGAATGAACTTGCGGGCAAAGGGGTGGCTATTATAATGGTGTCCTCTGAGTTACCGGAGATTTTGGGTATGAGTGACAGAGTTATGGTAGTCAGGGAAGGTTTAATA
>JBATTG010000105.1:0-5375 GCA_049670425.1 Proteocatella sp.
TATAAACCTGAATTAACAAATGCAGGTTTATATTTTTTTAAAATTTCCTCAAAGTTATTGATACTAATTGAGTTATACACTATAATTATACAGAGGAAATGTAGAAAGGAAGATAATATGGCAGCGAGAAGAAAAAAAGAAATATATAGATTGCCCATTTTACCACTAAGGGGAATGGCGATATTTCCGTCAACTATAACTCATTTTGAGGTTGCTAGAGAAAAATCAATAAAAGCACTTGAAGAAGCAATGGAAAATGAGCAGGTTATTTTTCTTACAACACAGAAAAATGTTGATATTGAACTACCAATTGAAGATGATTTTTATAAAATAGGAACGATATGTAAAATAAAACAGATGCTGAAAATTCCAGGGAGCAATACCAGAGTCTTAGTTGAGGGCCTGACCAGGGGAAAACTTACATCTATTGAAGAGACTGAGCCATTTTTTATTGGTAATATAGAGGCTATAAATGACAGGGCTATAAAAAGCGAAAAAAAGGCATATGCTTTAATGGATATGATTTTTGAAGCTTTTGATGAACTTATGAAAGAAACTGGCAAGAATTCACAGGTCATGTTTGAACAATTGACAGATCTGGAACAACCTTCAGTATTTGCAGATACGGTTGCAAGTTATGTGAATCTAAAACCTGAGTTGCTGCAATCTCTTATTGAACAACTTGATGTCGAAAAGAGATTAAATGCCATATATCTGTCCATAAAAGAAGAGCTGGAAACTGTTGAAATTAGAAAAAAAGTAGACAAAAGAGTTAAAAATCAAGTTTCAAAGATCCAAAAAGATTATTATCTTCGTGAGCAAATAAAAGCTATCCAAAAAGAGTTGGGCGAAGACGATGAAATTTTTGAAGAAATTGAGAATTTTAAGGACAGACTAAAAAAACTCAATCTCTCAGAAACTATAACTAAAAAAATAGAAAAAGAAATCGAAAAATTAGGAAGAATGAATTCCGCTTCATCTGATTATAGTGTTACAAGGACATATATAGAAACTATATTGGATTTGCCATGGAACGAGTTTACTGTTGACAATAAGGATCTAAACAAGTCGATTGAAATTTTGGAAGCAGACCATTACGGTTTGGAAAAAGTCAAAGAAAGAATAGTGGAATTTCTTGCAGTAAGACAATTAAGTGAAAAAATGAAAGCCCCTATAATATGCTTAGTGGGTCCTCCTGGGGTGGGAAAAACTTCTATTGCAAAATCATTGGCAAAAGCTATGGATAGAAAATTTGTGAGAATTTCCCTTGGAGGTCTTAGAGATGAGGCTGAAATAAGAGGTCACAGAAGAACTTACGTTGGAGCCATACCAGGTAGAATAATAAATTCGATAAAAGATGCAAAAGTATCCAATCCGGTATTTTTATTTGATGAAATAGACAAAATGGCTTCGGATTTCAGAGGAGATCCAGCGTCTGCACTTCTGGAAGTGCTCGACCCGGAACAAAACAAAGATTTTGTTGACCATTATTTGGAGGTTTCTTTTGATTTATCCAAAGTAATGTTCATTACTACTGCAAATTCATTATCAACAATTCCAGGTCCTCTTTTAGACAGGATGGAAGTAATTGAGATATCTGGGTATACAGATTTGGAAAAACTAGAAATATCAAAAAAATATCTCATCAAAAAACAGTTGGATGAAAATGGGCTTGAAGATGACTTTATATCACTCGATGATACGGCAATCAAGCATCTGATAAATAATTATACAAGAGAATCTGGTGTCAGGAAACTGGAGAGACAGATTGGTAAAATATGCAGAAAAGTAGCCGTTAAAAAAGTCCAGAATCCAGAGATGGAAAGCTTGAAGCTGAGTGATAAGGACATTAAAGATTATCTTGGTAAAGAAATCATAAGACATGATGCAATTACTAAAGGAAATAAAATAGGGGAAGTGACTGGAATGGCATGGACTCAAGTCGGCGGAGAAACCCTTAGTATCGAGGTTTCGGTGATGGAAGGAAATGGAAAAATAGAACTTACTGGAAAACTTGGAGATGTAATGAAAGAATCTGCAAGAGCAGGAATAACTTATATAAGAACAATTGCAAAGGATTATGGACTGGCACCTGATTTTTATGCAAAAAAAGATATTCATGTGCATATTCCAGAGGGAGCAATTCCTAAAGATGGACCATCAGCCGGCATAACAATGGTGACTGCTGTGCTTTCGGCATTGTCAGGAATACCGGTTAAATCAAATATTGCTATGACAGGAGAGGTTACTCTTAGAGGTAAGGTGCTTGCAGTAGGTGGAATAAAGGAAAAAGTTCTGGCGGCATATAGAGCAGGTATAGATACTATAATAATGCCAAAGGAATGTGAAGCTGATTATGAAGATATACCAGAAGAGGTTAAATCTAAAATCAATTTTCATTTTGTAACGCATATGGATGAAGTTTTAGAATTGGCTTTAGATAAAGGAGAAAAATGAAGATAAGAGATATACAAATGGATATGAGTGCTGTAAGGAAAGAACAGTATCCAGACGATGGTTTACCACAGATTGCCTTTGTAGGAAGATCTAATGTTGGGAAATCATCATCTATAAACACGTTGTTAAACAGGAGAAAATTTGCAAGAGTAAGCCAGACGCCGGGAAAGACGAGGACTATTAACTTCTATAAAATCAATACAGAATTTTACCTTGTGGATTTGCCTGGATATGGTTATGCAAAACTTTCAAAAGCGGAAAAAGCTTCTTGGGGACAGATCATGGAGGAGTATTTTGTAAACTCTAAGAATCTTGTTCATGTATTCATACTTGTTGATATAAGGCATGAACCAAAGGAAGAGGATGTTCTTATGTTTGAATTTGTAAGACATTACAATATTCCAGTTTCAATAATTGCAACAAAATCAGATAAAGTAACGCGTAATGATGCTGCAAATTCAAAACGAGTAATAACAAAAAAGATGAGATTGGTAGGGGAACCTATACTGCCAATAAGTGCTCTTAAAAAGACAGGTGTTACCGAAATTTGGGATCACATACTGGAGATATATAAAGAGAATGGTTTTGAAATCAGAGAATAAATGGGAAATAAAATTTTTCGGTTATTTGACTGTGAAATTCCAGCATAATCCACAAAAAAATATTAAATAAAATAGAAGGAGGGAATAAATATGAATAAAAGAAAATTATCTTTTGAATATTTTATTCTCTCTTTATTGTTGGGAATTTTAATTATTATACAAATTGAAAGTCCTATCCAATACAATATCTATACGTCGTCAGTTTCTAGGGAGATTGTCTCACAGATTAACAGAGAAAAAAGTGAGCTCAATGACTTGGAAAAAAAACTGAATTCGTTAAACCGCCAGTATGGAAAATTTCAGGAAATGTATGAAAATGAAAATATGGGCTTGACGGGAGAAGAAAAAGATATCTATTACAATTATCGGACAACAGTCGGACTTGAAAAGCTTTCTGGGGAAGGCATAATAGTTAAAATGGAGTCTTTAGATACTAAAAATATCGCTTTTGACACGGAAACAAATCGGATACTATTGAAACTCGTTAATGATATTAAAAAAGTAGGTGGAGAGGCAATTTCCATAAATAATCAAAGAATAACAGCTAATAGTGAAATAATACTTGCAGGTAATCATATAAATGTAAATAACGTGCCAATAAGCCAGCCTTACGAAGTTAGAGCGATAGGAAATGAAAAAACGTTATATAGATATTTTATTGAAGAAGATTATTTACTTAAATCACTGGAAAGAACTCTTGGTATAAAAACTGAAATAACAAAATCCAGAAGAATAACAATACCGGCATTAAGCGTACAGAAAGATTTGGAATATATAAAAAAGGTGGAATAAGATGCTTCTGTTACTTGAAAAAATAGTACCATTTAAAGACATATATGAATATGATGTTTTTGAAAATGATATAGAGATAAATTACAGCAATATACTGTTTAGCATAAGGGTTTATGCGCTGACGAGCAATCATAAGAATGTGGAAAACAGGCTTGATGTAATTGTGTTTAGTAATACTGAGCGTTTTAGAAGCTTGCAGATTCCCGGCTCGGAGCTTGTAAGAGAACTGAACAAATGCATAAAGATGGAATTGTGTGAAATTGGAATAGATAACAATACCCAAATAGAGATTATGATTGTAGAGGATAGCAACAGTTAGCTAAAAGTTATAAAACTTTAAAAATACTATTTACTTTTATAGTGATATCTTATTACGGTATCAATTAAGAGGTGATTAGATATGAAATATTATTCAATAGCGGAAGTATCAAAAACGTTAGGTGTAACCCACACAAACATTAAGAAGTTGGAATGGGCAAGTAAAAAATCCGCAGATGTATCTTCTATCACAAGGCAGACCTTTTGAAATGATAACTGATATAGGAAGAGGCATCAATTATAAGAAAAAAGGACTTAGAGAACTCATAAAACTAATAACTCAAAATGAAGTAGATAAAGGAGTTGATAGAAAATGATACTAGCGAAGAAAGTTAGGCTATGCCCAAATCAACTCCAAGAACAGAAATTATGGCAATCAGTTGGCACTGCAAGATATATATACAATTGGACACTTGCGAGACAGGAAGAAAATTATAAGCAGGGCGGAAAATTTATTCCAGATAATAAATTGAGAAAAGAAATAACTCAATTAAAGAAAATTGAGCAATATATCTGGCTTAACGAAGTTTCCAACAATGTAGCGAAACAAGCAGTAAAAGATGGCTGCGAAGCATATAAGCGATTTTTCAAAGGATTAGCAGATAGACCACGATTTAAGAGCCGAAGAAAATCCAAACCGTCATTTTATAATGACAATATAAAATTAAAAGGTAAAGAAAACAAATCAGTTAATATTGAAAAAGTTGGTTGGATAAAAACCAATGAACAACTTCCATTAGATGTTAAATATTCAAATCCAAGAATAAGTTTTGATGGTAAGTATTGGTATCTGGCGGTAGGAATTGAAAAAGAAGAGCCGACAGTAAAATTAACGAATGAGAGTATTGGAATAGATGTTGGAATAAAAGACTTAGCTATATGCTCCAATGGAATGACTTTTAAAAATATCAATAAAACCAAAGAAGTTAAAAGGCTCAAAAAAGTTTTAAAAAGAAAACAAAGACAATGCTCAAATAAATACAATAAAAATAAAAATGGAAAGGAGTTTGTCAAAACTAAGAACATTGAAAAACTCGAAAAGCAGATAAGATTACTTCATATAAAATTATCAAATATAAGAAGTAATCATATTCATCAAACAACGAATATGATAGTGAAAACCAAGCCATCTAAAATCGTTATGGAAACACTCAACATTAAAGGTATGATTAAAAATCGTCATTTATCAAAAGCGATAGGCGAGCA
>JBATTG010000106.1:0-24313 GCA_049670425.1 Proteocatella sp.
GTCAACAGCAGACCGCTAAGAACAGTCAAACAAGCGGCGGTAATTCCAGTGGAAAAATCACAGAAGCCTGTGAGTGAAAAAAGAGAAGTAAAACAAATACCGCAGGCAAGAGCAAATATAGTTTTTAACTCAGATAAATATTAAGAAAAAATTGAAAAACCCCAGAAGCGATTATCGGCTTCTGGGGTTTTATTTACTATGATTTTTTTGAAAGCTTTCATACTTTGAAGTTTCGCTAGATTTATACGGCATCCATAGAGGAAAGTTTTAAGCCGGCTCGAAGCTGAGCATTTATTACTTTGTCGGCTTCAATCGTTTTTTTGAGAATAATCCTCGTCATAAGATAAATTTCGTTTATTTTACTTTCCTCAAATGAAACTTCAGATGAAATGCTGGATTCAGACATCTGACACTTTATTCTCATGCGGATGCTCTCAGAAAGCTGATTAAGAAAAATATCAATATCGTCATTACACGTTTCTACTTCGAGCATAACCTTGTAGCGCATATCAAGAAGCATTTCAACTGTTTCTAAATCATTTTGAGAAAGCGATTTGTTGATATCTTGAGTATAATTTGAAATCTGAGAAGTATAGTTGCATTTTTTTTTAAGAAAAATCATTATATTCTGAACCAAATCTTTGTCATTCATAAACACTCCTTAGGCTGTTAAACAAATTACTGCTGTGACAGCCAGCTGCTTTGAGAATTCAGTTGTGAAATTACTTTTTCCAGACGTGAAAACTGGGACTGATATGTTTTCTGCTGAGATGCAAGGGTTCGATTAAGAGCAGTAACAATGGTATCGATGTCATTCATTTTTGTTAACAGGGTATTTTTCAGTAAAGAAAGAGGTGACGATGAACTTCCTGCTTTTTGAACAAGGATGCCCTTGGTGGCTCCATCGGTCTTGGCATACTTTTTCATTATATAATCCAATCGGGACATTACCCCTCCAGAGGTGGTGTCCTTAATCGCATTTCCATCCATATCTTTGAGAACCACGCCCAAGGCATCGGTTTTATCACTAAGTTCATCGGAGAATATATTTTTAATGTTTTCAGGATTAGAATCAATGGCTGCCTTAAATTTTGATTCGTCGATGATGATTTTACCATTGTCCTGCCAGTTGCTGGATGTGGAAATTCCAACTGCCTCAAGATCAGCGATACTTGTCCCGCTGGAAAAAAATACATTACGAAGCTCACGGCTAAGGTCAGTCATATCGGTATTTCCAAAAAGCATTCCCTTATTTGCCTGTTTTTCCCATTTCTCAATTTCTGTTTCAGACATATCTTCTTTTTGTTCATCGGTAAGAGGGGCATAATTACGGTTTCTTTTTGTTGAAACCTCGGAATTTACAGTATCAACCATTTCGTTGTAATCCTTAACCATGTCCTTTATGGCGCTAAATACTGAATCTGAATCCATCTTGGAATTGAGCTTTACAGCATCGCCGCCATCTACGGCTTCGGAATTGAAGGAAGCATTAACTTTTATGGCAAGACCGTCAATACTGAAAGTGTCAGTAGCACTCTGAAGCGTAATGGAAGTGCCACTTTCATATTCTATGGTAAGGCTGGCTTTTGTGGAAGCAGGAACTTCAGTAGTTCCACCGGAATCCGTTCCGAAAAGTTTTTCGGCAATATCACCACTTAAAGAGATGCTGGCTTCACCAGTATTGGTGAGGGTAAACTTATCAAGCTCTTTGATATAGGCAATTTTCATACCGGAATCAGGACTGTTGATGGCATTCATAAGGTCCTGAACGGTAGACTCCCCCGTAAGTGTCGAACCGACATCTGTCGTCCCTATGTTAAACGTGAAATCGGTAATGCCAAGCTCAGTAAGGGTTTTGCTCGGGTCAAGCTGGGCGGTATAATCTGTAGGGAGTATATCTGGAGAACTTCCTACCAGTACGGAGCCCACAGTTGCCTGAGATGCAGCTACTATTGAGATACTGCCGGCAATGTCCGAATTTCCAGAGACGCTTACCTTGTCAGCGTTGCTCCCTGTAGTAGTAACTTCGTTTTTTGAATAAAAACTCGAACTTAAAAGATTGGTACTTGAAGTATATGAAGTATATTTTTTTGAAAAATTAATAAGTTTGTCGCTGACAGAGCGGTAGGCATCAGATTGCCAGGACAATAATTGTTTGCTTTGAAGCTGCTTTGCAATCTTAGATCTTGTTCCGATGGTCATGCCTTTCATAAGCTCATCTGTATCAAGGCCAGTAGCAAGACCTCCAATACCTTTGGAACTGACGCCATAGGCAAAGCTGCTGCTACTTGTCAAACTTGTTATTGTAGCCATATTAAAAATCTCCTTTCACGGTGATAATATATAAAATTCATGCATTTGAAAAAATAGAGTAGAATATTATAAATGGAGCTTAATTAGTTTTAATTTATATTATATTTATCGACATAAAAAAACAAATAATAATAAAATCATATTAATATTTATCATATAACTGACGATAGATACTATATAGGAGCAATAAAACTATTAGACTTGTTTTTAAAAGGGAAAAGAGGTAGCCGGTGAAAGATGTAACAGAAACTTTCATGGAAGAAGAAGAACGTGAGGCGCAGGAAAAAAGGCTGGGTGAATTTAAGCTACTTGCCAAACATATAAAACAAAGAATCTATGAACTCATGCTTATGGGAGATGGCGAGGAAGCCTTGTCTGTGATACATCAGCTGCAGAGCGTTACTCCCGATGATAATGAATTAAATGAACTTAAAAAAAGAATAAATATAAAGTAAAATTTTAAAAAATACTATTAAGTTTCATAAAGTAAGTCCGATATATAAAGTATAAGAGCAGAATAATCAGCGCTGATTATTAAGACTCAAAAATGATAACATTTAAACTTATACCTGGGGATAAGGATATCCCATCAGGAAATTCAAGGAGGATATTATGCGTATTCAAAACAACATCATGGCAATGAACGCTCACAGAGCATTAGGAAACAACAACAATGCAACTGCAAAGTCACTGGAAAAATTATCATCAGGATTCAGAATCAACAGAGCCGGCGACGATGCTGCAGGACTTGCAATATCAGAAAAAATGAGATCACAGATAAAGGGTCTTGAAACAGCTCAGGCAAATGCTAATGATGGTATATCTATGGTTCAGACTGCAGAGGGAGCGCTTACAGAAGTACATTCAATGCTAAACAGAATGGTTGAGCTTGCTACAAAATCTGCATCAGGAACAGTAGACACTGATGTGGACCGTAAGGCTATACAGGCAGAAGTGACTTCACTTACTTCAGAGATTGGACGTATAGCAACAAATACTAAGTTCAACGGACAGGCACTTCTTAGTGCGGGAGCTACTGTTACACTTCAGGTTGGAGATACTGCGGCTCAGACAATAGGAGTAGTTCTTAAGGGTATGACAGCTTTAAGCCTTGGCATAAATTCCGCTGCTATGTCTGTAGCTACTCAAGGTACGGCTTCAGGTGCGATAAGTATAATTAACGCTGCTATAAATACGGTATCGTCTCAAAGAGCGGCATTTGGTGCGACTCAAAACAGACTGGAGCACACAATAAACAACCTTGGTGTAGCTTCAGAAAACATCACGGCCGCAGAATCCCGTATACGTGACGTGGATATGGCAAAGGAAATGATGAGCTTCACAAAGAACAACATCCTTTCACAGGCCGCACAGTCAATGCTTGCTCAGGCAAATCAGCAGCCACAGGGAGTTTTACAGTTACTGAGATAACAATAAAGAATTATAATTTAAGTTTATAAATAAAAGGCAGGCATAAGCCTGCCTTTTATTTATAAATATTTGCTGTAAAAAATGAGCATATATTTTGGTATGATAGTGGGTAAAATCATTTTTGCCTAGTGTCATATAAAAATATACTTAAATAAAGGAGTGACATATGAAGTTAAGCATACCTATGATGGTAAAAAATGAATCAAAATATCTTAAACAGGTATTGGAATCACTAAAACCCATAATGGAGGCCGTTGAATCAGAACTTATAATTATAGACACTGGATCAGAAGATGATACGGTAGAGATAGCCAGACGATATACGGACAGAGTGTATTTTCATAAGTGGAACAATGACTTTTCGCAGATGCGCAATATTACTCTTGGCTATGCAAAGGGAGAATGGCTGCTCGTGATTGACGGAGATGAGGTGCTTGAGAATCCGCAGCCAATAATAGATTTTCTGCTTTCAAAGAAAAGAAATAAAACGGAAACCGGACTACTGTCGATAAGAAACATAACAAATGAAAATGACGATACGACTTTTCCTGTTTGTCAATCTCCAAGGATTTTCAGGAACAGACCTGACTTCAGGTATACGGGAGCCGTACACAATCAGCCATCGCACAAGCTACCTTATCAAGAGATACCGGCGACTCTTATACATTATGGGTATATTTCCACAGATAAAGAGCTTATGGAGAAAAAATTCAAGAGGACTGGGGAGATACTAAGGGCAGAACTTGAAAAAGACCCGGGTAACATATATTACTGGTATCAGCTCTCAGTTACGTATTCAATGCATAAAGATGATAATCTTGCGATAGAACCTATAGAAAAAGCATACTCGCTTGCAGCAATTACAAAATCGGGGCTAAGATCATATATATATATATATCCCCATATGATAATGATGTACATTAGTATAGGCGATTTTGACAAAGCTGAAAAAATATGTGAAGAGGCGCTTGATATAGCCGATAAGTACCCTGATATAAACTTTTTTGCGGGCAAGATAAAAGCTATAAAAAATGAATATGAAGAAGCATCAAGATATTATATGAACTACCTTGACCTGCTTCAAAATTTTGAAGGCTCAGAATTTAAAAAAGACATTACTCTTCCTCATTATTCTTTGAATAGATACGAGGAAGTCTACGGAGATTTGTCGATTATATGCCTCAAGCTAGAAAAATACCGGGAATCGCTTGCTTATTATGACAAGCTGAAAAATACTGATTTGCGTTTAAAGCACAGGAGCAGTTTTATAAATTCTTGTATAAAACTATATGAATATGACAGACTAAAAAAAACATATGAAGATGATCTGCACTCAGGAGACCGAAAGTCTATAGAGACATTTGAGATGCACATAGAAAATGCAAGAGCTGAAATCGATGATACAAAGAGAGCCGAACTTGAAAGCCTGTTCTCGGAGATTCCGTCAGATTATGCAGTCCTTAACAGGGTAAGGATTATAGAAAGAGAAGCTTCGGATAAGATAGACAATGATGTCCTTGGGGCCATAGAAGCCCTTGATTTTTCTGAAATGCCCATATTTTATGGGGATATAATATACTATATGATGAAAAGAAAACAGCCATTGTCAGATATCCTCAGCACTCTAAATCTTGCCGAGATAAGGCTTTATCTGGATGATTTTGTAAAGAAGGATCCTGAATTTCATGTATATGCACTTGAATATATAAAAAATAGCATAGTCAATGATATCAAGGATGCAAGGGTAAACAAAGAGCTGGAAAAATATGCACTTTTGATGGATAATCTAGAAGATGAGGATTTCAGTTACATGCTCGAAAGGTATCTTGAAGATGGAATATATTATATAAAAAAACTGTATCACCCAGACATCATAGAAAAAGAAATGGTAAGTGAAATCAAGGAGCAAGACGAGGCATTTTTGCTATATTTATATAAGGGAAGACTTAAGAAAAACAGTGATCCTGCTGAATATGTGAGATACCTGAAAAAAGCAATACAAGTATACCCATTCAAGAAAGCCATTGAGGTTCTTAAAGATGAGATGGAGCATCATCTAAATCCACCCGTCAACGAAGAGATGGAAAGCCTTAAAAAACAGTTCAAGGAAAACATAAAGGTTCTGATAGCAGGAGATATGATTGATCAGGCCGAAGAAGTTATAAGACAGTATGAACAGATAATCAATGGAGATTTAGAAATATTATTATTCAAATCTCAAATATCTTTGATGAAATCAGAAGAAAAAGATAACAGATAATCAATAAATTAATTAATAAATGAAAACTTAGATTGGATGCAAAACCTATGAGTAAAGATATTAAAGAAAATATAAAAGGTAATATAAAGAAGCTGGTTGAACAAGGACAATTGTATAAAGCAAAATCTCTTTTAGAGGAGTATAAGAAGTTAGAAAATAATGATGCCGATATATACTCTATCATGGGAATTGTTTCTATGATGGAGGGTAATATGGAGGAGGCAGAACGGATTCTTAAAGAAGGAATTTATAAATATGACAGTAATTTTGATTTAGCATATAACCTGGCCTACTTTTACCAGTATACTGAACAAAAGGAATTATCTATAAAGTACTATAAAAAAGCTTTTAAGAATACAAGCAGTAAAGTTGAGGCCGAAGAAGTAGAAAAATTATTAAGAGAGCTGGGCGCAGACAAGATTGAAGAAGATAAGGATTTAGAAATAATATCAAGAGAATCTAGAACTAAAATTGTATTTTTTCATAAGCAAGGAATGGATAGTTTTTTGAGTGATATAATAAGAAATCTATCTATAGATTATGAAGTGAAAAAAATCACAGTCACAGAATACAGTCAAATAGACTCTGGAATGGAATGGGCGGATATTTGCTGGTTTGAGTGGTGCGATGAGCTTGTTATTTATGGAAGCAAATTGCAGGTAGCAAAGCAAAGAAAAATTATATGCAGATTGCATAGTTATGAAGCATTTACAAATTATCCTGAACAAGTCATGTGGAATAATGTAGATAAACTTATTTTTGTTGCAGAGCACCTAAAAAGATTTGCAATCGAAAAGTATAGTGTAAATGAAGAAAATACAGAGGTCATTCCTAATGGAGTTAATTTGACGGATTGGACGTTTAAAAAAAGAAAGCCAGGCTTTAAAATAGCCTATGTAGGATATATAAATTATAAAAAAGGACCAATGCTTTTACTGCATACTTTTAAGGCACTTTACGACCAAGATTCAAGATGTAATTTATATATGGCAGGTCAATTTCAGGATAATAGGGATGTTTTGTATTTTAAACAGATGATAAAAGAGTTTGGAATAGAGAGAAATGTCCATTTTGAAGGATGGCAAAATAATGTAGATAATTGGTTAGATGATAAGGACTATATATTGTGTACAAGTGTATTAGAATCTCAAAATATGAGTGTAATGCAAGCTATGGCGAAAGGCATAAAACCGCTTATACATAATTTTGTAGGAGCAAAAAATATTTATCAAGAAAAATATATCTGGAATACGATTGATGAAGCGGTAGAGATGATTGTATCCGAAGAATATAAGTCGTGCGAATATAGGAGCTTTATTGAGGAAAATTATTCTTTGAAAAAGGAAATACAAAGCACAAAAGAAATAATAGATTCATTGGCATCTGTTAAAAAGATAGAGAGTAAGTATTTAGATATAGTTGAATTTAATTATAAACATATAAATGTTAAATTTTATACACCAATAAAAGATGACTTTATACAGAGACTTATTTATGAGAATAAAACATTTTATGAAATCGGCATGCTGGAGGATATTAGAAAAAGAATCGGTAACAACAAGATTATTGTAGATATTGGGGCAAACATTGGTAATCATACTGTATATTTTGCAAAGATATGTAAAGCCAAGCAGGTATATTCTTTTGAACCACAGAAAAATATCTTCGATATTTTACAAAAAAATCTCGAAATCAATAATATCAGCAATAAGGTTAAATTATATAATATGGGAGTAGGAAAAGAACATTTTTATGCTAGTATCGATGTTCTTGATACGAACAATTATGGTATGAGCAAAATAAATAAAATGAATAAAGGATCTGTAGAAATTAATTCTTTAGACAGTCTATTACTAAAAGAAGTAGACAGTGTAGATATGATTAAAATTGATGTAGAAGGTATGGAATTAGATGTATTAAATGGTGCTAAAGAAATATTAAAAAAATATAAACCGATTATTTATATTGAAGCAGGTACGAACAGAGAGTTTGATGGTATAGTAAATCATCTCAAGCAATATCAGTACAATCCAATTTATAGATTTAATGCGACGCCGACATATTTATTTGTGTAAGTGTTATTATTAAAGTTATTTATGCTTTATACTTCAAAAGCGCCTATGAACTTTGGGAATTTAATAATATTTGACAAATAAAATCACGAACGCCCCATTTTTGTTATAATTGATTTACTAAAATCAAATAAATAAAAATGGAACCCCGTGTTGTGAAAATAATAACAAAAATATGAAATTGATAATATGGTTTCTTAAATAATATTTTTTTTTAAGACTTACAGGATAAGTGCTATACTGAAAGATTACAACGGCTTCAAATCCAAGGGTGTCGATGCAGTAGCAAGTGAGAAATTTATTCTTGCAAAAAAATATTTCAGCATAATCTAGATTTTTACTCTCTCAGTCAAAGTTAAGTTTTTATTCTTTCGCGGATTTGGCGTAAACTGTTTGTAGCCCATAGTGATAACCTTTCTGAATAAAATTTGTTTGTGTTAAAACTGTTTTAAAACAGAAAAGGGCGCTATGGATTTTTATTGGTTCAATTTAATTTTACAATGAGCCGTTAGAAAATATCTGATTATTTGATTTTAAAATAATAGCACATATAAGATGGACATCTTGATTATCCATGTATGGATGCATTGGCAACGACAATACTGTATCACAAAGTTCATTAGTAACTACAAAATCACCATTGGCATAATTATATTCAGCAAACGCACCTTGTTCATGCATTGGTTTCACATAGTAAACCATGCTTGGAATGCCTTCTTCTTTTAACTTAGCTTGCAAATTATCTCTTTCCTCTTTGCTTTTTAGCTTTACAGTATATTGAGCAAAGCTTGACACATAACCTTTAGGAACAACTGGTGTTTCTACGATTCCTTTAAGTTTTTCGTTATAAAGCCTGTAAACACGATTGACATCTTCTAGTTCATGACCGATAAAGGCTGTCAACTTAACATTGAGAACTGCCGCTTGAATAGAATCAAGTCTTGAGTTAACACCAATCCGGACATTGTCATACTTATCATCACCTTTGCCGTGAATCTTCAATGAATTCAAAAGTTCAGCTAACTTATCATCATTCGTAAATATAGCACCGCCATCGCCGTAACATCCTAATGGTTTTGCTGGGAAAAATGAAGTAGTCGCAGCATCTCCAAAACCACAGGATTTCTTTCCATTAATACTTCCACCAAATCCTTGAGCCGCATCTTCGAGAACCTTAAGATTGTACTGTTTTGCAATTCTTTCAATTTCAATATGATCTGCTGGAAGGCCAAATAAGTCTACTGGAATGATAATTTTTGGAATTAGTTTATCTTCCTCCAATACCTTATTTATAGCTTTTTCTAGTTTTACAGTATCAATGTTGAATGTTTCTTTGTCAACATCTACAAATATCGGTGTCGCTCCTCTAAATGAAACAATTTCTCCTGTTGAGAAGAAAGTAAAATCAGGAACAAAAACAGCATCCCCTTCCTTTATATCCCATGCCATCATGAGAAGAGTCATGGCTTCAGTTCCATTTGCGCATGTAATGCAGTGTTTAACACCCACATACTCAGCGAGTCTCTGCTCCAGAAGATCTACTTCTTTGCCACCAATAAAATTAGTGTTATTGAGCACTTCTTGAATAGACGAATCAATCTCATTTTTATATTTATTGTATTGAGCTTTTAGATCTCTAAATTCCAAAGTTTTCGCTCCTATCAATTATTTATCTTTTAGTTTTTCATTTTCCAGTGTGTATTCTCTTCCGCATTCACTGCATTTATTGTTTTCCTTCAATGGTACTCCACACTCACAAACCCATCCAATTTGCTTTGCAGGAATGCCTGACATTAATGCATAAGCTGGTACATCTTTCGTTACTACTGCTCCTGATGCAATCATTGCCCATTCACCAATAGTGTTTCCGCATACGATGGTAGCATTTGCACCAATAGATGCTCCGTACTTAACCAGAGTTCTCTTATACCCTGCTGGTCCTTTTGGATATTTGCTTCTTGGTGTTAAATCATTAGTGAAAACCATTGAAGGACCACAAAATACATAATCCTCAAGTTCAACACCTTCATACACTGATACATTATTCTGGATCTTAACGCCATTACCAATCTTCACGTTGTTTGAAACATTGACGTTCTGCCCTAAAGAACATTTCTCACCAATCTGAGCACCCTTATGAACATGACAAAAGTGCCATATCTTTGTACCTTCACCGATAGATACATTCTCATCTATATAACTGCTTTCATGAACGAAGTAGCTCATCTGTCGAACCTTCCTTTAAAATCCAGTGTACTGCATTTAGTAAGTGGCAGTTTTACGCTCTTTCCTTCAGCGGCTGATTTGTAAATAGCAAGGACAAGCTCAAGTGCATTTCTACCGTCAACAGCTGTTACATAAGGATCTCTATCATTTTTAATTGCGTCGATTACATCTGCATAGAGTGGATTATGTCCGAATCCATATACATTTGGTGGGTTCTCATGATATTTCTCTTTAACTTCTTCTGGATCGTCGAGATTATCTGCAAACTGCCATTCTTCAATCAGGTTTACAGACTTCCCTCCTGCTTTGACAGTTCCTTTTTGCCCGAAGATGTATAAAGTTTCTTCAAGATTCTTTGGATAAATATTTGTAGTACCCTCAATGATTCCGTAGCTTCCGTTAGCAAACTTAACTAAGGCCATACCCAAATCTTCAGCATCTATAAATCCATGGATTAGATTATCTGTCATACCTACAACTTCGGTTATTCCATCACCCATCATCCACCTTAAAAGATCAATATTATGGATGCACTGATTCATAAGAGCGCCACCATCTTGCTCCCAGGTGCCTCTCCATGGTGCCTGCTTGTAGTAATCTTCTCCTCTGTTCCATCTGATGTGGGCGGCAGCATGCATTAGTCTTCCAAATCGTTGAGCTTCGACAGCTTCTCTAATTTTTTGTACAGATTTATTGAATCTATTCTGGTGACATGCACTAACCTTGATATTCTTTTCATGAGCTGTCTCTATGATCAAGTCTGCCTCTTCAAGAGACAAAGCAATCGGTTTTTCAATAATAAGATTGGCTCCAGCATCTATACAATCAAGAGCAATCTGTCCATGCTTTCCACTTTCAGTACATATTGCCACCAGCTCAGGTTTCTCATTTTGAAGCATTTCTTTATAATCAGCATACTTCTTTGTTTCAACCGGTAGATTGAAATTTTTAATGGTTGTATCCATTTTGAATTCTTCAATATCACATAACGCTACAATATTTAGTTTATTCTCTAATGCAGCAGCTATATGATTTGGCGAAATTCTTCCGCAACCTATAATCGCATATCTTAAACTCACTTTTAGTCCCCCTATAATAATTCAATATTTTTACGTGCTTCAACGTGCTTCATCGCATTCTTTGTATCAAAGATTGCTTTCGCATGTTTCTGAACGAAAACATAGTCAACATTTGTATGTGCAGTAGTTACAATGACAAGATCTGCACGTGCGATGAGTTCTTCGGTGAGTTTTGGTTCACCCTTCTTAATAACACCATGTTTACAAAATTCCGAAATATATGGGTCATAGTAAAAAACTTCTGCACCTTCTTTTTCAAGTTCTTCTATCACTCGTATAGCAGGACTTTCTCTGTAGTCATCAATATCTTGTTTATAGGCAACACCAAGAATTAAGATTTTCGATCCATTCATAGCTTTTTTAAATCTATTTAGAATCTTATTTGATCTCTCTGCACAATATTCTGGCATTCTGTCGTTTACCATCATTGAGGATTCAATCATAGATGTATGGAAACCGTATTCTCTTGCCTTCCATGACAGATAATATGGGTCTAAAGGAATGCAGTGTCCACCAAGACCTGGGCCTGGATAGAAAGCCTGGAAACCATAAGGTTTTGATTTTGCTGCATCTATAACTTCCCAAATATTAATGTTCATTTTGTTACATAACATCGCGAGCTCATTAACTAAACCGATATTAATATTTCTATAGGTGTTCTCAAGAATTTTTTCCATCTCTGCAACTGCAGGTGAAGATACCCTATGAATAGTTGCCTCTAAAATAACTTCATACATTGCTGCTGCTACATCAGTACATTCAGGTGTAATTCCACCAACTACTTTAGGTGTATTCTTAGTTTTATATATAAGGTTACCTGGATCTACTCTTTCAGGTGAAAAAGCGAGATAGAAATCTTCTCCGCATTTTAGACCTGATTTTTCTAGAATTGGTTTTAATAATTCCGCTGTTGTCCCAGGATATGTCGTTGACTCAAGAACTATTAACATATCTTTATGCATATATGGAACAATACTTTCAGCAGATGCTTTTACATAGCTTATATCTGGTTGTTGATATTCATCAAGTGGTGTAGGGACACAGATACATACGCAATCTGCAGAAGCCACTTGTGCAAAGTCTGTTGTTGCGGATAATAATCCTGACTTAACGATTTCTTCTAGGTCTTCGTTTACAACATCACCGATATAGTTCTTGCCTGCGTTAACCATTTCTACTTTAGATTTTTGCACATCAAAACCTATTGTTTTAAATCCAGCCTTAGCTTTTTCAACAGCTAATGGTAAACCTACATAACCTAATCCCACCACTCCGAGAGTAGCTGTTTTGTTCAAAAGTTTTTCTTTAATCCTTTTCATTTTATATTCCTCGCTTGTTTTATTGGTTACAGATTAATTATTTGTATAAAATAATATCTATAGAGAATATTATTGGCGTTTTTTGTTTCATAACTATATTCTAACATAAAGGTTGATTTTTTATTTTATTTTTTCTATAAATATTTACGTCAAGAGGGCAGTAATATAACCCAACTTATACAGGGGCTCATATCCCTTATTTGTATGTTAACTCAGTAGTCAAGTATATTAATAGTAGTGCCAGTTGTTGGATAACCTTAATAAACCTTCAGTTTTATGATTTTCAGTTAAACTACTACTTTTCTATGTGACTGGTTTGTTTCATACTTTTCGAATGATGCCTGTTTCAATGGATGATTCATCGGTGGTATGTACTTCTTCTTAGGAATGTCAGGAATAGTTGCTAAATCAAAAGTCAATCAACTTGACAATAATATATCAAAGGCGTATAATGATAGCGTTGAGTTCGGAAATAATGAAGTGATTAGTTTGCTTTATTAAAATTTCTGAATCTGGCGCTATTTATTTTTTGTATAATTAAAAGTATATACTTACTTATGTTTGTTTGATTTTTTCACTTTAATTTATATTATAATAGGAGGTTTCTATGTTTAAAAAATTTACCAATGGATGCGTAAGCGTAATGAATAAGTACCTGCCAGATCCATTTTTATTTGCAATCATACTTACTTTAATCGTCTTTGTGGCGGGAATTGGCATGACGGGTCAGGGACCTATGGACATGATGCTTAACTGGTCAGGCGGCTTCTGGGGACTGCTTCCATTTTCAATGCAGATGGCTATGGTACTTGTACTTGGTAATACTATGGCATCTGCAGGTGTTTTCAAGAGAACGCTTAGAAGCATAGCTTCGACTGCAAAAACTCCATCAAGAGCTATAATGATAACGACTTTTGTATCGGGAATATGCTGCTGGATTAACTGGGGCTTTGGACTCGTAATCGGAGCGCTTCTTGCAAAGGAAATTGCCAAGCAGGTAAAGGGTGTTGATTACAGACTTCTTATAGCGTCTGCATACTCTGGTTTCGTTGTATGGCACGGCGGAATTTCGGGTTCGATACCTCTTGCGGTAGCATCTCTTGGAGCGGATGGAACGGTTGCAAATACTGCGGGCGTACTTACTCAGGCTATTCCTACTTCGCTTACAATATTCTCACCGATGAACCTTACCATATCAGCAGTAATAATACTGGGGCTTCCATTCGTATGTAGGGCTATGATGCCTGATGAGGAGCATACTATTGAGGTAAACTCAGCGCTTCTTATGGAAGAAGATGAAAAAGTATATGAAATCAAGACGCCTGCCGACAAGCTTGAGCAGAGCAGAATAATATGGGGGCTTGTGCTTGTTCTTGGCTTCTCATACATTATATACAACATAGTGACCAACAAAATGAACGCACTTAACCTTAACTTTGTAAACTTTATATTTATGTTTACAGGAATATTGCTTCATGGAAATTTAAAGAGATACATCGATGCCTTTGGACAATCTGCAAAGGGCGCATCGGGAATTCTTCTTCAGTTCCCATTTTATGCAGGAATTCAGGGAATGATGACGGGAGCTATTGCAGGCGTTTCGCTTGCAGGCGTTGTCTCTACCTTCTTTGTAAGCATAGCTACTACGACTACTTTCCCGCTGTTCACCTTCCTGAGCGCAGGTATAGTTAACTTCTTCGTACCATCCGGTGGTGGCCAGTGGGCGGTTCAGGGACCTATCATGATGCCAGCAGGGCTTGAAATCGGAGTTCCGGCTGCAAAAACTGCCATGGCGATAGCCTGGGGAGATGCTTGGACAAACATGATTCAACCTTTCTGGGCGCTTCCAGCACTTGGAATAGCTGGACTTTCTGCCAAGGATATAATGGGGTATTGCGTTATAACGCTTCTGTTCTCAGGAGTCGTAATAGTTGCGGGCTTCCTGATATTCTAAAAAAGCAGGGCAGCTTGACTTTAAGACGGTTGATAAGCCAGCAATGAATTTAAATAGGGATTCTGATTCCTATCAATCTAATCATTGCTGGCGATGGAATAAACTAAACAGAAATCGGAGAAGGTAATTTCAACCTCTCCGATTTCTGTTTTTGTACATAAAAATATAGTTAATGGATTCTTTCATGAAAGCACGATTTGAATAATGATGACCTGAATCGTATTTTCATTAAACGGTGCTAAAATCTCATCTCGTCGGCTTTTGGAAACAACCCGTACAGTCCGCCCGTGTGTATGAACAGGATGTTTTCATATTTTGAAAAATCTACCATTGGATTGTTGGCCTCGAGGCCAAGGTTTGATTTTTCTATTTCGCATATCATGCCGTTTAGGGCCTTACCTGTGTACACAGGGTCTACGAAGATGCCTTCGAGTCTGGCGAAATCTTTTATGAACTCAAAGTCCTCAGGAACGTTAAGCGCATAGCCCAGACCGCCATAGCCGTCTATGATAAGCAGTTCGCCTTCGTTTATTCCAAGGGAAGCAGGTGTGGCACCGTCGAGATACTGGCAGGCTTCACCTATGTAGCCCATGGCACGTTTTTGAAAATTAGGGGCAGAGTCGCATATGTTTATGCCTATTATGTCATAGCCTGCGCCATACATTTTGTTGCCCATGACAAGGCCGGCATAGGTTCCAGAGGAGCCTACGCATGAAACCACGGCATCGAATTTTATGCCGAGGGAGGCTTCTTGCTGCTGGATTTCCTCGATGGCGCTTATATACCCGAAAAGGCCTATTCCGTTGGACGCTCCTTCTGGTATTATATAGGCATTTTCGCCTCTCATGTCATGCTCTCTTTTTATTTCTTCCATTATTTCAAATCGTTCTTCTGCATATTTTTTGGCGGAAACAAATCGCACATCTGCGCCTACAATCATGTCCAGAAGATGATTGCCTTCGAGTCTGTCGTTTGGAGGATATCTAAGGAGCAGTACGCAGTGCATCCCAAGCTTCGCGGCAGCAACGGCTGTGGCCCTTGCGTGGTTGGACTGAATCCCGCCACAGGTTATGAGCACTGATGCCCCCTGTTTTTGAGCCTCGGCTATTGAAAACTCAAGCTTGCGGACCTTGTTTCCGGAAAGTTCGATGCCGGTTTCGTCATCGCGCTTTATGTAGATGTTCTTTCCAAGGCTGCTGGAAAGCCTTTCAAGTTTGGAAATTCTTGTAGGCAGGTTTGCCAGGCTTATTTTATCGGGCAGGTTTAACATAAATATACATCCTTTCTGCTAGTAGATTTAATTACAGTATTAATTATAAAATATCATATTTTGTAATTAAATTCAACTTCAGTTAATAGGAGCGGCAAATTACTATGAAGCTCAAGGCAGGATTAAAGTGAAATTCAGAATTGGATGAAAAAACGCTGCCATAATCCTGGAATTCACATTGACTAAACCTGGAAAATATGGAATAATGAATGTGGATGAAAATTAAATATATGCAGTAACAAGATCAGGAAGATGGGTTTAAATCCCGCACAGTCTCGCTGCCGTGATAGAGGAGTGATATAGCATATTGCCACTGGGAAACTGGGAAGGCGCTATACCATGAGGATACTTAAGTCGGAATACGTACCGTTACTGTTAACAAACGCTCTACGGTGAATAGAGGATGTTAAAGTGATATGTAATATATGACAATACAAGCCTTTAGGTTCAAGACGAGCCTGAAGGCTTTTTTTTATGAAATCGGTACTTACATAATGACAACAACACTTTAGCCCGCTCTTACAAGCAATTTCAGAAATTTATTTTAAGAGGAGAGGTAGAAAATGAAAAGAACAAGTTTTAAAAATGTGATGGAAAAATTTAGAAAAGGCAGCAGCGAGGGAATATCTATTCCGGGTAAGATGATGCTCAGCGTGATCTTTGTGCTGGGGTTCAACACCTTTACCGCGAGTGCCATGCATATAGCCGAGGGCTTTCTTCCCTCACCGAAATGGATAATCCTGTGGTTCGTCCTTTCGGCACCATTTGTAATCTACGGCTTCAAGGAAATCAAAGCCAAGATTGCGCAGGTACCAAAGGCCAAGATTCTGCTGGCAATGGCAGGAGCCTTCACCTTCATCCTTTCGGCACTTAAGATTCCTTCACTTACGGGAAGCTGCTCTCATCCTACGGGTATAGCGCTTGGCGCCATACTGTTTGGGCCTACGCCGATGGCGGTAATGGGAATGATAGTGCTTTTATTTCAGGCGCTTCTGCTTGCTCACGGCGGGATTACGACGCTGGGAGCCAATGTATTTTCCATGGCTGTAGTAGGACCTTTCGTAGCCTACTATGTATACAGGGGCTTGAAAAAGTCGGGAGCGTCTACATCTGTAAGCGTATTCGTGGCGGCCTTTCTTTCGGACCTGCTTACCTATGTGATGACATCTTTCCAGCTGGCACTTGCTTTTCCATCACCAGTTGGTGGGGTAATGGTTTCGCTTGTTAAATTCATGGGAGTATTTGCGGTAACCCAGGCACCGATAGCAGTAGGAGAGGGTATACTTACGGTGATAGTGTTCAATATACTCGAAAAATACAGCAGTGAAGAATTAAATGCGCTACAGAAAATAAAAGGCAGATTTGCCAAGCCTGAAGCAGGTGACAATGCGGAAGAAAAAACTGCGGCGGCGAGCGTTAAATCTCCTAAAAATAACAATCCGCTATGGAAGAAGAATGTACTGCTACTTGTAATATTTTTTATGGTGGCTATGTCACCGCTTATCATAAAAAGCGGCTCGGAGTTTGGTGGAGCCGATGGAATTGCGATGAATATTGTTACGGAAATAGACAGCAATTACACACCGATATTTAAACCTCTTATAGAACCTGCGAGTTCTGAGGTGGAATCCTTCCTGTTTGCGCTTCAGGCAGCGATAGGAGCGGGAATAATAGGTTTTGCACTCGGAAGAATAACTAAAAAGGAGTAGAATGATGATAGGAACTGAAAAATATGCCTATAGCTCGAAACTTAGAAATACCGATCCAATAACTAAAATATTGATAACCGTAGGCATAATGTTTCTGTGCATAATTTTGAATAATATATATGTAAGTCTTGTAACGCTGGTTTCCATGAGTGTTATAAATATAAAGATGGGTGGCCATGACGTCAAGGACCTGTGGAAGATGTTTCGCATCCCTATGGGGTTCATATTTCTTGGGGTGGTAACGATAATCGTTGGTAAATATGCCCCGGATACTGAGCTTATTGCGGGGGTATCCATAGGAGGAAGCCTCTATGGAATATCGTCAGCAGGTCTTATTCAGGCTCTTAATATATTTACAAAGGCCATGGGGGTAATCGGCAGCGTATATTTTCTGGTGATGAATACACCGATGACAGATATAAATCTGGCGCTCGGCAGGATGCATGTGCCGACGCTGTTTGTAGAACTCATGGAACTCGTATACCGATTTATCTTCATACTGACGGAGACGGCGGAAAATATCAAGGTGGCTCAAAACTCCAGACTGGGATATATCGATATCAGGACGTCATACAAGTCGACAGGAGACCTCGTATCGAGACTTTTTATAAGTTCATACAAGAAGGCTGACCATATATACAATGCCCTCGAGAGCAGGGGTTATGACGGAGAGATTAAGACCCTAGGTTCGGAATATGAAATCGATACGAATATCGCAACGGTGGCAATAGTAATAGCCATGATGCAGGTGGCAACGTACATGTTTATGTAGTGGATTTATAAAGCTGAGAATGATATTTTAGCGTAGGATTATTCAGGAGAAACAATATGAAAGCTGAGAACGGAAAGATAATAGATATAACCAAAAAAATAGCGCTCAAGAATCAGGCTGAACCGGAATATATAATAGAGACTAAACATCTTTTTTACAGATATGAAAAAGGGGAACTGGCACTCGAAGATATAAATATCAACATAGAAAAAGGCAAGATTACCACCATACTTGGAGGCAACGGCGCGGGCAAATCCACGCTGTTTCTAAACCTAAATGGGGTATTAAGACCCGAGTCAGGAGAAATTCTTATAAATGGAAGAAAACTAGAATACTCCCGTAAAAGCATAATAGAGATGCGAAAAACGGTGGGTATAGTATTTCAGGACCCTGACCATCAGCTTTTTTCAGCCGACGTTTACAGGGACATAAGCTTCGGCGCCGTAAATCTGGGCCTGCCAGAAGATGAAATCAGAAAACGGGTAGAGTCGGCCATGGAAAAAACTGGAGTCACTCATCTTGCGCAAAGACCGACCCATGCTCTTAGCTACGGGCAGAAGAAGCGGGTGGCCATAGCGGGGGTGCTTGTTATGGAGCCGGACCTTATAATTCTCGATGAACCTACGGCGGGCCTCGATCCTCAGGGGGTAAACGAGATAATGACGCTGCTCGATGATATAAAGGAAAAACTCGGTATATCGATAATAATAGCGACGCATGACATAGACCTCGTTCCGCTTTACAGCGACTATGTATACATTATGAACGGTGGAAAAGTAGTGGCCAGAGGAAGTTCGAAGGAGATATTCTCGGATTCTAAAACCATAAGGGAAAATAATCTGAGACTGCCAAGGATAGAGCATCTGATGGAAATCCTCAGAGAAAAAGATGGTCTTGACGTGGACAAATCAGCGGCTACAATAGGTGAGGCAAGGACAGAAATATTAAGAGTATTAGGGAAAGTGAAATAATATGGAAATAAAAAGGTCTGCCAATATAGAAACGAAGACAGAAACAAAAGCAGAATCCAATTTAGGGCTTAATACAAGGACTGTAGAAATTAATACAGAAACAAATATGGAGCTTATACAGGGTCAGAAAAAATTAAAAAAGGGTCACACGACCGGCAGCTGTGCTGCGGCAGCTTCAAAAGCAGCGCTTCAGACTATACTCACAGGAAAAGAAGTCAGCATCATAGTAATAGATACCCCCAAGGGCGTGAGGTTGAACCTCCAAGTACATAAACTGGGGATAGATGCTGACTGCAATCTTCGGGAATCGAAGCTTTGGATTTCGGATTCTAAAAATGTGAAATCCTATGAGTGCAGCGTAATAAAAGACGCGGGCGACGACCCCGATGTCACCCATGGGCTAAACATAAGCTCCAGGGTTACGGTGTCCTATGGCGGAGAAGAACCCGAGATGGAGCGTGACCATCACCCTTATGAGTATGTAATAAGGGCCAGGGGAAAGGATATATTCGTTAATATAACGGGAAGAAGCGGCGTGGGTGTAGTCACCAAAAAAGGGCTCAGCTGTGATGTAGGCAAAAGTGCGATAAATCCTGTGCCAAGATCCATGATAATCAAAGAGCTTGGGTCTCTTCTGAAAGAAGAGGGACTGGAGCTTTATCCTGACCGAATCTGGGTGGAGATAAGTGTTGAGAACGGCCAGCAGACCGCGCTTAAGACCTTTAATCCCAAGCTGGGAATAATCGGAGGAATATCGATACTGGGAACGAGCGGCATAGTCGAGCCCATGAGTGAGAAGGCTCTTGTAGATACCATAAAAACAGAGATGAACCAGTTTGTTACCCTCAACATGGCTGATGGGAAAGCTTCGGAGACGGTAAAGCCCATGCTGGTATGCCCAGGAAATTATGGGCTGGACTTTGCCAGAGAAGTCCTGGAACTTGACCTTGAAAAGGGGGTAAAGAGTTCGAACTATATAGGCGAGGTACTCGACTATGCCTGTTATCTAAAGATACCAAACATCCTCCTTGTGGGTCATGGCGGAAAGCTGATCAAACTTGCGGCGGGGGTAATGAACACCCACTCGGCTATGGCCGACGGCAGGCAGGAAGTAATAGCTTCTCACAGCGCGATTAAGGGAGCGGATATACCGACGCTGGAAGCCATAATGGAAGCCATATCTATTGAGGAGACGGTGGACATAATGAAGGCATACGAAGCGACAGAAGATGAAAAATCAGGAAAAGCTCAGAACTTTTGCAGCAGAACCTTTGATAGCATAGAGAAAAAAATAAGAGGACATATTGACCATCGAACTAAAAATCAGGTAGGGGTCGAATATATAGTATTTACCAAGGCTCACGGAATCCTCATAGAAAGTGATGGAGCCCGTGAAATGATGTCACAGCTCAAAGAATAGGTGCAGTCAATAGAGCCATTTAAATTAAAGAAGTATGAAAAGGAGAACTATGAAAGGAACATTATACGGAGTAGGAGTGGGGCCTGGAGACCCAAAACTGATGACGATTCAGGCAGTAGAAACCCTTCAGAAGGCAGACTTTATAGCCTATCCAAAATCTGGGGGAGAAAATGTAGCACTCAACATAGTGAAAGAATATATAGTGGGCAAGGATACTGTGGAATGTTATATGCCCATGACTAGAGACCAGGAGCTTCTCGAGGCCAGCCACGAGCAGTGTGCAAATGAGCTTATAGAAATTCTCGACCAGGGGAAAGATATAGCCTTCATAACTCTGGGTGATCCTTCGGTATACAGTACATATATCTATGTGCACAAGAAAGTCCTCGCGAAAGGACACCTGGCCCAGCTGATAGCGGGCATACCATCTTTTTGCGCCGTGGCAGCAAGGCTCAATGACTCGCTTTGTGAGGCCAAGCAACCTCTTCTCATCGTGCCGGCTTCCTATGATGGACTGGATGAATGTCTGGAATTCCCTGCCAACAAGGTATTTATGAAATCTGGAAAGAGCATAATCGAGCTGAGAGAAAAACTCAGAGACAGGGGCGAGCTTCAAAATGCCAAAATGGTAGAGTGTGCTACGATGGAAAATGAGAGAGTCTATGAGAATCTCGATGATATGGATGAAAAATCGAGCTACTTCTCGATAGTAGTATTGAAAGAACAGTAGCATATAATTTAGAGGAAAAATTTTGACTCAAAAACTGCAGCTCACAATCTGAACGTGAGAAAAGACGTAGACTAGCAAAATTAACCGCGATAATAACAACGATGACAGCGATAATAAAAACTAAAAATGAAAGAGCACAATTAAAGGAGAGAATCATGATAAATTTTGTAGGAGCAGGACCGGGAGCAATAGATCTTATAACAGTCAGAGGGAAGCAGATGCTTGAAGAAGCCGATATAATAATATATGCAGGTTCGCTTGTAAATCCGGGACTTCTGGAATATGCCAAAGAAGGCTGTGAGATTCACAACAGTGCTTCGATGACGCTTGAAGATGTTATAGAGGTTATGAACAGAGGCGAAAAAGCAGGGCAGGCCGTAGTGAGACTTCATACGGGAGACCCAAGTATATACGGAGCTATAAGAGAGCAGATTGACATGCTTGAAGAATTAAAAATAAGCTACAAGGTATGTCCAGGAGTAAGTTCTTTCTGTGGGGCTGCAGCAGCGCTGGGAGCTGAGTATACACTTCCAGGCGTGAGCCAGAGTGTAATCCTTACAAGAATGGAAGGCAGAACGCCAGTACCTCCAAAGGAAGAGATAGCTCTTATGGCGGCTCATCAGGCGACCATGGTAATCTTCCTGAGCTCAGGAATGCTTGAAAAATTAAGCGAAAGACTTATTGCGGGAGGCTACAGCCCTGAAACTAAAGCGGCTATAGTTTACAAGGCTACCTGGGATGATGAGAAGGTAGTAAGAACTAGAGTAAAGGACCTTGCACAGGCGGCAAGAGAAAACGATATAAGCAAGACGGCGCTTATCGTGGTAGGAGAGTTTCTTGGGGACAAGTATGAAAGATCCCTGCTTTACGATCCAACCTTCACGCATGAATTCAGAGAAGCAAGCAAGTAATATGAAAATATATACCATAGCATTTACGAGTCAGGGTGCGAAGCTGCAGGAAACTTTGAGAAAAAAGCTTGAAGCTGTTACTGATAAAGACATTAAAACCCATCTGACATCGAGGCTCATGGAAAGACTAAGAAAAGAAGCTGTTGCAAACCAGGATGAAACTAAGAAGGGTCATGGGGATGTTCAGATTCATGAAGCCGGTCTTAAAGAATTTACCCAGCAGGCATTTGAAAATGCCGACCAGATAATCTATATAGGGGCGGCAGGAATAGCAGTAAGAGCCATAGCGCCCTTTATAATCTCCAAGGAAATTGACCCAGGCGTAATGGTAATCGACGAGCTCGGCAGCTTTGTAATTCCGATACTGTCAGGACATATTGGCGGGTCAAATGCTGTGGCACAAATGCTGGCGGAAATGCTGGGTTCAACACCTGTAATAACAACTGCTACAGATATAAATAACAGGTTTGCGGTCGACACGTGGGCGGTAAATCACAATATGACAGTCGCCAATATAGAAAACATAAAGCACATTTCGGCGGCAGTACTTGAGAATCGGATTATAGGAATTTATACAGACTCTAAAAGTGGAATCATTAAAAAACAGATACAAGACATTCAGCATCTGTACAGTAATTTTGTAAAGCTGGATTCTCTGGATTTCTGGTCTGCAAAGCATGAAAATCAAGATGAAAAAGACAGCATCAAAGCAGAACTAAAGGGTAAATTTGAGGCAAAACTACCTGAAAACATAGTGGTAATAAGCAGTCATTTGTACAGCGGCCTCGGAGCCGGAAGTTTAAATTCTGAGGCGGATGAAGCTGCGGATACAGCCTTAAAAACACCTTATGGGTCAGCAGGCGATGTGAAAATTGCAAGTCCCAATATTCTTCATCTTATTCCTAAAAATATATTTGCAGGAATGGGCTGTCGAAAAAACAAGGACCCAAAGGTTGTGGAAAGCCTCTTTAAAGAGACGCTTGCAGAATTTAAGCTTGATGTACGTTCGGTGAATAGCATAAATACGGTCGACCTTAAAAAAGATGAAGAAGCTCTGCTGAGGCTGAGCGACAGTTACAAGCTGAGGCTCAATATATTCACGGCTGAGGAGCTTTCACATGCCGAAGCCTTTACGGACTATGAGTTTTCGGAGTCGGAGCTGGTAAAGAAAACCACTGGGGTTGGAAACATCTGTGAAAGAGCGGCCGTTGTCGGAGCAGGCAACTTTATAAATGATTTGAATAAGAAAAAAATCCGAGGAAAAGTATCCACAGTAGAAGCTTCTAATGAAGCCTTGACTGAAGACCCGCATAATCAGAGAATGACAGGTCTCGAGAAGATAGCCATGCTGAAGACTAAGACGAAGCGAGACGGCGTAACGATTGCCATTGCACAGATATAAAGGTCATAGGCACAGCTGAGAAGCTTGCTACTTTTTGATATGAAATTAGATTAACAGCCAATAACCGCCCCTCAAAAGAGGAAAGGTTTTATAAAATTATAAAAGAGGTAAGAATGAAAATATATGTAGTAGGATTTGGCCCTGGAGGGGCAGATCAGATAACTCCAAGAGCGCTTGAAGCCCTTAGACAATCAGATGTAATAGCAGGATATGACCTTTATATAGAGCTTATAAAGGACATGATAGAAGGTAAGAAGCTGATACAGACTCCGATGAAAAAAGAAGTAGATAGATGTAAACTCGCGATAGAAGAGGCTCTCAAAGGCCATACCGTAGCGATGATATCAAGCGGAGATGCGGGCGTTTATGGCATGGCAGGGGTCATTCATGAACTCTGCGCAGACCATCCGGAAATAGAAATCGAAGTAGTAGCCGGAATAACGGCAGCATGTTCAGGCGCTGCAGTAATGGGCG
>JBATTG010000107.1:0-3767 GCA_049670425.1 Proteocatella sp.
ACACTACTGTCTATAACTAGAAACTTCTTCAACTGAAACACCCCCATTCTCTTTATTATTTTTAGAATTTATCAATTCTAGTTTTTGTTGTCTTGTCTTCTTTTTTATTTCATATTCTCGCTTTAGCGCAACCCCTGCAGAATCATGATTTTCATAATACATGAGCTTGACTGGAAGTCGCCCTCTGGTATACTTCGCTCCTTTTGAAGCGTTATGCACTTTAATTCTTCTTTCAAGATCAGTTGTGTATCCTGTATAAAGCGTCCGATCAGAACATTCAAGTATATACACAAAATGATATTTTTCGTTTTCCATTACGTGAAAATCCTCACCTTTATAATTCTGTTTTTTGATACCTGCTCAACTATGAATTTATAACTGAAATAATTAATAATCTCACTATTTTTAGGGAGTCTTCCCAATATCCCGATAATAAATCCACCAAAGGACTCAAATTCTTCGGACTCAAAGTCGGTTCCAATCAACTCATTGAGCTCGTCTAGCTTTATATTGCCACTAACTACATATTCGTCTTCTTTTATTACTTCAATATCACTTTCATAACTTTCGTCGAATTCATCGTTAATATCGCCAAATATACTTTCAACAACATCTTCCATTGTAACCAAACCTGCAACTCCACCATACTCATCCAGTACTATCGCTATATGATTTCGGTCACCCTTCATCTGTTTGAAAAAGTCCGATATTTTTATAAACTCAAAAGTCATCATTGGTTCTCTCATGTAATCTTTAACTTTAAAATTAACAGCGAAGTCTTTTTCTGATATATTGCTAAAAAACAAATCCTTTGCATACAATATTCCAACAACATTATCTATGGTGTCATCATAAACTGGAAGTCTTGAGAATTTTTTAATATTGAAAATTTCCAATACTTCATCATATGTCGAATCTTCAGACAGCGCCAGAACATCCATTCTTTGAACCATAACATCCCGTACTCTGAGATCCCCGAATTCAAAAATATTGTATATCATTTCTTTTTCTTCGTTTTCGAGTATCCCTTCCTGTCTGGACACATCTACAATAGTTTTTAATTCCTCATGAGTAATAAATGGCTTTTTATCATCAGGCGTACC
This sequence comes from Proteocatella sp., assembly GCA_049670425.1. Taxonomy (GTDB): domain Bacteria; phylum Bacillota; class Clostridia; order Peptostreptococcales; family Filifactoraceae; genus Proteocatella. The sequence continues at coordinate 1,104 of JBATTG010000107.1, forward strand.
ACCAAGTAACCTTATAAATACATTAGTGATTTTAGTTAAGACGAAAACTATTGGGGAACATATGATTGAAAGGAAATTGATTATTGGTGCAACTTTAAGTGCAAATTGTTCGGTAAACTGCATAGCAAGACTTTTAGGTGTTATCTCTCCAAATATAAGTATGAGGACTGTCATCGCTACAGTTGCAAAACCGATTCCTCCGGCACCAAATATCGAGATAGCCAGAACTGTCGCTACAGAAGATGCCCCTATGTTTACAGCATTATTTCCAAGCAAAATTGCTCCAAGCACCTTATTTGGAGTATTCAACATTTTTTCTATGGTTGATGCATTTTTTACATTAGACTCTACCATGTGTTTCAATCTTATTTTGCTCAGCGACATCAATGCCGTCTCTGATGCAGAAAAAAAACCTGATAAGAGTATCAGTACCGTCAATAATGCTAATTGTACATACGTACGAGTGTCCATTAAAAGCTCCTTTAATCAATATTTTCTATTATATATTACTTTACTGATTTAAATTATACAATATATTCTCATAAAATGCACTACTTAAGGCATATTAAAATTGAAAATTTTTAATATGCTTGGTATAATACTCTAGGAGGTAGTTATTTATGAAAACATTAATTTTCGGACACAAAAATCCAGATACAGATTCGGTGTGCAGCGCAATAGCATATTCTTTTTTAAAAAATTCATTAAATGAGAATTGCGAACCTAAGGTTTTGGGAGATATAAAAAATGAAGCAGCATACGTTTTAGATTGCTTTGATTTCCCTCACCCTCAAATTTTAACAGATGTAAAATCTCAGGTAAAGGATACCCCTTTCTACCGTTCAATTCCTATAGATGAAAACAACTCGTATTTAAAAGCTTTTAAAACTATGGAATCAAATTCACTTAACACCATAGCAATTACTGATAGTGATAATTATTTAACTGGAATATTAAGTATAAGAGATATTTCTATGGAATTAATAAAAGGCGATTTTAAAACATTATACTCAGTTTTCAATAATGTTGTAGTTCAGCTAGAAGCAGAAATTTTCAATTCAGCGGAATTGGAACTAGATACATCTATCTGTGGCAGAATATCTGTAGCAACAGATTATTATAAGTCTTTGGACAGTCATTATGGGGAAGATGACATCGTTATAACTGGCGATACATTTCCTTTGATTGAAAAACTTATCAGCTTTAAGACAGGTCTTCTTATAATTTGCAGTGACACCGTCATACCAGCTGAAATTATAGATGCTGCCAAGATGAACAATGTAGCCATGATACAAACTCAAAAAGACACCTATGAAGTCAGCAAGCTCATACAGCAGTGTAATTCAGTAAAAAATATAATGAAGAAAAATGACATTGTAAAATTAAATTTCGAGGATTATCTTACAGATGTACGTGATGAAATTTCAAACACCAATTATAGAAACTATCCGATTGTTGATGATGATGGGAAATATTTAGGCTTTTTGGACAGGCGATGTTTGTCAGATACATCAAAAAAGAAAGTTATCCTGGTTGACCATAATGAAGAAAATCAAAGTGTATATGGCTTGAACGAAGCCCAGATTTTAGAAATTATAGACCATCATAAACTTGGTGGCTTAACATCTATTGAACCTATTAACTTTTTGAACTATCCCGTAGGTTCGACCTGCACCATAATTTTTCAGCAATTTGAAACAAATAGAGTTGAAATTCCAGCCAATATTGCAGGTATTCTTATAAGCGGAATTCTTTCAGATACCCTTTCTTTCAAATCGCCAACCTGCACCCGATATGATATAATGGCAGTAAAAGAACTTAATAAAGTCGCCAACTTGAATTTAGATGAGCATTTTTCAAATATGTATAAGGCTGCCTGTTCCACCGAGGGACTTACGATAGAGGATCTGCTCTATACCGATTCGAAAGAATTTACCAATGTAAACGAAAAATTCAGAGTATCCCAGTTTTTTACGTCTGATTTAACATACATCGAGGAAAATCTAGATGGCATATTAAGCAAAATGAAATCAGAGAGCGAGAAGAGTAATTATTTTATGTACCTATTAGCGGTAACGGATATAATAAAAGAAGGCTCTGTGATTTTTTACTATTGTAAAAACGACAATTTTATTTCAAACGCATTTGGATGTGATAATTCTCAGGGTGTTTTTGTAGAAAATATGGTTTCCAGAAAGAAACAAATAATTCCACAAATATTATCTGAGCTAAATAATAAGATGTAAAATAGAGGTATTCTTATGGTTAAAATTTATAAAACAATCAACGAAGTTACAAAAGAGATTCATACTCTGGACGACGGTGTTTGGATTAATATGATTAATCCAACTCAGGAAGAATTAGCCAATATAAGACTTCGATACAACATTGAAGAGAGCCAGTTGAAGGCTGCACTTGATGATGAGGAAAGCCCACGTATCGACGTAGAGGATGAAAGTACCCTGTTTATTATAGACGTTCCCATCCCATTTGATGACATCACAATTGAAGGCTCCCGAATTTATGGTACAATTCCAATAGGAATAATAATCGGTGAAGAGGCAATCGTGACCGTTTCCACGCAGGAAATAAAGCTTCTCAACGACTTCATAAAAATGAGGGTAAAAGGCTTTCATACTGGCAAGAAAACAAGAATAATTCTTC
>JBATTG010000108.1:0-2677 GCA_049670425.1 Proteocatella sp.
TCAAAATTCATCGAAAGTGGCTTTGAATTAAAAACAAACATATATATGAAGCTTAATAATAAAAATTTAGATGGTTTTAAATCAAAGGTAGACTGCGCCGTAAAAATAGCAAGTACAGAAACTGAATTTAAAGATGTAGCGGTTATGGATATAAAAACTTGTGTAGAATCTGGAATACCGGAGGCTTTTGCCAGTGAAAAATCAGTCAGAAAGAGTGGGATATACAAATCTCCAGATAGAAATTTGAAGGCATATGTTTCTTATCTGGGGGATGTCCCAGTCGGAAAATGCGAGCTTTATCTTGATCATGGCTATGCAAAGATAGAGGATTTTGATGTCATGGAAAAATATCAAAGAAGAGGCATAGGTACGGCAATGCTCAAAACTATGATAAACGATGCAAGAGGATGCAAAGCAGAAAACATATATTTGATAGCAGACAAGGATGACACTCCCAAGGAAATGTATTTAAAACTAGGTTTTGAAATCATCGGAGAAGAGTCTGAACTTTGGCTGAGTTTACAATAGAAAAGGAGACACAATTGGAAAAAAGCATAGAACCAGGGAAATATCGCCACTTCAAGGGAAATGAATATGAAGTCATAGGAATGGCAAAACACAGTGAAACACTTGAAGAAATGGTAGTTTATCGACCGCTGTATGGTGAAGGCGGGCTGTGGGTGAGGCCGGCATCCATGTGGAACGAGGAAATCACCAGAGACGGAAAGACCTTCAAGCGCTTTGCAAAAGTGGAAGATTAGCAGATTTGTATTACAAAGCCTTTGTTTTCTTTGGAAGACAGAGGCTTTTTGCTGGGAATGGAAGATAAGCAGATATTTATTTGCAGTTTGCCTTAAAAAATGGGTAACATGTAAGTATACAGCTGTATATGGAATGATTTTTGAATTAGCTGTAGTATTTTGCTCCAATAAAGTTTATAATATTAAATATATTACTAAAAAACAGAAGTGGCGAGAGGTAAAAAAATAGTGAATTTCAAAGAACTAGGTATCAGAGATGATATGATAAATATCCTGAATAAAAATGGAATTGTTAATCCGACTCCGGTTCAGGAACAAAGCATAAGAGTAATAAGATCGGGAAGAGACGTGATAGCAGAGGCGCAGACTGGAACAGGAAAAACCTTGGCATTTCTACTTCCTATTTTTGAGGACATAGAACTGGACAGGGACGAAATTCAGGCCCTTATATTGACACCTACAAGAGAGCTTGCAATCCAGATTACCCAGGAGGCAGAGAAGCTTAAGGAAGGCAAAGATGTAAATATACTTGCGGCATATGGGGGCAAGGACATCGGAGCGCAGCTTAAAAAACTTAAAAAGAACATTCATATTGTTATTGCAACGCCGGGAAGACTTATAGACCATATCCTTAGGAAGACCATAGATTTAAGTCACATAAAGACTTTTGTTCTGGACGAGGCGGATCTGATGCTTCTGATGGGTTTCAAAAATGATGTGGAAGATATACTCACAAAAACTCCAAAAGACAGACAGACTCTGTGTTTTTCGGCTACCTTGGATTCTCAGGTTAAAAGAATGGCATACAGGTATATGGATGATCCAACGACCATATCTATAAAGAAGAAAGAAATTACACTTAAGAACATCAAGCAATTTGTCATAGAGACTACAGACAGAAGAAAACAGGATGATCTTTGTACGGTACTTGACGAAGATAATCCGTTCATGGCTATAATATTTTGCAGAACCAAGAGAAGAGCCGATGAATTAGAGGTAATCCTTCACGGGAGGGGTTATGATTGCCAAAAGCTTCATAGCGATGTGGTTCAGGCAAAACGCGAAAGAATAATGAAATCTTTTAAAAATGGAGATTTTCAGTATCTTATTGCAACTGATGTAGCGTCCAGAGGTCTTGATATAGGCGGGGTAAGCCACATATATAACTATGATATTCCGGAAAGTGTTGAAAGTTATATACACAGGATAGGAAGAACCGGAAGAGCAGGAGAAGAAGGTTACACATGTCTTTTTACTGATCCTAAAAACAGGAATCAACTGCAAGAAATAGAAGAAAAAATAAAGTTCAAGATACCTAGAAGAAAAGTAAACGGAGGCGACCATGACTAAGATACAAAAGGCACCAAAGTCGGAAAATAAATCTAAAAAAGAAGGCTCACCAAAGCATAAGAAAACTCAAAACGGGTTTAATTATAACAATGTAGAGAAGAAAAACAAGAACTTCATGTACGGCAACTTAGAGCGAAGTAATTGCTACAAATGTGATTTTGGAGCTTCAAATTTCGACTATGCCAGTTTCAGGGGAGCTCACTTTAAATCGTCCAACTTTAATAAATGTAGCTTTAAGTGGACTGAATTTGTAGGAACAAATTTCAAGAACAGCAGCATGAGAAGTGCAAACTTTGAAAATGCCATATTTGATTCTGTAAAGCTAGAAGGCGTAAGTTTCAAAGGTGCGGTGTTCAGTAACACCATATTTGTCAATACGGATATGTCGCAGGCCCAAGATTTAAATCTTGAGAGTGCAGGGCTTAAAATTTTGGATGAGATGCCTCAATTTGAAATAAGTGAGGAACTTACTGTTACAATTATCAATGCCATGAATAATCCTCTTATAAAAAATTCAAGAGTACTTGATACAAGGGATGGCGGAATAAACACTTTAAGCATCAGCA
>JBATTG010000109.1:0-5555 GCA_049670425.1 Proteocatella sp.
GGTTCGATATCTGCAAGTTTATCGATGTTTGTAACCATTGAAAGAATCTGATTTCCAGATAATGACGGTATTGCAGCGCCGATTTTTTCATCTATTGTCATGGAGATAGTTCCGCCAGTGAAAATAATTGCTACTTTAGGTTTTTTCATAAATTTTTACTTTCCTCTCAAATATATAAGCTTTTTGAAAACACTATATTGAACTGCATACAAAAATATTGTATGATAAAATGCGTAAATATACAATTACTTTTTGTAGTTATGGCGATTAAGTGATATAATATAGTATTATATTGTATGTATCGCAGTACTGAATTCAGATGAGATTTTATTTTTACTGAATCTCAGTTGAAAAATATTTTACGGATTTTGGAGAAAAAAATGAGAGAAATATATTTTGATAATAGTGCAACGACGAAACCTTTTGATGAAGTAGTAGTTTCTGTGAATAAGGCTATCACACAAATGTATCACAATCCATCTTCGATGTATAATAAAGGGGTGGAAGTATCAAGGGTAATTGAAAATATAAGAGAAAATATTGCAAGAACGATTAACACGAAGGGTAAAAATATAATTTTTACTTCGGGAGGAACGGAATCAATAAATACCTCAATAAATTCAGCGCTGAAATCAAACAGAGGCAAACATATAATCACTACTGAATATGAGCATGATGCTACGCTTAAAACGCTTAAAAAATATGCACAAGATGGATATCAAATAACTTATGTAAAGCCTAAGAACGGAAAAATATCAATTGAAGATATAATTGGTGAAGTAAAAGATGATACGGCTTTGGTAAGCGTTATGCATGTTAATAATGAAACTGGGAATATACTTGATATAAATAAACTTGGGTTTGAAATAAAAAATAAGAATCCAAAGACGCTTTTTCATATAGATGCAGTACAATCATATATGAAAATTATATTGGATGTAGAAAAGTTTAAGGCTGATTTTTTGAGTATTTCTGGACACAAAATCCATGGCATAAAAGGCAGTGGAATATTATATGTAAAAGAACCTAACAGACTGGTTCCACTGATGCACGGAGGTGGACAGGAAAAAGGGCATCGTTCAGGCACTGAAAATACTGCGGGAATATTTGCGCTTGGAAAAGCTGTGGAGATTAATTCTCAAAGCTTCAATGAAAATGTAAAACACATCCAAGAACTTAAGGAATATCTCAAGCAGGAAATTCTGGAAAATATTGACAGAGTTATGGTAAATTCACCAGAAGATGGAGTTTGTCATATTTTAAATGTTTCATTTATGGGAGTCAAAGCGGAAATACTGCTTCATACTCTGGAGAGCAATGGGATATATGTATCAACTGGGTCTGCGTGTTCTTCGAAAAAGAAGGGTTCACATGTTTTACAGAGCTTAGGGTTAAAAGAAGATGAAATTCAAGGAGCAATAAGATTTTCACTATCAAGCTTGAACAGCAAGATTGAAGTAGATGAACTCATACCTGTCTTGAAGAATGCAGTAGAAGACATAAGATTAATAACGAGATTTGGAAGGAGATAGAATGTTTAATACCATAATAATCAGAAATGGTGAAGTTGCAATCAAGGGCGAGAATAGACCGGTTTTTGAAAAAAAACTTATGACCAACATAAAGAAAACGCTTTACGGAATGGAAGGCTACAAAGTCTATAAGGGAGAAGGCAGAATTTATGTTGATGCGGATCCGGAGATAATGGACCAGGTAGTAGAAAAAGTAAGAAATGTATTTGGCGTAGTGACTCTTAGTCCGGCAATCAAAACTGAAAAGGGTTATGAAAGCCTTAAAGAGATGTGTCTTAAGGTCTTTGAAGAAGCTATCGCAAGTGGAAGCTACAAGACTTTCAAAATGGAGGTTAGAAGGCAAAATAAATCATTTCCGATGACCTCGCCAGAAATGACCAAGGATATTGCAGGATATATACTTGATAAGCATGGGGATGAGATAGGCGTAGATATATTTAATCCGGAATTAACCGTATATGCTGAATTTAGAGATACCTTTAATATAGTCTATGCAAAAAAAGTAGATGGAGTAGGCGGAATGCCGGTAGGAATAAACGGCAAGGCAATAACTCTTCTCTCAGGCGGGATAGATTCCCCTGTGGCCACATATATGGCGTCAAAAAGAGGTTTGGAGATAGAAGCCGTGCATTTCCATAGTTTTCCATATACAAGTGAAAAATCCATGCAAAAAGTAGAGCAGCTTGCAAAGATAGTATCACTTTATACTGGAAAAATTAGAATTCATATGGTGAATCTGCTTTCAATACAAAAAGAAATTGCTGAAAAGTGTCCAGAAGAGCTGATGACAATACTTTCCAGAAGATTTATGATGAGCATAGCTGAAAGAATAGCAGAACAAAATGGATGCAGCGCACTTATTACGGGAGAAAGCATAGGACAGGTAGCCTCTCAGACGATAGAAGGCCTTACGGCAACAAACGACGCCGTAAAAGTAATGCCTGTGTTAAGACCCTTGATTTCATTCGATAAAGAGGACATAATAAAATTAGCCAGAACAATTGACACTTTTGAAACGTCAATAATACCAGAAGAAGATTGCTGCACGGTATTTCTTCCAAAGAGACCAGCTACAAAACCTAAATTGGAAAAAATATATAAGGCAGAAGAAGCTTTGGATATAGAAAAATTAATATCCGAAGCGATGGAAAATGCAACGATTGTAAACGTTTAATAAAACAACTTCATATATAACTTATTTGGCAGGTAACTTTAAATAAAAAAGAGATTTTTGAAAAGAGTGGGGACCCATGATAAGAAAATTTACTAAAAATGATACAGCGGCAGTTATGCAGGTTTGGCTTGAGACCATAGTAGTGGCACATGATTTTGTAAATGAAAAATATTGGAGAGATGCAATTGAAAATGTAAGGAAAAACTACATTCTTAACAGCGAAAGCTATGTTTATATTAAGGATGGCGGGATTGTAGGATTTGTATCCATAATAGAAGAAAATACCATTGGGGCGATTTTTGTAGAAAAGCCTTTTCAAGACAAGGGTATAGGAGGACAACTTCTGGAACGTATTCAAAGTGAATATGACAAATTATACATTTCGGTTTTTGAAAAAAATCAAGGTGCCAAGAAATTTTTATTAAATCGTGGATTTAAATTTCTGTATAAGCAACATGATGTTAATACTGATGAGGTAGAATTATTATTTATTTGGGAAAAGAGAGAACATGAATTATAGAATAGTAGTACAATTTGATGGCGGAAGATACAAAGGATTTCAAAAGCAAACAGGAACAAAAGAAAATGACAGTACAATACAAGGTAAATTAGAAGCTGTAATAAAAAGCTTTGTTAAGCATGATGTTCAGCTTATCGGATGTGGAAGAACGGATGCAGGTGTTCATAGTGAAAACTACGTTGCCAATTTTGTTACTACAGTAGATTTAAACGAAGATGCTCTTCTTCATCACTTTGATAAGTACCTTCCAGATGACATATTTGTCAAGGAAATCGGAGAAGTTTCGGAAAGGTTTCACTCAAGATATAATGTGAATTCTAAGATTTATCAGTATAGAATTGGAACTGACAGAAGCAGAGATGTTTTTAACAGGAAATATGCATATCAGATAAATGACGAACTTGACATAGAAAAAATGAAACAGGCAAGCAAACTTTTTGTTGGGGAAAGAGACTTTGCAGGATTTACAAATCTTAAATCTAAAACTAAATCTACGGTAAGAACAATTTACGCTATAAATATCTACAAAGACAACGACAAAGAGACTGTAATAGAAATAGAAGGAAACGGCTTCTTGCAGAACATGGTAAGAATATTGGTTGGAACGCTTATTGAAATAGGAACAGGTGAAAGAGAAATAGGGTCAATCGCAAAGATATTCGAAAGCAAAGTACGTGAAGAATCAGGAGTTATGGTTCCGGCTCAGGGCTTGAAATTGTTAAACGTAAAATATTAATTTTTGAAGAGGAAGATATGGATTACAGACAGGCACTTCATTATATAGAAAATACCAGTAAATTCGGATCTAAACTAGGCCTGGATAACATAAGCAAACTTTTAGAATTGCTTGGCAACCCTCAGGATAAACTGAGAATAATCCATGTGGCAGGGACTAATGGAAAGGGATCAACATGCTCTTACATCAGCAACCTGCTTATAGGTCAGGGCTATGACATTGGACTCTATACCTCGCCATTCTTGGAAGAATTCAATGAAAGAATAAGAATAAATAACATTAACATTGATGATGATGTTCTGGCATATGTGATTTCAAAGGTGAAAAATTGCATAGATATAATGCTGATGGAAGGTTGCGACCATCCGACGGAATTTGAGATAATAACAGCAGCCGCATATGTTTGCTTCGAACAAAAAAATGTAGATTTTGTTGTTCTGGAGGTAGGACTTGGAGGTAGGCTTGATGCGACAAATACCTGTAGGCCGGTTGTTTGCGCCATAACATCTATAAGCCTTGACCATACTGATTACTTGGGCAATTCGATTGAGGAAATAGCAGGAGAAAAAGGCGGAATAATAAAGACTGATACTCCTGTTGTACTTTATGGGCAGACTCATGTGGTGGAAAAAACCATAAAAGGAATATGTAATGATAAGAATGCGCAGCTTTATATAACTCAAAGTGATAAAATTGAGATTTTAGATGAAAATATTCAGGGGCAGACTGTAAATATGGAAATCTTGAATCAAAAATATTCCATGATAAAGCTGAAATTGCTTGGAAGACATCAAGGGAAGAATCTTGCAGTAGCATTTACCTTAATAAAAGTACTTGAAGAAAAAGGATTTATATATAAAATTAATTTGGAGAAACTATATAAATCGATTTTGGATACTAAGTGGCCAGGGCGCATGGAATTATTATTAGAAAATCCTATGACAATAATTGATGGAGCTCACAATGTTGATGGAGCTCTCAATCTTGGGAAAACCATAGAGAGTTATCTTTTCGGGAAAAGAATAACCCTTGTTTTGGGTATGCTTAAAGACAAAGACATCAAATCTGTTGCTGAAATTTTAATCCCCAAAGTTGAAAGGCTCATAATAACTGTGCCGAACAGTCCAAGGGCCGCATCTACTCAGGAAATTCACACAATCATAGAATCTTTAACAAGAGACAAACGTACAATTCAAATCGAGGAGATATCTAAAATTGAAGATGCCGTAGAGTACGCTCAAAGTAACGTAGCCAAGGATGAAGTTGTTCTTTATGCAGGCTCTTTATATATGATTGGCGAGGTCAGAACTCAGCTTAGAAAAAAATATGGTTTAAAGTAGGAAAATAGATTCTAAAACTATACAAAAACTTTAAAAAATGTTAAAATAATGTATATCATAAGTTTTTAAGAATGCAGATTGTTGAATGAAATATAAAAATTAAGGAGAATTAAAATGCAAAATCCTATAGTAACAATGGAAATAAAAGACAAAGGTGTTATCAAAATAGAGTTATATCCTGAAGTAGCGCCAAATACAGTAAACAACTTCATCTCACTTGTAAAAAATGGAGATTATGACGGGATTAAATTCC
>JBATTG010000110.1:0-11681 GCA_049670425.1 Proteocatella sp.
ATATAAGGTGAGGGTAGGATAAGAAAGCAAGCAAGTGAAACGGAAGGTGGATAACATGAGTGAAGTGCTTATTTCAATGAAAGGCATAGATAAGGCTTTTTCAGGAGTTCCTGCATTAAGACAGGCAAACCTTGAGTTAAAAAGAGGCGAAGTACATGCTTTGATGGGTGAAAATGGAGCAGGAAAATCGACAATGATGAAGATTCTAACTGGTATTTACAGCAAAGATGCAGGTACCATTGAATATGAGGGAAAAGAAGTAGAGTATAAGAATCCGAAAGAAGCGCAGGATGCAGGAATAGTAATTGTGCATCAGGAACTTAATATGATGAACCATCTTACGGTAGCGCAGAATCTTTTCATAGGACGCGAATGCATGAATGGGAAGTTCATCAATGATAAACAGATGAACATAGATTCCAAAGACTTGTTTGAAAGGCTGAATATTGAAATTGACCCATCTGAAATAATGGGGAAGCTTACAATAGGAAAACAGCAGATGGTAGAGATTGCAAAAGCAATTTCATCGGATGCAAGAGCGATTGTGTTTGACGAACCTACAGCGGCCCTTACAGAATCCGAAATTGCAGAACTCTTTAAAATTATAGACGAACTGAGAGCTCAGAATCTTGGAATAATATATATTTCTCACAGAATGGACGAAATCGACCGTATAACAGACAGAATAACCGTAATGAGAGATGGGGAATATGTAGGAACGCTGGTAACTAAGGAATCTACGAAGGACGAACTGATACAGATGATGGTTGGAAGGGTTATTTATGAAAATCCAAAACAAAAAAGCAATGTTCCTGAGGATGCAGAGGTAGTACTAAGTATTAAGAATTTAAAAGTAGGAAAAATGGTAAAAGACGTAAGTTTTGATCTTAAAAAAGGCGAGATACTTGGATTTTCAGGACTTATGGGAGCTGGAAGAACCGAACTGGCAAGAGGAATATTTGGAGCAGATAAAATTGACAGCGGTGAAATTTACATAAAAGGACAGAAGGTGACGATAAGCAGTCCTATGGATGCCGTAAAGCATGGAATTGGATATCTTTCCGAGGACAGGAAGCGATATGGAATAATTGTTGAAAAAACAGTTGCTGACAATTCAGTTCTGGCTGTACTTGAGAATTACAAAAAAGGAATTTTTGTAGATGACGCAAAAGCAAAAGAAGATGCCCAGAAATATGTAGATTTGTTGAAGACGAAGACGCCAAGCGTGGACCAGTATGTGATGAATCTCTCAGGAGGAAACCAGCAAAAAGTTGTAATAGCAAAATGGCTTCTTAGAAACAGCGAAATCCTGATTTTTGATGAACCGACAAGAGGAATAGATGTGGGAGCAAAAAGTGAAATTTATACACTGATGAATGAACTGGTAAAACTAGGGAAGTCAATCATAATGATTTCTTCAGAACTTACTGAAATATTGAGAATGAGCGACAGGGTAATAGTAATGTGCGAGGGACGCAAAACGGGAGAACTAGACATTTGTGAAGCCTGTCAGGAAAATATAATGTGTTGTGCAACAATGAGGAATTAGAGAGGGGAAATAAGTGAAAAAACTAAAATCTATAGGAACGCAGAAACTAGTGGCCATAATTGCACTCATTGCAATATATATATTCTTCTATGCAATGAGTCCGGCGTTTCGTTCAGTTAATACCTTGGTAAGTATTTTCGATTCATCTTATTACATAGGTTTCATGGCTATAGGCGTAACCTTTGTCATAATAACTGGCGGAATAGATCTTTCAATCGGTACCGTACTGATTTGCAGCTCTTTGATAGGCGGGATGCTTTATTCAAAGGGAGTACCACTTATAATATGCCTGTTTGTAATAATAATATGCGGGGGGCTGTTTGGACTTGCCAACGGTGTGATGGTAGCCGTTATGAAGCTTCCGGCATTCATCGCAACCTTGGGAACCATGATGGTGACAAGAGGATTGGGGTCAATCATAACAAAAACCCAGAGCGTAACTTTTCCTCTTAGATCAAGTCCAGACGGATGGTACAAATCGATATTTCGAACCGGACCAATGTTTGGAATCGATGCAGGCTTTCCAACCGGGATAGTGTTATTGCTCATTGCCATGATCATAATGTCAATATTTCTTACAAAATCAAAACCAGGAAGGTATATACTGGCGCTGGGAAGCAATAAAGAGGCAACTCGACTCTCGGGGGTAAATGTAGTGAAATGGGAGATTCTGGCATATGTGATAAGTGGAGTATTTGCAGGAATTGCGGGGATTGCATATGCAGCCATAAACTCAACTGTGCTTCCAGGTACTGGAAATGGATTTGAACTTGAGGCGATAGCCGGAGTAGTCATCGGAGGTACCTCTCTTGCAGGAGGTTATGGTTCAATAACTGGAACTCTTGTCGGAGTATTTATAATGAGTGTATTAAAAACAGGTCTTCCATTCATAGATTTACAGCCACATTATCAATTGTTTATAACAGGATTTGTATTAATAGTAGCAGTATACTTTGACGTACGAAACAGAAGCAAGAAGAATAATTGACGTACATTATCTGCATCAGCAGAAAAAATATAATGTAACATAATAGGAGGAGAATTATTATGAAAAGATGGAAAAAGGCAACAGCTCTAACGATGGTAACCGTACTTGCCTGTGGAACACTACTTACAGGCTGCAGCAAGACTGAAGCAGAAGCACCGGCAACTGAAGCGCCAGCAGGCGAAATAACAGTTGAAATAGTTGCGAAAGGCTTCCAACACGACTTTTGGCAGGCAGTACTTAAAGGAACGGAAAAGGCAGCGACTGAATTTGGGGTTAAGACTAACTTCGTGGGACCAGAAGGCGAAGGCGCAATAGCAACTCAGATTGAGCAAATCAACAATGCAATCAACAAGGGACCATCAGCAATAGCGCTTGCAGCTCTTGATACAAGTGCAGCAATAGATGCCATAACTGTTGCTCAAGGCAAAGGCATACCTATAATAGGATTTGATTCAGGCGTTCCAGGGGCACCAGAAGGAGCGGTTGTAGCAAATGCCGCAACTGACAACTATCTTGCAGGTGCGATGGCTGCAGAAAAAATGTATGATAAAATCAAAGATCAGGTTACTGATCCGGCAAATGTTGTAAGAATAGGAGTAGTTTCTCAAGAGGCTAACTCGGATTCAATAGTAAAACGTACAGCGGGTTTTGTTGATAAAATGTCTGAGCTTATCGGAGATGCAAATACTTCAGTAGAAGGTCATGACAAATTCACACGTAAGGTAGATGGAGCCAAAGTTATAATCGAAGTAAGAATACCGGCAGAAGTTACTGATAATGCTGGAAAAGTAGAAGCACTTACACTCCTTAATAAGGCAGATCTTGTTGCTATATATGGTTCAAATGAATTTGGAGCTAAATGTATAATCAACGCAAACGAAGGTCTTAATAAACTTGGCGAAGGAAAAGTTACTGCAGTAGGGTTTGACTCTGGTGCACTTCAATTAGACGCCATCAAGAACAATGTATTCTATGGTTCTGTAACTCAAGATCCAGTTTCAATCGGATACAACGCTGTCAAACTTGCAGTAGCTGCAGCGAAAGGCGAGCCAGTAGAAGATGTAGATACAGGTTGCCAGTGGTACAATTCTGAAAATATGGCAGATGAAAGCATAGCACCTTGTCTATATGAATAAGAAAATTTAAATTTCATTTTATGAATTCTCCCTCTTTATGTCTGTAAAACAGATGTGGAGAGGGATTTTTAGAAAGAAAGGATGACTATGCTTAATAAAATACCAAAAATATTATCACCGGAATTAGTTAAAACCCTCATGGAGATGGGGCATGGAGATACAATAGTCCTTGCAGATGGAAATTTTCCATCGGAAACCTGTGGAAAGAGGGTTATAAGGGCAGATGGCCATGGGGTTGCAGAACTTCTTGATGCAATCCTGGAACTTTTTCCCCTAGATATAAAATACAGTGAAAAGCCGTTTGGACTTATGGCATTGGTAAAAGCCGATGAAGCAGTTCCTGAAATATGGAAGGCATACGATGAAATACTGGACAGCCATCATGAAAAAAGACCTGCGATAGAATATATCGAGCGCTTTGCATTCTATGAAAGAGCAAAAAAAGCTTTTGCGGTAGTGGCTACGGGAGAAAAAGCGATATATGCGAATATTGTTATTACAAAAGGAATAATTTAAAAAATAAGTGGCAGCAGGCAATTTATTACAACAATCAAAGGAATTTTAGAAGTATCCCTGATTCTTGACTGAAAATTTGAAAAAAATATAAAAAATTTTCGGTTTATAGTTGTTTTATGTCCAGTGTGGTGGTATAATCACATTAATACAACGAAATACAAACAAAAACAACACGAAACAAAAATATAAAACAAAAAACAAGGAGGTACTTCAATGGTATCAGAGTATGAAATCAAGAAAGAGATATGTGAAATTGGAAGACGTATTTATAACAAGGGCATGGTGGCTGCCAATGATGGGAATATATCGGTAAAGCTCAATGACAGAGAATATTTGTGCACACCTACAGGAGTAAGCAAGGGATTCATGACTCCGGAATATATATGCAAGGTAGATGCCGAGGGTAATGTCCTCCAGGCGAATAAAGGATACAAGCCATCTTCAGAGATAAAGATGCATATGAGAGTTTACAAAGAAAGAGCAGATGTAAATTCAGTGGTACACGCACATCCTATGTATGCTACCTCATTTGCAATAGCGGGAATTCCGCTGAAACAGCCGATAATGCCAGAAGCCGTAATTGCACTGGGAGAGGTTCCTATAGCAGAATACGGGACTCCATCTACAGTAGAGATTCCAGATGCAGTTTCAAAATATCTTCAGGATTATGATGCTGTATTACTGGAAAACCACGGAGCCCTGACATATGCCGACTCGCTTCTGGGAGCATACCATAAAATGGAGCAGGTAGAATTTTATGCACAGCTTCTTTATCAGTCAAAACAGCTTGGAGGACCAAAAGAAATTCCAAGAAAAGAAGTAGAAAAATTATACAGCATGCGTAAGGATTATGGCCTTACAGGAAGACATCCAGGAGACAAAATGGTACCGTCCGAGCCAAAGAATGAAGACATGGTAGCGGAAATAGCAAAAAAAATAATGGAAGAACTTAAACTTAGATAGGGACATATAGAATAGAAAATGAAAGGAGCAGCATGAATCATTCTAATGATTATGAAATTGCAAAATCTCCTAGAATAGATAGGCTTGTAGAAGCCTTGTTTGAAAAAATGCCTGAAATTGAAAGTGACAGAGCGGTTTTGATTACGGAGTCATATAAGCAGACAGAAGGATACCCCATCATAACCAGAAGGGCAAAGGCATTTGCACACATATTGGACAATATACCGATTACGATAAGGCGAGACGAGCTTATTGTAGGAAGTTCATCAAAAGCGCCAAGGGGATGCCAGGTTTTTCCGGAATTCTCATTCGATTGGCTGGAAGCTGAATTTGAGACTCTTGAAACTAGAAGCGCTGATCCTTTTCATATTTCCAAGGAAACTCAAAAAACGCTGAGCGAGGTATACAAGTACTGGAAAGGGAAGACTACCAGCGAACTGGCAACCTCGTATATGGAGCCGGAGACCAAACTGGCTATAGACCATTATATATTTACACCGGGGAATTATTATTACAATGGAGTAGGACACGTAACTGTTTGTTATGACAGAGTCATAAGCAGGGGGCTGAAAGATATAATTGCCCAGGCTGAGAAGGAACTGCAAAACTGCAAAATAACCGATGAAAACTACATGACAAAAAGCAAATTTTTAAAATCCGTCATAGAAAGCAACCAGGCAGTTATAAGATATGCAGGACGATACGCTGAAAAAGCTCTGGAAGAAGCCGAAAACTGTGATAATCAGAAAAGAAGAGCAGAACTGCTCCAGATAGCGTCCAATTGTTCAAAGGTGCCGGAAAATGGAGCCAGTTCATTTCATGAGGCATGCCAGTCATTCTGGTTTATACAGATGCTTCTGCAGATGGAATCAAGCGGCCATTCGATATCGCCAGGACGATTTGACCAGTATATGTATCCATATTACAAAGCTGATATTGAGTCAGGGAAGATGACAAAGCAGCATGCACAGGAGCTGATGGACTGCATATGGGTCAAGCTCAATGACCTTAACAAGGTAAGAGACGCAGGCTCTGCAGAAGGATTTGCAGGCTATGGACTCTTTCAAAACCTTATAGCAGGAGGACAAAACTCACAGGGGCTGGACGTGACAAACGAGCTGTCATACATGTGCATCGAAGCCTCAATGCATGTGATGCTCCCGCAGCCATCACTCTCAGTAAGGGTATGGAACGGGACACCGCATGAATTTATGATAAAAGCAGTGACCCTTACAAGAAATGGCACAGGCCTTCCCGCATACTATAATGATGAGGTGATAATTCCATCGCTCATAAGCCGGGGGCTTTCAATGGCAGATGCAAGAGACTACAACATTATAGGATGCGTGGAACCGCAAAAGGCCGGAAAAACAGACGGATGGCATGATGCCGCATTTTTCAATATGTGCAGGCCTATGGAAATGGTATTCAGCAACGGAATGGACAAAGGCATCCAGCTTGGACCTCAAACGGGGCGTGTAGAAAATATGAAAACCTTTGAAGAATTCTACAATGCCTACAAAATTCAGATGGAATATTTCATAGCGCTTCTTGTAAATGCAGACAATGCAATAGATGTGGCGCATGCCCAAAGATGTCCGCTTCCTTTTCTTTCTGGAATGATACAAGACTGCATAGGAAGAGGAAAAAGTGTACAGGAGGGAGGCGCCGTATACAATTTTACAGGACCTCAGGGTTTTGGGATAGCAAATATGGCAGATTCGCTTTATTCAATAAAAAAACTTGTATTTGACGAAGCACATATAACGCTGGCTGAGTATAAAAAGGCCCTGGATAACAACTTTGGAAGAAGTACGGACGCACAATCGGTGGAGCACCTCACAAAGGAGGTAGTCAAAGCCATAATGGAATCTGGAAAACAGCTTTCCGGCCAGGATATATCGGAGCTTGCTCAGATGGTATCTCGGGAAATATCGCTGAAAAGACCATCGGAAGAAGACCAAAAAGCGTATGGCGAGCTTTTTGACATGATAGAGTCGATTCCAAAATTTGGAAATGATGTAGACGAAGTCGATGCCTTTGCCAGAGATGTGGCCTTCACCTATACGCAGCCTCTTGAAAAATATAGAAATCCAAGAGGCGGAAGTTATCAGGCTGGACTGTATCCTGTATCTGCAAACGTTCCGCTGGGAGCACAGACGGGAGCTACGCCAGATGGAAGACTCGCGCATACGCCGGTAGCCGACGGAGTATCCCCATCGGCAGGAAAGGATATAAATGGCCCTACCGCAGCCGCCAATTCGGTTGCAAAGCTGGATCATTATATTGCATCAAACGGAACGCTGTTCAACCAGAAGTTCCATCCACTTGCATTAAGCGGAAGAGCAGGGCTGGAAAACTTTGCGGCATATATAAGAGCGTATTTTGATCAAAAAGGAAGCCATATACAGTTTAACGTAGTAAGCAGAGATACCTTGATAGATGCTCAAAAAAATCCGGAGCAGTACAAAACTCTTGTAGTGCGTGTTGCCGGCTATAGTGCCCTTTTCACCACGCTATCTCGCTCGCTTCAGGAAGATATTATCAAAAGAACTGAACAAAGCGGATTTTAGAAAATGGAACTGGAGGAGCTATGAAAAAAGAGTATTTGAATACTAAAGGGAGAATATTTGACATTCAAAAGTTCTCCGTTCACGACGGACCTGGAATTCGAACGATAGTTTTTTTCAAAGGATGCATATTCAGGTGCAAATGGTGCTGCAATCCAGAGTCTCAGGAGTTTGATGTTGAGAATATGCTTGTAAATGGAAAAAACAGAACAATTGGCCAGGATATTGCCGTAAAAGAGATTATGGAGATTATAGAAAAGGACAGACCGTTTTACAGAAGGTCAAAGGGAGGCGTAACACTCTCGGGAGGAGAATGCCTCTGCCAGATCGAATTTGCAAAAGCCCTGCTTCATGCCTGCAAAGAAAGTGGAATAAATACAGCGATTGAAACTACAGGAGGCGTTTCTTTTGAGCTTATAGAGAGCATACTCCCGGAAATAGATACAATACTTATGGATATAAAGCATATGGACCCGGAAAAACATGAAAAGTTCACAGGAAGAGGCAACAAACTTATTTTAGAAAATGCAAGGAAAATCGCGGTTGCAGGAGCCGGGCTTATCATAAGAATTCCAGTGATTCCTTCATTCAATGACCAGAAATACGAAATAACAGCCATAGCAGAATTTGCAAAAAGCCTCAGGGGAGTAACAAAATTGCACCTGCTTGCATATCATAGATTGGGACAGGACAAGTATGACGCTCTTGGAAGGAATTATTCGCTTAAAAACCTCGAACTCCCGACCAATGAATACATGGAGCAGCTGCTTGAAGTAGTCAAGGCAACAGGACTTGAGGGGCAAATCGGAGGATAGAAGAAAGGTGGAATTTAATTGGAAGGCAGACAGGATTTTTCATTTGAAGACAGGATGAGAATAATACAAGAAATAGTTCCTGGTAAACAGATTACCCTTTCGCACATAATTGCCAACCCGGACCAGAAACTGTATCAGAAATTGGGAATGAATCCTAATGTTGACTGTTCAAAATCGGCCATAGGGATAATTACGATGAGCCCCAGCGAGACGGCGATAATAGCAGGAGACATAGCAATCAAAGCATCAGGAGTGGAGCTTGAATTTGTAGACAGATTCAGCGGAACCCTTATCGTAACGGGAAGCATTTCTGAAGTAGAAGCATCTCTTAATTCGGTAACGCAATACTGCAGGGAAAAATTGGATTTTACGGTATGCCAGGTAACAAGAACCTAGGACGAAAACAGTTTGAAATAATAACGGGATTTTAATGAAAACAAGAGGAGGGAAAGCCAGTGCTGAATGAATTTGAAGTAAAAAAAGAAATATGCGAAATCGGAAGACGCATATACAACAAAGGAATGGTGGCTGCAAATGATGGCAACATATCGGTAAAGCTCAGCGATAATGAATTCCTTTGTACGCCAACGGGTGTAAGCAAGGGATTCATGACCCCGGACTATATTTGCAAGGTGGATAAAGAAGGCAGGGTCATACAGGCAAATGGAAGTTACAGGCCATCTTCAGAAATAAAGATGCATATGAGAGTGTACAAGGAAAGGCCAGATGTAAATTCAGTAGTCCATGCTCATCCGCTTTATGCCACCTCATTTGCAATAGCGGGAATACCCCTTACTCAGCCTATAATGCCAGAAGCAGTAATCGCTCTTGGATGCGTGCCGATAGCAAAATATGGGACGCCATCCACCGTAGAAATTCCAGATGCGGTTTCCGAATATTTGCAGTACTTCGATGCAGTGCTTTTGGAAAATCACGGAGCTCTTTCCTACTCGGATTCACTCCTGGCAGCTTATATGAAAATGGAATCTCTTGAATTTTACGCACAGCTGCTGTATCAGGCGAGACAGCTGGGAGGACCCAAAGAGCTTTCAGGCAAGCAGGTTGAAAGATTATATGAACTTAGAAGAGAGTTTGGAATGACAGGAAAGCATCCGGCCAACACATGCCAAAATAATAAAGAAGGCAAGAAAAGCTGCCACAGCTGCTCGAGTTCACAGGGCAAGGATAAATCTCCGGATATGGTAGCGGAAATCGCAAAAAAAGTCATCGAGCAATTAGGGCTCAAATAGCTGGAAAGAGGAGGTTTTGAATTGACAGTAAATGAAAGCGAACTCAGAGAAATAATAGAAAAAGTCATGTCAAATATAAATGTATCGAAGGACCAAAGTCCGCAGTCATATCAAACTCAAGAACTGGGATTATTTGAAAACATGAATGATGCCATAGAAGCGGCAAAAGAAGCACAAAAATCAATGCAAAAAATGACTATGGATATGAGAGAAAAAATAATTATCAACATAAGACGAAAAACCATGGAAAATGCAGGATGTCTGGCTCAGTTAGGCGTGGAAGAAACGGGAATGGGTAATGTAGGAGACAAGATATTAAAACATCAGCTGCTCGCTCAAAAAACTCCGGGCACTGAAGATATCACGACCATCGCTTGGTCAGGAGACCGGGGGCTGACCCTGGTTGAAATGGGACCTTTTGGAGTAATCGGAGCCATAACTCCAAGTACGAACCCAAGTGAGACCATACTGTGCAACAGCATTGGAATGATTGCAGGCGGCAACACCGTAGTTTTTTGTCCCCATCCATCGGCTCTGAAAGTTTCAAATATGGCAGTAAGGCTGGTTAATGAAGCATCGCTTGAGGCGGGAGGGCCGCAGAATATAGTCGTTTCATTATACAATCCTACTTTGGAAACCAGCAACATTATGATGAAGCACAAAGATATACATCTCATAGCGGCAACTGGAGGTCCTGGCGTGGTTACGGCGGTGCTTTCCTCGGGAAAAAGAGGAATAGGAGCAGGTGCAGGGAATCCACCGGTGCTTGTAGATGAAACCGCAGATATACCAAAGGCGGCTAAAGACATAATAAACGGATGCACCTTTGACAACAACCTTCCATGTATAGCCGAAAAAGCGGTCGTAGCAATCAATTCCATCGTAGATGAGCTGATGTACTATATGAAGGAAAATGGAAGCTATATAGCGTCGGAGGAAGAAGTCCAGAAACTCTCAGAAAAGGTGATGACTAAAAACGGGTTGAACAGAGATTGCGTAGGCAAAGACGCAAAAACCCTACTTTTGATGATAGGGATAAAGGCTCCGGAGGATACCAGATGCATAATATTTGAAGGGGAAAAAGAACACCCGATGATTGCAGAGGAACTGATGATGCCGATACTTGGAATAGTAAGGGCAAAGTGCATAGATGATGCCATAGAAAAAGCCGTCTGGCTTGAACATGGCAACCGCCATTCGGCTCATATGCATTCCACAAATGTAGAAAATCTCACACGTTTTGGAAAAACTATAGATACGGCAATATTTGTAAAAAATGCACCATCGTATGCAGCACTGGGCTATGGAGGCGAGGGCTACTGTACATTTACGATAGCCAGCAGAACGGGAGAAGGATTAACGTCAGCGAATACGTTCACAAAGAGAAGGAAATGCGTAATGGCAGAAAGTCTTTGTGTACGATAAAGGAGGGAATTCAATGGATATAAATGCTACAAATATAGAAGCAATAATAAAGCAAGTTCTCATGGGAATGAACGGTAATGAAAAAACAAACTCACCATCAGTTTCAGATACAAGCCGTGTGGCAATGCTCACTGCCTTGGAAAACTATGAAATCAAGGAATTTCCGATACCGGAACTTGGGGATGACGACATACTGGTAAAGGTTGAAGGCTGCGGAATATGCGGAACAGATGCGCATGAATTCAAAAATGATCCTTTCAATCTGATACCAGTTGTTTTAGGGCATGAAGGAACTGGTGAAATAGTAAAAATAGGAAAAAATGTCAAAAAAGACAGCGCAGGCAAATCGCTTCAAATAGGCGACAAGGTAGTAACCTGCATGATATTTAAGGACAATCCGGATATTACAATGTTTGACCTTAACAAGCAGAATTTAGGCGGTGCCGATGTCTATGGCCTCCTTCCCGAT
>JBATTG010000111.1:0-2935 GCA_049670425.1 Proteocatella sp.
CAAGTTCGATTACAATAGAAGATTTAAACGTAAAAGGAATGATGAAAAATCGCCATCTATCAAGAGCTGTATCCCAGCAGAAATTTTACGAGTTCCGGGTAAAATTGACAAACAAGTGTAAAGAAAATGATATTGAACTTAGAGTAGTTGACAGATTGTATCCGTCAAGCAAACTATGTTCATGTTGCAGCAATGTCAAGAAAGACTTGAAACTTTCTGATAGAGTTTATATTTGCAAGGACTGCGGATTGGTAATCAATAGAGATATGAATGCCAGTATTAATCTTAGAGAAGCAAAAATTTACAAGATAGCATAGTAAAGCTAATGTAAGTGTGTACGGATGGCTAGTCCGGAATTTACGCCCTTAGAGTGTCACATCAAACGAAAGTAGCTTTCAGCAAAATCGGACACCTTGAACAGGGAATAATCTCGGTATGGGTAGATTTATCCATATTTTGAGTAGCAGGACATTGCAATGAGAATGGTTCACAAATATGGAGGCTCAAGTGTTGCAACAATAGAAAAAATAATGGAAATAGCCAATCATATAAAGACGTACAAGGAAAACGGGTATGACATGGTAGTTGTGGCATCAGCCATGGGTAAGACTACAAACTCTTTGATAAGCCTTGCAAATCAAATCGGTACAAATCTTTCAAAAAGAGAGATGGACGCTCTGATTTCAACAGGTGAGATTCAGACAGTAAGCCTTATGGCTATGGCGCTGCAGAGCATAGGCGTAGATGCCATATCAATGACAGGTTTTCAGTCGGGATTTATAACAAACGATGTTCATTCAAAAGCCTTTATAAAAGAAATTAACACGGAAAAGTTGGAACAATATCTAAATGAGGGTAAAGTCGTAGTAGTAGCCGGATTTCAGGGAATAACCGAGGACGGTCACATAACGACGCTGGGCCGAGGTGGTTCCGATACTACGGCGGTGGCGATAGCGGCAAAACTTGGATGCGACTGCGAGATATACACAGACGTAGATGGAGTTTACGGCGTAGACCCAAGGCTATTCCCGCAGGCAAAGAGGATTCCGCAGATATCATATGAAGAGATGATGGAAATGGCGGCATCGGGAGCAGGTGTACTCGAAACCAGATGCGTGGAACTTGCAAAAAAATACGGGGTAAAATTATATTTAGGAAAATCATTAGAAAATCCAGCAAAAAAGGAAGGAACATATGTTATGGAAAGAACAGTATATTTTGAAGACATGCCCGTGACTGGTATGGGAATAAAGGGAGACACCGCGATAATAACATTTACATGTGCAGAACCGGATTCGAAACAAGTGTCTTTAATATTTGAACTGATATCAGAAAATGCAATAAATCTGGATATGATAAACCGAAATGTAATTAATGGTGAGGCCGTGTTTTCCTTCAGCTGTTCAAACGTGCAGGCCGATGAATTCGTGGAGGTCTTAAAAAAGAGGGATATCCATAAAAATCTGGAATACAGCGTAAAAAAAGACCTTATAATAATTTCGCTTGTTGGCGTAGGCATGGCAACTCACACGGGGGTAGCATCCAAGGTATTCAATACACTTACAAAAAACAACATACCATATTATCAAATAACAACATCTGAAATATCAATATCATTTACAACGGATCCATCGCAGAAGGAAAAAGCGGTAAAAGTTCTTGCTGAGGCTTTTGAGCTTTAGCAGAATAAAGGTAGAATTTACTTTGTAATCAATATGAACAGGAGAGAAAAAATGGACGCATATGAGATAATAAACTATATAAAAGAATCGAAAAAAAAGACACCTGTAAAAGTGTATATAAACTATGAGGGGGAAATGCCGATATTTCCAAACAGCAAGGTATTTGGGGCAGAAAACAGCATTGTAGTGTTTGGTGAGTGGGAGGACATAAATCCCGTAATAGAGGCTAATAAAAGCACAATAAAGGACTATGTAGTCGAAAATGACCGTAGAAATTCCGCAATTCCAATGCTGGATATGAAAAATATAAATGCGAGAATAGAGCCAGGGGCAATAATCAGAGAAAAAGTATATATAGGAAACAATGCGATTATAATGATGGGGGCAATCATAAACATAGGAGCTGAAATTGGTGATGGAACTATGATAGATATGGGATGCATACTTGGAGGAAGAGCCATAGTAGGTAAAAATTGCCATATAGGAGCAGGAACAGTCCTGGCAGGAGTAGTAGAGCCGCCATCGGCAAAACCAGTAACCGTGGAAGATGATGTAGTCATAGGAGCAAATGCAGTAGTACTTGAAGGTTGTACAGTTGGAAAAGGAGCCGTGGTTGCCGCAGGAGCCGTGGTAGTAGATGATGTTCCAGCAGGAGCTGTGGTTGCAGGGATTCCAGCTAAAATAATAAAGTTCAAAGACCAGAAAACCATGGACAAAACAGAAATTGTAGAAGCCTTGAGAACGCTGTAATAACATGATAGCTATGTACCTCCGTCAGACGTTGTATATAGCTATTATTTTTATTGTATTTATGGTTGTAAAAAACTAATATTAGTGGTACAATTACTTCATATGAGTGAGGCTCTAACAAATTTGGAATTAATTTTGTATTTTCGAATTACTTAGTTTAAATTAAAATAAACTATTGACAAAAGCCACTAAATTTATATAAAATATAAAGAGTAATTGTGCTCACGTGGCTCAGTAGGTAGAGCGTCGCCTTGGTAAGGCGGAGGTCGGCGGTTCAAATCCGCTCGTGAGCTCCAAAAAAACAAATAAAAATAATTTACGTAACAATATTTGAGGAGGACTAATACAATGGCTAAGGCTAAATTTGAAAGAAATAAACCACACGTTAACGTTGGAACAATCGGACACGTTGACCACGGTAAAACTACACTAACAGCAGCAATCACAAAAACTCTATTCACAAGATACGGACTTGGAGAAGCAGTTGATTTTGCAAACATAGA
>JBATTG010000112.1:0-5447 GCA_049670425.1 Proteocatella sp.
TCTGGTCTGAATTCTCTGAAACATGCTTTTTCTACGGCTTCAAGAAAGTCAGGCTGTCCTGCAAGTGCTGCGTAAGCTGCAATCTTTGCATTAGGAAGCGATTTAAGAACTCCGTAAACGCTCTCCATGCATATAAGCGCTCCGCTGTCGTCTACAAGCGCTCCTATTGTTGCATCTATTACTTTATCATTTCCATATTTTACCTGAGCTTCTTTTGCTCTTCCTGCTATTGCAAAAATCGGGTCATTTTCTCTTGGCCATTGTGCGTGCTTTGCTGTCATCCTAATTTCCATTTTTTCCCTCCTAATTATTATATAAATACAACTTTAATATAACTACCTTAGAAATTGAAACTATCTACAACCTAATACCCCCACTTTCAAGGTGGAGGTGGTTGTTATTTATTCTGCAAAAGTTCTGGCTTTTTCTTCGCCAACAAGTACTCTGTATGCTCCAAAAGCGAGTGATTCCAGTTCATTTTCTCCTGGAAGTATTTTTACCGGTGCTATAAATTTAACTTTTTTAGTTACATATTCCGTTATAAACTTGGAATAGGCTATTCCTCCGGTAATTATTATTGCATCGACTTCTCCGTCAAGAACTACGGCAAGCTCGCCTATTGATTTTGCTATCTGATAAGCCATAGCCTCATATACAAGCTTTGCATAATCATCGCCGGCATCAATTCTGCTTTGAACTTCAAGAGCGCTGTTTGTTCCTAGAAGCGAAACGAGTCCGCCATTTCCTCTTACCATTTTAGTCAGTTCTTTTACATCATGCTTTGCACATAATTTTATGAAGTTTTTGATTGGCAGTCTCCCTGATCTTTCAGGAGAGAAAGGGCCTTCATCATCAGATACAATTTCAATCATTGCTCCCTTTTGGTGGGCGCTGAGTGATATTCCTCCGCCTAAGTGAGCGACTATGAGATTCAGCTCAGGATACGTTTTTCCCATGTCCTCAGAAGTTTTCATTGCCGCGGCTCTCATGTTGAGGCAGTGAGACTGGCTTCCCCTTACAATCTCCTTAAGGCCTGTTATTCTTGCAACCTCCTGAAGTTCATCTACTGCAACTGAATCGTATATGTAGGCTGGAATTCCCACAGTTTTTCCGATGTCATGGGCTATAAGTCCTCCCAGGTTTGATGCATGTTCAAGAACCGGTCTGTTAAGCAGAACATCTGCCATAAGATCATTTACTTCATAAGCTCCTGATTTTACAGGTGGCAGAAGTCCGCCTCTTCCTACAACAGCGCTTAGGTCTTGTATCTTGTAGCCTCTGTCCTTTAGAATTTCAAGTATATGCTCTTTTCTCATTGAATATTGCGATGCTATGGTCGGGAATTGTGCAAGCTCTTCATTTGAATGTTCCAATGACTCCTTAAACAGTAATTCTTTGTCTTCATAAAGTGCAATTTTTGTGGATGTCGATCCAGGATTTATTGCTAAAATTTTCATATTTTATTTCTCCTCAAATTTATTTGGCTCAATATATTTATTCTACCATTACACGAATACGTTTACAAGGCATTATGGGATTATTTCAAAGGTTAATTATTTATCCTTTTATTGGATTTTTTTGATTTTTTGCGTCATTTACCTTAAACTTTAATTATTTGTACAATTTTACTCATTATTTCATCAAGTTTGCTGATGTTGAGGTTGAAGAAGTAGAGCATTATTATCGGTTTGCTTCCCTTGCTCAGGCCTTTTACATATTGGCTGAACGCCGTCGCCTTGACACCTATGCTGTTGATTTCATCGACTATATCAGTCTCTGATTTTTGGGTATTTATCTCGAGTATCACATACAGCCCTGATAGATTGCTTACCACCTTAAGGACATCCGAATATTCATTCTTTATAAGAGAAGTTATCCTGCTGCTTTTTTCTGCATAAATTCTTCTTATCCTCCTGATATGTTTTTGATAATAGCCTTCTCTCATAAATTTACTGAGTATCAGCTGGTCTACCTTGGAGCACCCCTGGGTGTAATTGTCCTTTATATTGGAATACAGGAATCTTATAGGTTCTGGCAGCACCATGTAGCTTATCCTGATTGAAGGCAGCAGGGTCGATGAAAACGAGCCTATATAGATTACCTTGTCATTTTTATCAAGCCCTTTGAGCGCTGGAATGGGCTTTCCGGTATATCTAAGCTCGCTGTCATAGTCATCTTCTATTATATATTTTTCATTTTCCATAGCCCAGCTCAGTATCTGCATCCTTTTAGCGATAGGCATCACTGCACCTGTAGGAAACTGGTGGGATGGGCTAATATATACTATGTCGGGATCCTGCTTTTTCAAGATGTCTATGTTTATTCCATTATCCTCCAAATCGATTGAAGAAACTCGGTATGAATAGTCTTTAAATATATTTTGACTCAGCATGAAACCTGGATTTTCAAAGCTTATGCTCTGCTTGTCCAGTTTTTTGAGCAGAACTGAGAGCATTACTATTATCTGCTGTATCCCGGCTCCGATTACTATTTCTCCTGCCCTGCAGTATACGCCTCTTGACTGGTACACGTATCTTGCGATTTCTTCTCTCAGTTCGAGTTCTCCCTGGACATCCGCTTCGGTAAGCAGTTCTCTGGTATTATATGTCAGTATGTGATTGCTACATTTCTTCCACTTTATAAAATCAAAAGAAGTGTCATCATGGAATTTCAGATATTCTTGCTTTAAATAAGGTTCGATTTGCTTTTCATTATTAAGCTTCTCGACATCCTGGTTCTCATACTTTTCTTCGGTTATTATCTGGCTCACATAATAGCCTGATTTAATCTTGCTGTATATGTATCCCTCTATGAGTAGCTGGTCGTAGGCCGTCTGTATCGTGGTCTTGCTGACTCCTATCTTTTCAGAAAAACTCCTTATTGAAGGAAGTTTCTCTTCAGGCTTTAGCCTGCTCTCTTGTATTTCATTCTTTATATACTTATACAACTGCAGATACAACGGCTCTTCCCTGTTGTAATCAAGTACCGGTAATATTTCTTTCATATTTCCTCCTCTTCCAAACTGTACTCTTGAAAATTTAAAAAACTGACTCTTTTTTAATATACAATTCATTGTATAATATATTATATGTTCTGAATTGTCAATCTACATAATTTATGACTGAATTCATAGAAACCTTTGATTCCGATGAATCAAATGGCAGTCTGTTAAATATGAGTTTTTTTATTTACCATTTCAGAAATCAAGGTATTAATTTATGAAATTTTAAATTTTTAAGTGAGGTATTTTATATGGATAATTCAAGAGTTTCGAGTAAAAAAACAAATCTGCTTGTTCTTACAGGCCTTATGACGGCATTAGTTACTATTGCCACTATGTTTCTTATGGTACCAGTTCCATTTACGAGCGGATACATTCATCTTGGAGACAGCATGATTTTTATTTCCGTACTGCTTTTAGGATGGAAAAGAGGCGGCTTTGCTGCCGGAGTCGGTTCTATGATGGCTGATTTATTTTTGGGATATGCCAACTGGGCGCCATGGACGCTTGCTATCAAACTGCTTATGGCCGTAATAATGGGAATATGCATAGAACTTTCTAAAAACAACAACAAAAATATTGTGGGTATCAGCTTTGCCACAGCAATTGCATGGCTCGGATTCAACTTTGCAATAGGAGGAATACTTTCATCAGAGGCTCTTTCTGACCCGACGGGACTGGCTACAAGTGCAGAACTGGCTTCAGCAAATGCGCTGCCTGCTTTTATCGATGCTGTACAGTCTCAAATTATGGTAGGCGCCCTGTTTATACCTCTGTTTCTGGTTATTTCTGCAATATACATGAAGCGTAAGAATAATATAACCGTTCCGATATACATCATCATATCCATGACTTTCGCAGGACTTTGGATGGTATTTGCATATTATATCGCAGGCGGAATATTATACGGCAACTTCGCAGTTTCAGCTT
Organism: Proteocatella sp.; assembly: GCA_049670425.1. Classification (GTDB taxonomy): domain Bacteria; phylum Bacillota; class Clostridia; order Peptostreptococcales; family Filifactoraceae; genus Proteocatella. The sequence continues at coordinate 3,932 of JBATTG010000112.1, forward strand.
TCAGCGTGCCCTGGAACATGGTGCAGTTTGTGCTTGGGTTTGTAATAGCCATGGTGGTTTATTCAGCGCTTATGAGGACCCCGGCGAAGAAACTGTTTTTGACTACGTTTGGAAACAAGTAAAAATTTCATTAAAAACCAGTCTGTTTAAAAATAAGTTTGACAAAACTCATTAACAGATAAATATTTTTTAAAAAAAAGAGTATTTTAAAACCTTTCAAGTGGTTTTGAAAATACTCTTTTTTTGATTGGCTTCGAAATTTACCAAGGTTCCTACAGGACTCTTCTTACATCTATGTCCATGGCTATGCCTTTGCCCTGAAGGTAGGTTATCAGTTTTGACGGTTCATTCATGATAAGTTCTTCTGGAAAGTCTATGTCATCAAGTATGCCTATTGCTCTGTCAAATTCTCCGATTTGAAGGTTGAAATGGGCATCTGATGTCAGTACTATCTTCGTTCCATGCTCCTTGCAGACAGCTGCTATGTCCCTGCAGTTGCTTTTGCTTCCTTTTCTCGAGCCGTTTCCAAGAGATGAGTTGTTGATTTCAATCATGATATCTTTTTCTTTTGCATGTTTTACTATTTTTTCTATGTCGATTGGATAATTAGGATTTCCCAAATGTCCCAGAATCAGGATTTCCTTGTTTCTGTTTACGGCATTTATTATCGCCTGAGTATGTTCTTCCATCGTCGATGGGATAAACACGGGTTCATGAAAGCTCGCTATGCAGTAGTCCAGTGATCTCTTGTAATCAGCGAATTCCGGGTCTACATCGCCTTCTTTATTCATAATATTGAGCTCACATCCTCTGAGGATTGTCACGCCTTTTACTTCTCTTGGTATGGTTCTCATGTTATTAAAATACCACTGGTGAGGGCTTCCTGGAAGTTCTGGCCCATGCTCGGATGTTCCAAGGACTTTTATGCCGCATTTCCTGCAATGGTCTACATTTTCCATAAAGGTTGTGTAGGCATGACCGCTTACCAGGGTATGGGTGTGAAGGTCCGATTTAAATCTTGCTTTTACATCTTCTAGTGTGTTTTTCATTTGGTCTCTGTACATTCAAATCCTGCTTTCTGTATGTTATTTTATTTAGATTAACGTTGACAGCATGCCGTCTATTTTCTCAAGTGAAGATATATTTTTTATCGCCATCTGCTCATCGGTATTTGCTATTTTTATATGCTCTGCATACTGCGTATTTATGCTTCGGAACATGAACTTCATGACAAGGTCATTCCCAATGAACTGAGTATCGTATTGTGGCCCTCCTGCAATTGATACTACGAACCCATTTCGCTTCTTATCCCTGTCTATCAGTGAATCCTTGAGCACATACTTGCTGTTATATATCGCCTGGAGCCTGTCTATGAGTGCCTTAAGCTTCCACGGGGTCCCATCGAAGTATATCGGGGTTACCACTATGGTTGCATCGGAGTCGTTAAATTCCGGGTACATGTTTTGAATATCATCCTTGATTGAACATCCTCTGTGTTTTTTGCAGTATCCACAGT
>JBATTG010000113.1:0-9907 GCA_049670425.1 Proteocatella sp.
CTGTTCCGGAAGTTTCATTATTGTTTGAATCGTCTGGGTCTATCGGAACTTCGTTTTTTTTATCTCCAGGATTTTTTTTATCTCCTGAGTTTTTCTTATCTCCAGGATTTTTTTTATCTCCTTTAGCCGCTTTTGCAAGGGTCTCGTCATCCAATAGTCCGTCTGCAACAATTGGAGCATGAATACTACAAACTTTTGTTGGAACTGTACCTGAAACGAAGATTTCGCTGTCTTTTCGGGTGCAATTTGGACCGACTAAAAATCCACTTTCAAGACAAATGTTGGCACTGACAATTCCTGAGGGGCTGGTGAAGTTTTTAGCTGGAAGTCCAGAATGGACTCTGTTCATTATCTTACCCCAGAGTGCAGATGGAACGTTGCTGGATTGGTTCATATCTTTAGGCTGGTCTTCACCAATCCAAAGGGCACTAGTGTAATATGGGGTATAACCTGAAAACCAGATATCCTTCTCATCATTGGTAGTACCGGTTTTGCCTACGGTGGTCATATTGCTTACTTTTGCGCTTCTGCCAGTACCACGATTTACTACATCTTTCATGATATCAGTCATTATAAAAGCATTTTGCGGAGTTGAAATCTGCCTTGTAACTGGAGTGTTTTCATATAATACGGCTCCATTTGTATTTTCAATTTTAGTTATAAACACAGGCTTAATATATTTTCCGCTGTTTGCAATTGCGGCATATGCTGCAGTTAAATCTAAAGGTGTAACACCTTTAGTCATTCCACCAAGTGAGAGAGAGAGATTCTCGTCATTTACACTTGAATTCATATCCCTTGTAACCACGGTGGATATCCCCATGTTTTTTAAATTATCAATCATTTTTTTAGTTCCTAGCTCTTGCGCTACTTGAACAGCGCCGACGTTGGAAGATTTTATTACAAGATTTCTCAAAGTAGTAGGACCTTCATATCTGCCGAAGTTCTTAGGCCAATATTCATCTTTTTCATTTTTTATAGGTTTGTCTACAATTCCACTGGCAGCTGTAAATCCATTTTCAAGAGCTGGCAGATAGACTGCGACAGGTTTTATAGAAGAACCGGGCTGACGTGGATTAAGGGCTCTGTTATATATTTTATTGCCGCTTATACCGCGTCCTCCAACTAAGGCCTTAACTCCTCCTGTATATTGATCCATTATTACTGACGCCACCTGTGGCTGAGGGATACCATCTGAATCTATATAACTTCCAGGAAAGTTGTATGGATTGTTAATTTCATCTTCCAATATGTTTTGTATTTTACTGTCAAGGGTAGAGTGAATTCTTAGACCGCCACTGTATAATATCTCTTGGGCATCCTCATCTGTATATCCGACTGAAACCAAGGCCTTCATTGTTTCGGCTTTTACTTTGTCTGCAAAATAAGAGGACATATTTGTTTGCTTTCTTTTACCCAAGGTGATTTCTATCGGAAAAGAAACGGCATCGTTATATTGAGTTTCAGTAATATATTCATTTTGAAGCATCATTTTTAATACGACTTCTTGTCTGGTTTTCGAATCTGGATTCAAGATTGCTTTTCTTGCATAATAATCGTTTTTGATTAATTGATTATATTCAAGGCTGGAAATTAACTGGTTTTTAAGAAGTAAACCATACATTCTAATATCTTCTGAAGTTGGTTCTGTGGTTTCTTCATTACTTGGTATGAGGCTTACCTGCATGCCGTTAAAATCATCTTCAGGAGTAATCAAAGCTGTCATATAAGCGGAATACTTATATGGATTTTTTGTAATGCCGGCAATCATTGCACATTCCGCCAGGTTAAGCTCGGATGCATCCTTGTCGAAATATACATGTGATGCGGCCTCAACACCTCTTGTTCCTCTTCCAAGACCAATAGTATTAAGGTAGGCGTGTAGAATTTGATTTTTACTTAAGACTTTTTCAATTTCAAGTGCATAGTAAGCATCTTTAACCTTTCGTGTCCAAGTTTTGTCCATTGTGGTATAAAGATTTTTTGCAACCTGCATTGTTATTGTCGAAGCGCCCTGCGCCAAACTTATGGTTTTAATATCATACCAAAGTGCTCCAAAAACTCTTTGCACATCCACACCGTCATGTTCATAAAAACGTTCATCTTCTATCGCTATTACAGCCTGTTGAAGATTAACCGGTATTTGTTGAAGTGGAACTACGCTACTATATTCGCCGTTGGAAATTTTTTCTATTAATATACCTTTGTCATCAAATATGAAAGAGCTTTCATCCAGCAATTCTGAAATTTTGCTTGGATCAATGGGCTCGGCAGTTTTTACAACAATTAGAGCAACCCCAATTGTAGAAATTCCACCTATTATTATTGCTGTAAAGAGTATTAATGATATTAATTTCAAAAAATTTATTTTTCTTTTTTTCTTCTTTTTTTGTGGCTTTTTTTCTAAATCTTTGTCCATTATGAGAACCTCCTAATCCTATATATTATATCACAAAATCAATACAGTATATAAGCTAAATTTTAAAAGTCACAGGAATGTAATAAAAAAAAGCTCTATTTCATAATGAAAAGAGCAGTTAATATAATTAAATTATGACTAAAAAAAATAAGGACATTTTAAGTAAAAATACTTATTTTTGCCATTATTCAATAACCTCAAATTTATAGCCTACACCCCAAATTGTTTTAATATCCCATTTTGAGTGTGGGTATTCATCTATTTTAGATCGTAGACGTTTTATATGAGAGTCTACGGTTCGGGTATCTCCAAAATAATTATATCCCCAAAGCATATTCAGGAGAACATCTCTGGAAAATACTTTGTTATAATTGCTGGCAAGTGTCCAAAGGAGTTCAAATTCTTTTTTTGTTAAAGGAACAGATGTTTTATCGATACTTACGCTGTAATCATTAATATTTATAATAAGATTGTTGCAGGTGAAAATGGTTGGAGTTTTTTCTTCAAATGTAATTCTTCGAAGAATAGCTTTTACTCTAGCGAGGACTTCTCCTGGTGAAAATGGCTTTACCACATAATCATCGGCACCTATGTCCAATCCCATAATTCTTTCAAAATCTTCACCTCGGGCAGTAATCATTATTATAGGGACGTTAGAAATTTTTCTTATTTCTCTGCATACCTCAAATCCATCTTTCTTAGGCATCATAACATCTAAAAGAATTATATCGGGTTTTACTTCATTAAATATATTTAAAGCGGATTCTCCATCATATGCTAAAACGGTATCGTAGCCCTCTTTTTTACAATAGTTGTCCAAAATGGAGACTATTAGCTTATTATCGTCTGCAATTAAAACTATAGCCATAGAAATCCTCCTAGCTGAAAAAAATTAAATAAATTTGGAAACTAATATTCGAAATGCATGAATAGTAGTTTCCATCTGATTTGGTGCACCCAAAGGGACTCGAACCCCTGACACGCGACTTCGAAGGCCGCTGCTCTGTCCAACTGAGCTATGGATGCATATTAATAGCATATATATTATAATATCATAAAAATGCAATATGGAAAACTGCAAATCAATAAATTTATAAAACAATATCGAAAATTAATGATTTAAGTACCGGTGTGAGGAATGCAGTATAAGTAAATTCTTCATATTACTATTGAAATAAAGGCTTAAGTATGAAATAATATAAAAATGATATTATGAAGAAATGGGGGGAGCCTAAAGATTATGTGGGAATTAAAAGATATAATAGTGAATGTCAGCATATTTGATATAATAGATATATTAATTGTTGCCTACGTTTTTTACAATGTTTATCTGTTGATAAAGGAAACAAGGGCAGAGCAGCTGGTAAAGGGAATAGTAATATTATTATTAGCTAGCAAAATCTCGGAATTGATGCAGTTTCAAGTAGTTCACTGGATTTTGAAAAATACTATGACAGTTGGACTTATTGCACTTTTAATTGTATTTCAGCCTGAACTTAGAAGAGCCCTGGAACATATTGGGAGAACCAAATTTCTTATAAAATCTAATGGAGATGGCAATATAAACTATGATAATATAGTGACAGAAATAGTTCATACAGCGAATTCACTTTCGAAAGCTAAAATAGGAGCTCTTATTATTTTTGAAAGAGAAACTGGTTTAAATGAAATAATACAAACTGGCACACTGATAGATGCAATTATAAGCAGGCAGATATTAATAAATATATTTATGCCAAATACACCACTTCATGATGGAGCGGTTGTTATAAGAGGAGATAAGGTAATGGCGGCAGGATGTTTTCTGCCACTTACTGAAAACAGCAAATTAAACCAGGAAGTTGGAACAAGGCACAGGGCAGCACTGGGGATAAGTGAAAAATCAGATTGTGTTTCTCTTGTTGTATCTGAAGAAACGGGTGATATATCTATAGCTGATAATGGGAAGTTGTTTAAAAATATGGGTATAGAAGGCCTGGAAATATATCTACAAAAAAATCTTAAAAGAAGTTATGAAAGAAAATTGTTCAGAAAGGGTGGAGAATAAATGCTGAAACACTTTAAAAACAATTTTAAAATAAAATTATTTTCCATAATTTTTGCGTTTACAATGTGGCTATATGTCATGTCGGAAGTAGATCCAATAGTCATAAGAAGTTTTGAAAATATTTCTGTAGAAACTATCACTAACATGAATGAAATTCGAGATGATGGGCTTACCTTTGCCTATGGTCAGAATTTTAGCGTTAAAGTAGATTTTAGAGCAAAAAGATCTACGCTGAATGAATACATTAGAAATGGAGTAATACCTAAGGGTGAAATATACGATCCTAAACAGGGAGTAAATACCATGGAGATAACGATTGAAACTCCAAATGAAATTGAATATAGCATAAATCCGCTGACAATAGAGGCAATACTTGAAAATTCTGTAATTAGCAATAAAGATATTTTAATTGAGACAGAAGGAAGCCTGCAGAAAGATTATGCTATAGGAGAAATCAGGAAAGGGAAGACCAGTTTATATGTAGAGGGACCTCAAAGTCAAGTTGAAAAGGTGTTTAATTTGGTTGGAAAAGTGAAACTGGAAAATAACAACAAGAGCTTCAGCAGCAAAGTGAGTTTGGTGCCTGTTGATGAAAAAAATCATGTTGTAGAAGGTGTGACAATTAGAAATGCATCTATAATTGTTGATGTTGATGTTGAAAAGGTAAAGGATGTCCCTATAAAATTAATTTTTGTGGATCAAGAAAATAATGTTGTAAATAACAAATCTTTTGAATCGGATACTAAAATTGTTCAGATTCAAGGTAAAGAGGATGTAGTAGATTCCATAAAAGAAGTATCTACAATACCGATAAAAATCAGTCAATTCAATGGTGTGGATGGGGTATCATATAATTTAGAAAGAATTCAAGATTTAAAAATGTCTGTTCAAAAAATTAAAATAAATTCAATTGAAAGTGAAGTTAGTGGATATACTATAGAAATTCCAAAAAGTAAAATAAACTTGATTGGAAAAGCGAAAACAGAGGAAATAGAAAAAATGCTACCCGAAACTGTAGAAGTTAAGCTAACAGCGGGGAAAGAGTACTCTGAAAAAATAAATTTCGATGATATAAAGATATTCATTGACAATACTGTAGAACAGAAAGAATACAAGATGCAGTATAAGATTAAATTTCCAATTGTAAATATTAAAATGACACCAGATGTGATAACATTATTAGGAAATAATTAGGAGGAAGAAATGAAAAATTTTGATGAAATAATGAAAAGAGCCCAGCAAAATGGACCTAAAAGAATAGCGGTAGCATGTGCTCAGGATGATGATGTGCTCATGTCCGTAGACATGGCAAACCTAGCAGGAATAGCTGATGCAACTTTGGTGGGAAATAAAGAAGAAATAATTAGTATTTGCAATAAATTAAATATTGATTATAATAAGTATGAAATAATAAATGAGTCAGATAATGTAGAAGCTGCGAAAATAGCGGCAAAACTAGTATCAGATAAGAAAGCAGACATATTGATGAAAGGGCTTGTGGATACGTCTATTGTCCTTAAAGCAGTACTTAATAAAGAACTATCACTTAGAACCGGAAGTCCAATAAGCCATACTGGCGTATTCGAAATTCCAGGCTATGACAGACTCCTGTTTGTTACAGATGCCGCTATGAATATCAGCCCAGATCTTACTACAAAGGCAGCTATAATAAGAAACGCTGTAAAACTGGCGCAGGCATTGGAAATTGAAGTACCAAAAGTTGGAGTAGTCTGTGCAAAGGAGAAGGTGGATGAAAAGATGCCGGCTACACTTGATGCTCAAGCGCTTGTTGAAATGAATAAGAGTGGAGAAATAAAGAACTGCATAGTAGGAGGACCTTTTGCTCTTGATAATGCAGTTAATGAAGAAGCAGCGCACCATAAAGGAATAACAGATCCTATTGCAGGAAAATGTGATATACTTCTTATGCCTGATATTGAAGCAGGAAACGTTCTTTACAAATCAATTTCATATTTCTCTGAATCTAAAATTGCTGGAATAATATTAGGAACTTCAAAACCTATAGTTTTAACATCAAGAGCAGATTCAGAAGAAACTAAAATGTATTCCATTGCACTTGCAGTACTATATTCAAATAAATTTTAAAAATTTGGAGGATAAACAATGAAAGAGTATAAGATTTTAGCTATCAACCCAGGTTCGACATCAACTAAAATAGCAGTTTTTTCAAATGAGAACCTTATCATGGAAAAAACATTGAGACATTCAAATGAAGAAATACAGAAATATGAGAATGTTGCTGCACAAAAATCATTCAGAAAAGAAGTAATTATAGAGTCGTTGGTAGAAGTAGGAATAAGTCCTCATGGATTTGATGCCATAGTAGGCAGAGGTGGACTTCTGATGCCAATGGAAGGCGGAACATATGAAGTTAACGATGTAATGCTTGAAGATTTAGCGGTAGGGATTCAGGGAGAGCATGCATCAAATCTTGGAGGAATAATTGCAAAAGAAATTGCTGATATGGCAGTTGTTCCAGCGTTCATTGTAGATCCAGTTGTAGTCGATGAGATGGATGATATTGCAAGAATATCGGGTATCCCGGAAATAGAAAGAATCTCAATATTTCATGCCCTAAATCAAAAGGCAGTAGCAAGAAGATTTGCAAAAGGAGCAGGAAAGAAATACGACGAAGTAAATGTAGTAGTGGCCCATCTTGGTGGAGGAGTGTCTGTAGGAGCTCATAGAAAAGGCAGAGTAGTAGACGTAAATAATGCACTCGATGGAGACGGAGCATTTTCGCCTGAAAGAGCAGGAAGCCTTCCTGTTGGACAGATGATAGAGTTATGTTTCAGCGGAAAGTACACAAAAGATTATCTTAAAAAAAGAATAAAGGGAAATGGTGGTCTTGTAGCCTATTTGAATACAAATGACGCAAGAGAAGTTGAAGCGCTTATAAAAGGTGGAGACAAAAAAGCGGAACTAATTTATGAGGCAATGGCATATCAAGTTTCCAAGGATATTGCAGCTAGCTGCGCTGTTTTAAATTGTGATGTTGATGCAATTATATTAACCGGTGGAATAGCATATTCTGAAATGATGACAACTTGGATTAAAGAAAGAATTTCTAAACTGGCAGAGGTAATTGTTTATCCAGGCGAGGATGAGATGATTGCACTTGCTGAAGGTGCGCTTAGAGTTCTTAATAAAGAAGAAATCGCAAAAGAGTATATAAGACTCAGCAAATAATGATAAAGAGGTAACTGATGCTTACAAATGATAAACGAATAAGAATAATTGTTGGTCACTATGGAAGTGGAAAAACTGAGTTTGCAGTAAATTATGCAATTAAACTATCAAAAGAAATTGATGAAATTAATAAAAAAACTCAAAGTGATTCTGCGGATGTTCTGGAAAAAAATACTTTAAGACGAGTTGCAATAGCCGATATTGATGTAGTAAATCCTTATTTCAGATCAAGAGAAAAAGAGGACATGCTTAAAGAATATGGTATTGAATCTTTTTCAAGCATATTAAAAAATAGTTCATTAGACCTTCCTTCAATTGCAGCCGACATAGTAAGACCTATGTACGATGAAAGATATGAGTATATAATAGATGTCGGCGGAGATGAAATCGGAGCAAAAGTTTTAGGTCGAATGAGTGATGATATAAAAAAATATGAATACGATATGTTTATGGTGGTAAATAAAAATAGAGAATATACAGATGAACCTCACAAGGTGATACAGTACATCAGAGATATAGAGTCGAAAAGTAATTTGAAGGTAACTGGATTAGTAAGCAACACCCACTTTTTGAGAGATACTCAAGAGGTGGATATAGAAGAAGGCATATCATTAGTAAGTGAAATCGAGAAGCAAACAAATATCCCAATAAGGTACATAACTTATTGGGATAAAAAAGAAGAGTTCAGGAAAACGATTTCACTCAATTTAAAATATTCTGAATATGGCGCAAAGTTAGAAAAAATGGATATTGAAAACATGATAATGCCGATAAGTATGATTATGAGGGAAGACTGGATGTGATTAAATTAGCGAGAGCTATTTTAAATATAAAAATGTTATAGGAGGAATTATAATGGCAAAGGGAAAAGTTATATTCAATCAAGAACGTTGCAAAGGCTGTGGTTTATGCGTAACAGCATGTCCTGTGAAAATAGTATTCTTAGATAATACTATTTTGAATGATAAGGGATACAACGTTGCAGCAGTAAATGATGAAGAAAAATGTATTGGTTGTGCAAGCTGCGCGCTTATGTGTCCAGATAGTGTAATTACAGTAGAGAGATATTAGGAGGATTAAAATGGCGAAAATACTTATGAAGGGGAATGAAGCTGTTGCAAAAGCTGCTATTGAGGCAGGATGTACATTTTTTGCAGGCTATCCAATTACCCCACAGAATGAAATACCAGAATACATGTCAAGGGAACTTCCGAAAGTAGGAGGAACATTTATTCAATCTGAATCAGAAATATCAGCAATAAATATGATATATGGTGCATCTGGAGCAGGTGCCAGAGTAATGACATCATCATCATCTCCGGGAATTTCACTTAAGCAAGAAGGAATAACATATATAGCGGGAGCTGAACTTCCAGCTGTAATCGTAAACATGATGAGAGGTGGTCCGGGCTTAGGAAGTATACAACCATCTCAGGCAGATTATTACATGTCAACTAAAGGTGGCGGAAATGGCGATTATAGACATATTGTCTATGCACCGGCATCTATACAGGAAGCTGTAGACATGGTACAAGAAGCCTTTGAAGTTGCGGATCATTATAGAATGCCAGTAATGGTAGTAGCTGACGGAATGATTGGTCAGATGATGGAGCCAGTAGAGTTTAAAAAAGCAACACCAAGAAAATCAGAAGATAAAACTTGGGCTACTACTGGAACAAATGGAACAAGAAAGCCGAACATAATAAATTCACTTTATCTTGATTCTAATGTACTTGAGCAACACAACCTAAGACTTGATGCAAAATATAAAATAGTAGAAGAAAAAGAAGCACAGTATGAAAACTATATGGTAGAAGATGCAGACATAGTGATGGTAGCTTATGGCACAACTGCAAGAATAGCTAAAAATGCCGTTAATCATCTTAGAAAAGAAGGCGTTAAAGCTGGACTTATAAGACTTAAAACTCTATGGCCATATCCAAACAAAGCATTCGAAAACCTTAAGGCAAGCCACATGATATGCGCAGAAATGAGCATGGGACAGATGGTTGACGATGTAAAACTGGCTGTAGAATGCAAGATTCCAGTTCATTTTGTAGGAAGAGCCGGCGGAATGGTTCCAGATCCAATGCAAATCGTAGATAAAGCAATGGAATTAATAGGGGGTGGAAAATAATGACAGTTGTATTTAAAAGAACAGAAGGATTGACAGATGTAACAACTCACTACTGTCCAGGATGTACACATGGAATAATTCATAGATTAGTAGC